>JAAZFC010000059.1 GCA_012511955.1 Fibrobacter sp. | reverse complement strand
TAACTGACCAATGGGAGATGCGCGGACGCAGGCTATCGGTGCGAATTTCCGGGCCCGCAATTTGGGTTTGCGCCTCAGTAAAGGCGAGGCCAATATAGCGGCTTTGATAACTGCCAAACTTAATTTTATTTACGCCCAAGCTGCCGTCCCAGTGGAAGGGATCGGGTAATGACTGGTAAATTTCAGCTTTTACTTTATTATCTTGGCGCAACTGTAAAGTACCCACGCCCCCTTGGTTACACGATTGGGCCAACTCTAAATAGCCATTGTCTAAACCCAACCACAACAGGGTATCGGGCATGGTGCAAAGCATATTAGCCGGTACCACTTGGGCATGCACCCGCAAGGGTGCATCGGCCAGTTCCGCACCTTGGTATTTGGGCACTAAATAAAGCCAAGAATCCGTGCGTTGGGGTAAATAAATATAGGGCTTACCCAGGCTATCGGTATGCACGCTTAGCAATTCCGGCGGGGTGGCATCTGTACTATCGCCCCAAATCGGGTCGTCGTCGAGATAGATATTATAGCTTTCAGCCCCGGAAACTAGAATATGACGGCGCAATTCGGTGCCCACTTGAGGGTGCAGGCTAAACTCTACGCCACCCGACCCTACATTCTGATAATCTAAAGCCACAAAGGCCGAGAAAGTGGAGGTTTCGCCGGAAACCAGTAAATGTGTCCAATTGTCATCTTTATAACAAAGAGAACTAAAAGGTTTATCACACTCATTAACCTTATTTATATCAGTATCATCCTTGGTTAAATAGCCATATAGCACATTTTGTAAGGGCACAAATTGCTGATTGGCAAAATCCACCTTATATAAGCGAATGCGAGAAGGGTCTTGTTCATACTCCTCTATTTCTTCACGAGCAATCACCATTTTCACCCGGGGGTAAGACCCTTCGGCAAAAGTCATGGAGGGTAAAACTTCCATCACTGGCCCCCGCAAAGGAGCGCCATTAAACACCTCAAAGCCATAATCGCTGGGGTTAGCCACCCGCACCGTAACATCCATGCGCTTTTCGTCGGTTACTACATTGTCAAAACTTACGCTTAACTCTCCAAAAATTGAAGTTACTGTTTTACTATCAATACTGTCCCTAACTGGCGTGCCAATATTTAAATCCAACTTGCGGAAATTTAGTTGGGAACTTGGCTCTTCTTGCCAAAAAAGCATTAAAGAGGTGTTACCTTGCAAACGATTAACATCAAACCAATTTAAACGCGGTAGGCCGGCGAAAGTACCCCCATAAATGCTATCATGCGCTGAAATCGTAG
Organism: Fibrobacter sp.; assembly: GCA_012511955.1. Classification (GTDB taxonomy): domain Bacteria; phylum Fibrobacterota; class Fibrobacteria; order Fibrobacterales; family Fibrobacteraceae; genus JAAZFC01. Next base: position 57,636 of record JAAZFC010000059.1, on the reverse strand, counting down.
GCATGGTATCGCTTGCGATATTTTCAATAGCGCCCTTATAGAGATAAGCTAACTGATAGTTTTGACCTGCCGGTACTTGACCGTGAATGGCCACCAACTCTTTAGCTCTAATGTTAGTCGTTGCATCTTTGCGGACTATGTTTACCACGGTATCACCCGGGGTAGCAGAAACGGTAAAATGAGTATGCACCGTACTATCCAAATGCGTTAATGCGGGTGAAGCCAATTTTACCTCTTTAATCCAATTATTCCGTTCATTAAGAGAGTCATACAAGCTTAATCCGGGTTCTAAACGGTCTTTGATACCCACTTGCCCAAAATACAAATCTTCCAACGAAAACCCGAGTGCTTTCTTGGTACTTGGGGGTATAGTTTGCTCATTTATTTTATCTAAAGTGCGGCGATAAATCACTTTATTAGAATCCAAGGCGGGATCCATCCAATCCTGGGCTTTCGCTTCTAATCTTTTTTCGCTTGCATTCCACCATACTAGGCTAGAATCCACATTTACTACCTTAGTAGTAATGGTTTCGCTATATGCAGCATTATACTCGGGCCTACCAAGACCTTGGAGTATGTAAAACACCCCATTTTCATAATTTTTCGGACTGAATTCCACTTCAGTCGTAGTTGTTATCGCTTCTTTACCTGCCAGAGCCGCATTAAAATTAGGGAAGATGTTGAGCGAATCTATATATAATGCTTGCCCGGGTTTATTAATCTGATTAGCCAAATACTTATTAGTAAAATTGTCAAGCATAACAGAATCCCACTTTTCTGGGGAATAATCACCTGTATGATAGTTTACATACGAGCCCACGGTATAAAACTTTTGGCAAGAGGCAAAAGCGTTTTCATTAGAAGTCCAAATGGCGTCGGTGTGCGCGGGACACTTAACAGTATCATGTAAGCTTTCCATCCAATTCATAGGTGCGGGTTTGGGGATGGTAACCGTATATTTGCTATCATAATCACTCTTTTGCGCATTTAAGCCCACCATAATGTTAATGTTTCCATGCTGCAATAGCGGCGTGCTAACCGAAGATTCCCTCTTGTTCACCAAGGTAATTTCACAACGCCCATCAGCATCCCACTTCGGGCAAGTATTTTCGTGAACGGGTTTACCTAAAATTTTTGCGACAAAACTTCCAACTTCGTTTTTCCCATAAAACTTAGCGTGTAAATACGATGGATATTCAAACCCACCAACTTCATCGGGTAATAAAAAGGTGTTTTGGGGGCTTGGAAAGGCGTTAGCGCTAATAAATGGGAAATTGTGTACTTCAAAAGGAGTTAGCCTTCCATAATTTGTGTTGCTATTCCATTTAGCGCCGTCGTGAAACAGGTGGTTAAAAATCGGCTTAAAGTTATCATTAGTGTCTGCTAACGATTTTAGCGCCGATAAGTAGCTACTTGATTCTCCAAACATAGTCAAATTGGTTTGATCAAAACGAAGGGTGCGGTTCACTAGGTTATCATAGCCATAGCCGGCATTCCAATAATCATCAGGGATGGTGAGTTGAACCTTGAACCCTAAGCTTTGGTATCTTTTAGTATAACACGTGGGTACACCAGGTCGAACATATTTATAATTATAATAAAAATTTTCATGATCACTATACATACCTATTTTAAATAAATTTTGATTTGGATTATAGCCATCAGTTGTGTAAGTGCAAACATTTTTCAATGAATCACTGACCACGCAATTAACATCGCCAGGGCTTATATTGACTTTATTAGTAGTATGAACTTTAGGAATCTGGATGCCATCATTACCGTAGGGATCTCTTGCACTCCAAATCGCTTTTTTATCACTTAATTCTTTAAATGTTTCTCTTATATTATTACCCCAACCTGTGGGCATTTCTTTTCTAAAAGCCTCCCAATCTTTTCGCATTAATGCGATCATACGGATTTTAGCCGTGTCCATTGATGGAGCATAGAATCCCCTATTGTCTCCTGCTGGCAAATCAACAACTATTTCATGTACGCTATCACTGGCAGTAAAAAGCATTGATTCCGCTTGAATAAAAACTTCATCATAAGCTGGTTCTTGCTTGCAACCAGGATAAGTAGTTTTTTCTAATGTTCTATCTACCATATACACTATCACCAAATCCAGCCGGTCTCTTTGGCGTTTTACCGCCAAGGAAAAGCGTTGCGGAGGATAACCAATAGCATTTTGCGTGCCTGTTACACTATGTTCCAGACTTACTTTACGCAAGCTATCGGGTAAATACTTTCCTTGCAAATTAGCTTTAATTAAATAATCCGCCTGGGGAGCGTATAAATACGCACCGTCATAATCGGGATCTGCAACAGCCTCCGCCACCCTTAAACCCGACTTTGAACTAGCAGTGCTGCCATCATCCACCACTTCCACCACACTGGACGGTACCGTTAGTCTAAATGGCACCCGTAAAGTTGCCGGTTGGGAACCGCCCTCTTCTTGGGCGCTAATTACAAAAGTGTAAGTATCCGGCGTGGTTACTAAATGACCTTGTTCGTTAACGCCATCCCAAGCCACGGTATATGCTTGCTTGGATGAAGTTGCTTTTTGCGGTATGTTATCCAATAAATTGCGAATATTTTTGCCAAATCCGTCTTCTATCCAAGCACTCACCCGCGCATTGCGGCCATACACCCCATAACTCAGCTGTTTTTTGCCCACCACTGGGGATTTTGCCATTTCTTGCATATCTTGCAACACATAAAACTCACCTAAATCCTTAGTATCACTCACTAATTTCAAATTAGGCAAGCTCACCTTGATAGTAACCGAATCGCGAAACACTTTTCCATACATGGCATTTTCATAACTTTCGGCGTATATGGTTACCTCGCCACCCTGGGGAAAATGCCCTGTGGATGACATACCGTCCCAGTTGGTGCTCAAACCATACAATTGAGGATTTACCGAAATAAAGGGCATAGCAAAAGACACCCCACTCGCCACTGTGCTTGCTTCTGTGGCACCGCCTAGCCAATAAGGCAAAGCCATTGCCCCTGTACTATCCCATAAACTATTTAAATCAATGTAAAAAGCGGAGGAACTATTAAATGTGACATAACCAGCTGCACCATATAACACCATGGTCTTATTTAAATCTGCTGGTATTTGAAAATACTCACTCAAGTTTCCCTGAATGCTCGAATCCACCAAATTCCAATTAGTTGTTGAGCTAGAGGCTTGATTATCTTCCACTCGACAATTAGCCACTGGCGTTGCGGCGCCATCGTAACACAAACTTTCAATAGCCCCATCTTTAAAGTTGATTTTTAAAGTATCATCCGCAGCTAGGCCCTGCCATTGCAAATAGTATTTATCATCTTGACTCCAAAACCAGATTCCATCTTGACGGCCCGGATTCACGGGAGGGCCCACATAAGGCGAAGCTTTAATTTTCTCCGTAGATACCTCAAACATAGCGGTACCGGATTTATCTTGAGCATAAATGCGTCCACTAAAATCAGCTGTAGCACCCACCATGTTCATACTAATAGCAATTTCATGCCCCGCTTGCATAGAATCAACCACCGTCAGCACTAACTTTGACACCGTGTCAGGCGCAACATCAGTCAAAATAACTTTCATGGAATCTGTCACCCATGGGCAGGTATCGCAACTTTGGCTGGCCAATTCCAGCATATAATCCCCATAAGGCAAAGAACGCCGATCCCAAATACCTAAAACCCCCTCTGCGGGCTGGGCTTCATTGGAAAGCCAGGGAGTCTCTGCACTTTTTCTTTTACCCGCCCCCACATCTAACCCTTCCGTAGTCCAAGTGCTAGACACAAAGTTACGCCAACGCAAACGATAGCCACCGTTACCCTCTATCGCTTTGATGTTAGCATCTTGGGGAGGATGGGCTATACCCGTGATAACCACAAACTCATTTGCTAATTCCCCAGTTGAATCTGGAGAAATAATGGTGGGGTACAAGGCACCAAAATGGAACAAATCAGTGCTAAAGCCAAAGTTACCCACCGCATCTAAACAGCCCGCTTCTAAATACATTTTGCCCGTGGCATTTACGAGCATTGCCGGATCCACCACAAAGTCTATCTTGGATTTATAATTAGAGGTAGAACTTTGGGATTTAGTATCAGTTCCAGTCAAAACCCAATCGGAGTGAGCAACCCCGGCTCCCCGCACTCTATAATAGCACTGCAAATCTGAGCGATTGGAGTCTAAGTCTGCGGCTTGCGAAACCGAAAATGAAGCCTTAACCGTATCATAAGTATTCACATACACTAATTGGCTTGCTATTAGGTTTTCCACCTGCGGAGCAGTGCGATCTATACGCACTTTAAGGGCTGCAGCTGCTGAATTCACATTGCCAGCTGCGTCCCGTGCCAATAAGCGCAATTGATAATCACCTTCGGGAATAAGATTTTGCGCGGATTCTTCCCAAACGCCACTTACAGCATTATCGCTAGTTATAATTTGCTCCATGCCGGCTTGATGACTTTGGTTGCTATCGTTTAAACTAGTAAAACGCCACAACAACGATACCAGTGCTGTGTCGCGCTGTAGCATTGGCTCTTGCACCGCATAATCTGCAGCTAAGGTTTGATATTTGTTTAAGGTAACCCAGCCGCTACGCTTAGTTTCGCTTTGCGGATATCTACTATTAGAACTAGTATTTGCGGTTAAAGCATCCACGGAAACCGTTGGGGCGGTGCGATCTATGACAAAAGTAGCAGTGTCTGTGGTGCTGTTGAGGCCATCCCGCAAGATCCAAGGGGAGTCTGGCGATGCAATATTATACCAATCTCTTTTAAATTGATCTGAATCTATTGGCGAACTAGCCAGAGAAACCACATTATTTACCGCCTCGTGCAGACTACGATTAGGCGCAGCGTTGTCCAGCGCCAAAGCAATTAAACGATAAACCCCATCTGACAATGATTCCTTGTCTAAACCAGTCCAATCAATAGCAAACTCGTGGCTTAACACATTGGTAAACAAGGGTAAATCCCATGTTTTGCTAGGGGTATTATTTTGCAAACGCTCTAACTTCATGCGCACCAAGCGCAACGAAGGATCCACACTAATGTTATTGTAAAAACGCGCCATAAACGCGGTGGAATCGGGGTTTAAAACCGCAGCCTCTGCGTTGATAGTTATTTCTGGAGGTCTTTGATCTAATTTAAAAGGAATGATAAGTTCATCGTTACTATTCCCTGAAGAATTTTCGGTGTTTATCTGCAAACTCCACAGCATCGGACCGCTATATTCCACGCTGTCGGCTTTATTATTTGAAAATAAAAGTGCACCGCCATCTGCTCCATCTAAAGTCATATTTACATAAGATGATTCTACACAACTTGCGCTATCAAGGTGATCTATAAAAATGCAATCTTGGCCTGATTTAACCGCATAACCTTGATAATCTAGAGTAGAAGCATAGGTTACAAAACTGTCGATTTTGCTCACCGCCACCCCGGGCAAAGGCCAGCGAGGTTGAATGAAATTAGCAGTGGCTTTAAACAGATAATGAAAGCGCTGGGTGTTGGATAAACCAATTTTATTAACCGTGGAGATGGTAACGGTATTTTGATTGTCTTTTTGCACCCCCAAAAGGCTCTTGTAATAATCACCCATATTTAAATCAAAAGAGCCGTCTTTTTTAACCGGATGTGCCACTTTTTTATCTTTTTTAACCCAATCACTACCACCGCTGCGAGTATATACATCACAAGCATCTTGGGCATCTTCTGCTTTACTAATATCACATTCCCAAGCTAAGTCCTCTACAAAGTTAAAGTTTATGCGAATTTGGCGCAAACGGTGGGGCATCAGATCGTCCACAACAAAACTATAGCGATTAATGTTATCTTCAACCACTACATCTGGCATGGCATAACGATTTACATGGCGAATGGGAACTGTGCCATCTACCCCCGAAACCCGAGTCCAAGTATCGATTTTAACGCCCATTTTCTCCCAATCATAAGCGTTTTTAAAGGTCAAGGGATACTTTTTTGTGGTATCGGGAGCAATAACTGCCAAAGATTGACAGACATTACTATCGCAATTGTAATAAAGGCCCAAGCTATCTTGGTTGGTGCTATCGGGGACTTCTGTAAAATCATTGGCACTGCTAACTCGCAGGTTTACAAAAGGCTTTTCATAAAGAAAATCTTCCATAAGGTAGGGGGTGATGGTGGATTGCTTCCCTGTGAGTAAATTATATGTTGAAGGATTACCAAACCACTGCGCTTGATATTCAGAAAGCGATGGGGCTTTATGTGACATTTGTATATCTTCTACACCGATCATAGTAGCAGTCACTATGCCAGCAGATAAGAGTGTAGAACCTGCAATCGCTAGACCTACTTTTGCTCCAGTCGCAATTGGATAGTTCCAAGATAAAGCAACATCAAGAGCAATAATTGCAGCGCCCAAACCCGTTAACGAAGCTGCAAATGTTGCGTCCGCTGACTTGGCAAAAATATCACCATCATATTGCATTCTTTTCACATCTACTTTTTGGTTATTTAGCAAAGGCGTATTCTTTGCCAAACTACTCCATTCTGGAATCAATGCCGTACCGTGATCCTCTAAAGTGATACCGCCCAAAAGGCCAACAGTAAATCCTGTTAATGCATTAATAAAATTTGTCTTTTGGCTACTAGCTCCTGTTGATTGTGCCCACACATTTGCAAACGGTACCGTAATGGCTGCGGGTATAAAAACATTCGACGGCGTTCTCCAGCCAACATTGGGATCTGTAAAAACCATGCTATTTCTTCCGCCCAATAACCTAAACATCGGAAGGCTATCTGATATTCTTTCATTTATCAGGTTATCAATGCCACTACTATTATGCGCTATTGGATCAATATAATCAGCTAGAGCATCGTCTTTAGTGAAATCAAATCCTTTTGGCTTCAATGAATTCATTATCGCTAATCGCGTGCCATAATTCATACCGTTTAATGCAATTGATTCTGCAAGACCAAGAATAGCTGGAATAATTGTGCCTGGTTCTTTTCCAATTGAAGCCATAGTAATTGATGTAGCAATGGCCAACGGAATAGCATTTGTTCCAGTTTCTACAACAGCCCGAAGATCATCGTTAATGTCTAATAGTAAGTTTAAACTTCCGGTACCTTCATGAGGGGAATCAAGAGTTATGACTTTATCAACATCATTGTTATATGACTTTGATCGTATATATTCCCGTGATGTCACACCTCCCATACTATGGGCAATGATGATGTTTCTTGAAGGTATCAATCTATACGCCATAGAGCTACGTTTTGTTGCTAATTCTTTTTGATCATTAGCCCGAATTTCTTGAGCTTCTTCAAATAAAGACCTCCGCGCAGCGCACCCTCCTTTACCTTTCCACTTTCTATCTCCAATTTCACTAGCGTTTTGAAGAGGAGAACCAGCAGGTTGAGTTAATGGTCTCTGCAGATAAACGACATTTTTATCTTCCAAAATGGTATCTGAGAGCCATGGCACTAAAGCTCTTAGCATTTTGGCAGCTGAAGATTTCCAATCACCATTCTGAATTCCACCAACCATTTCGAAATAGCCTGTCACACTATCACGAGGGCTCCGGTATGCTTCAGGAAAATTCTCAGCATTACAGTCCATCCCACCCCATCTATCAGAAGCTCCGTGCACAAGAATTACATTGTATCGAGTGACGGACTCCATTGGCTTATTGCCAGCCCATAAGCATCCAAATATCACAACAATCATCGTTATAAAATACTTATTCATATTAATTCTCCAACAAATTATTGAATGGGAACGATGAGTATGGCATAAACGATCCGTCAAAGACAATACCAGTTACCGAAAGCCACATTTCCGGCATTTGTCTGTTAAAAGTTGACTCATTTGCATCAACACTCATCACAGTATCCCCTAAAAGTTTCTGCGATAAATAGTTAGAACTATTGCTTGATTTTGGTGTAACCAGATAATTCCCCAACCAATTGAGGTTGTATGTACGTCCAGAAGAGCCTATCAATTCACAGGATTTATCCCCAAGCAAAACAGAATCTTTAACAATTCCATCAATAAATAAAAAAATATTGCAACTTAGAGTATTCGAAAGCATTGCGCATACAGGTTTATCTATTTCAGAAGAAAAATAAAAATCATCACAATCAATCAACCACTTATAATCACCAGCTAACAGCACTGGTTGCATAGATTTTGAAATAATATCTACTTCAATAAAATCACATTGAGAATCCACAGAATTAGAACGATAGGAACTAAGAAGGATCGTTTCATTTCTCCATATTCTAGCCCGTAGATTTTTATTTATCACATTACAAGTTCCCCAATTGATCGCTACTTCATCAAATTGGTTTTTCGAGCTATTGTAATACCCCAAAACTCCATTTCCATTCAAGAATACAAAAGAAGAATCCGAAACTTGAGTCACTAGCGAGTATGATGTGTCAATTTCTAATGATTGTACTAACGACAAATGCGAACGAAGATCAAAAACGGCAACATACTGATTAACTGCATATTTTCCATAGCAACTATTACCCAGAAGTGTTTCTACGCATGTTTCTTGATTCTTTGTTACTTTCAAAACAACAGTTGAATCATTAAGAATTCCTAACATACTTACAGAGGGACTCGCAGGCCTAGTCTCTGAGCTGCCACAACCTAAAAACATTGCGTTCGCAACCATAACTGTTAACACAAATAAATATCTACAAAATATGTTGTTGGCGAGTTGTATTGATTTAAGCACAAAAATTCCCCCGCACATACTCACTGGATGCCACGCCGCCCATGCTGTAACCAATCAAAATGTTACGCGAGGGGATGTCGAAGTAATTTTTAGAAGTGCGCAATCTCTTCAAATTCCCACGACCGCCAGCCTTGACTTCTTGGGCCTCTTCGATTAAAGAACGGCGTTTAGAACACTTACCCAAACCATTCCAGGTAGGACCCCCCAATTCCCGTGCATTAGCTATGGGCGAATTGGCCGGGTTAACAAAAGAACGCTGAATGTAGATCGGAGAAGCGCCTTCGGGGTCGTCAGATTTAAAATGTCTATACTTTTCAAATACTTCAGTATCCAGCCAATGAGTTAGGGTGTCTTTACTATGATAGCCGCCCATCATATTCACAGCTGTGCCCAATCCCCAATTTTCTTCAAATTTATCATTCTCTTCTATTTTTTGCATATATGCTTTGTGAAAATCTGAGGCTTCCGGTAAGGTATCAGCACCATTACACAGTTCTTGTAATCCATTAGTAGAATTAGAGGCGCCATGCACCATGATTACATTGTATTTTTCAAGGGATTCCATGGGTTTAGCATTAGAGTAGGCCAACCCCAGCATCAATAATATCAACAGCAAAAAATATCTCATTTTTTCTCCTAGTAAGTTTTTATTCATAGTAATCAACCACTCTACCATCTTGATGAATAAACCTTTTTCCTTTAAGAGTTACTTCTGAAAAAGTTGTATCAAAGGACATTTTATCAGCGTCTAGTTTATGCTGATTATATCCATAAGAACATTTCGTTTGAATAGAAACATACTCATTAAACAATTCCACCGACTCTTTACTCACCCTGCGTGGTTTTTCTTTAACAAACTCACAAGCTTCACTATGCAAAACATCCATTAACTCATTATCTACCAACAAATCTAAGGTTTGAGGTGAACTAACTCTAAGACAATAAATTTTACCATCTACATAGCTAAAATCGGTACATTCACTAAGCCAAGCGTTTTCCCCGCTAAATTCAAAAATGGAAACCTGCCCGGTTGTAGTGTCTAATAGCACATTCGGGCAAGAAGCTGTCCTCTCTCTAATTATAAATTGATTGTTTTTCCAAGGCCTGATCAAGTCTTCTACAGAAATATGACGAGCGCATGAGCTGGGCCAGTACCAGTCTTTCCATGGACTTGGTTTTTGTCCCACTTTCCAAAAAGCAAATTTACTAGTATTTTCATGCACAACAAATGCAACGGAATCTCGTACATACCCTCTCATTACATTTAAATAGTAACTTAAAGTATCGCTCAGTAATACGGGTTGCTGCTGTTGATAATTAACCAAATGTAAGCCGGCATTATGCGAACTATGTACACAGCTAACATTAGTTACCATGCCTTTGCAAACACTTTTAGGCCGCCAATCTTGAATCAATGCTAAAGAATCATTAAGAATCGAAACCATCCTTCCAGTGCGCTCACCCCACTCTGCTCTAGTGCCATCACACCCCCACAGCGCCACCAATAGCAAGGCTAACACTGCTTTCGAACCTAAGTTACGGTTTACTTTTGAGATTTTAGCTGATTTCTTCATGTTTAGTGCCCCCATGGAGTCCTTTTTCTTGCAATATAACAAAGTGAGGCAGGAAATCATAGGGTGAATCTCCCCGCCTGGATGAATGCCACCTCGATATTTTTCGCCCACGCTCCCCGAGTGTTTTCAGATATTAGAACTTCCAGCAATCAGCCAACCAGCCGATGCAGGTTGGCAAAAGCGTCTCGAAGCAGGCTGGAGATGTATCGAAGTGCCCCTCGGTACTTTTTGGCTTACGCCAGACCGTATGTGGGAAATCACTCGGGGTACGTGGTTAAAGTAGTGTGCCTGCGCAGCCAGAAGCTCTTTGGAATTAGCAGGATGCAATACGAGGCGCACACCACAGAGGCATGGATGCCGGAGAGGGACTCACGCAGTGAGCCCAACGGGCACTGAATATGGATGTTCAGTGTCAACAAAATAACATGAGGAATACACATAGTATTTCGAATGTTATTTTATCGCAGTGCAACGAAATAGTGCGCCTGCTAATTTCAAAGAAAATTGGAGGCTCCATGCACCAGAACGACATTGTACTTTTCAAGGGACTCCATGGGTTTTGAGTTAGCGAAACTCAATACATTAAGCAAACCCAATACTAAAAACAAAACCACTCTCACTATTCACCTCCTGTTACTATTAAGTCTTCTGGTTCAAATATAGTATAATTACCTTGATCAAATGCAAAACCTCTTTCAGTGCTAAACCATAAACCACTAAAAGTAGTATCAAACCTTCGATTTGTGTAATCTACCTTTCTCACATCATACAAGCCGTACCACCAATCTACTTCTTTAACATGAGGTGAATAAAAATGTGAGCAGTATAAGTCCAATACTACATAAGGGCCATACCAGCCATAAGTTTCCATGAGTTTACAACCGTTTAGGTATAGAGAATCGGTAACGGTGCCATCTACCCATAAATTTAAGTTACCTGAACCCGAGCTATCCATTTTCACGCAAAAAACCTCTCCCTCATGATATTTAAAGTCTATACAACTCTCCAACCAAGTATCTTCCCCTGTGTATTCAAATTCACGAAACTCTCTGGCGGCACTATCTATCATCCAGTGATGTCGTAAATTGTTAGAATAATTGTAAAACAAAATATCTCCCTTTTTCCAAGGCCTAGCTTCTACGCTCCAATCAACACCTATCATAGGAAAGTCTAACTTATTCTCCAATTTAGGCTTTTCACCAATTTTCCAATAGCCATATTCAGTAAATGATTCATTTGCAACGAATACTGTGGAATCATCCAGATGCCCTAGCAACACCACCATATTATAATCAAGTGTATCTCCCCAATAGACTTGTTTATTGCGGTAGTTCACCAAATATAATCCTGGATTATAGTCATAGTACTCACAATCATTAATCCCTTGTATATTAAATTTTGGTTGCGTGCAAATTATTTTAATAGAATTATTTGTATATATGGCTAAGCTATCATCTATTATACTTGTCAAAACAGCACCACGCTCCAACCAACTAACAGATGTATTTCTGCTATCACACCCCCACAGCGTCACCAATAGCAAAGTCAGTACCGCTTTTGCGCCTAAACTGCGGTTAAATTGCGAATTTTCACCTATTTTTTTCATATTGAAGCTCCCATGGAGTCCTTTTTTGATAAAGTAATAAAGTGCTGTGGTGTTGTCATCTATATTTTCGGGGGGGGGGGTGAGTAGGGGAAAGTATCAAGCTTGGCGGGGAGTTGTAAGTTGTAAGTTGCAGCTAGCGCCGTGTAAATTTTAGGTTTTAGTGGCTAGGTGGTAGCTTTCGGAAAGCTATGCTTGGATGATTTTAATCAGCCCGCTAATGCTGGCTGATAGAAAGTCCGGAAGTCCGCCATACACAAGGTTATTCTCCTCCATGACCGTGGAGAGCATCGCAGATAGCTACCCGCCTGTTTTTAGCGCTTCTTTGATTTGGAAGCTTAAAATCCCATGAGCCACGGCTACATTAAGGGATTCCAAGTTTTGTTCCATGGGGATTTTAATGATTTCATCGGCGTGTTGTATATGGGCAATATCTGCACCGGATCCTTCATTGCCAATCAACAAAGCCACTTTGCGCAATTTATAGGGAGCAATGTCTGCTAAATCTTGCTTAGCGTGCAAATCAGTAGCAATCACGGTAAAGCCTTTTTGGCGCAAAAACATGATGCGTTCCTGCATATCTACCCCTTGCTCAAAGGGTACGCGCAAAAAAGTCCCCGAAGACCCGCGCACCACTTTAGGGTTAAACGCACTTACAGTGCCTTTTCCTAAGAGTAATCCATCGGAGGCAAATCCCAAACTGGTTCTATACACTGAACCCAAATTGCCAGGATCTTGAATGCCATCTACTAAGGTTAAAAAGCGAGCCATGTCGTAATCGGGTTTCACCGAAGCACTGCGACAAATAGCTATGATTCCTTGGTTTGTCACCATGGTGGAAATCAGCTCCATTTCGGCGGTGCTTATGGTTTGAATTTGGATTTGCCTATCTGTGATAGCTTGCAGTAATTCAGTTCCGGCAAAGGAATCCACCACGAAAATCTCGCGCACGATTTCTGCATGATGTTGCACAATTTCTTGCACACAACGCACGCCCTCGGCGAGGAAGTTTTCGGTTTTTTCCCTGCCTTTTTCCGTGGTCAAGCGCAAAACCCGTCTTAACCATGGCGGATTCGGAGTATCGCTTTTTTGACGATTATCTGGTCTGCTACGCATCCAAGGTCTTTCTTCTCGGCGCGGAGCCCCTTTATCGCCACCAAAACGAGGTTTGCCCTCATTGCGAAAACGACCTCTATCATCCCTATCACCGCCAAAACGAGGCTTACCCTCATTGCGAAAACGACCTCTGTCTTCCCTATCGCCGCCAAAGCGAGGCTTGCCCTCGTTGCGGAAACGACCTCTATCTTCCCTATCGCCGCCAAAGCGAGGTTTGCCCTCGTTACGGAAACGGCCTCGGTCTGCGCCAGCTTCTCTTTCTGCGGCAGGCTCCGTCGAAACTTCGCTACCATCGCCAGCTTGGGAAGCTTCTAATTCCTCTTGTTTTTTGGCACGCAATTCTCTTTCAAGCTGGCCGCGCTTACTGCCGTAAGTCTTTTCGGGAACTTCGGCGGGAATATCGCTGTTACCAGCTGGGGAAAATCTTGGTTTATGGGACTTTCTATCTTCTCGGCTATGCCCAAACTTCTTGTTTAAGGTGGCCTTGATTTTTTTGGGGGAATTTTCTTTAGAACTCATGATTAATTTCTTCCTAAACGATTTAACATGGTGCGGGCCACAGATTCCCCATCAATGCCTAATTCTGCGTATAATTCATCTAATTCCCCTTGCTCCACAAACTCATCGGGCAAGGCAAAGCGGTGAATTTTGGTGTTTAAATCTCTATCGCCGCTCAATTCCATTAGCGTTGCGCCAAATCCACCAATTTTGGCATTGTCTTCTAAGACCACCAAATGCTGGTGCTTTTGTATAAGCTCGGCCCAGGAATCTTCGTCTATGGGTTTCACAAAACGAGCATCTACCAAAGTGGGATTGATGCCATTTTCTTTTAATATTTGGGCGGTCTTTTTGAACTGCTGGAGCATAAAGCCCACTCCTACCAACAGCACTTCGCTACCTTCTTCAATGATAGCGTATTTTCCCACTTCTACTTCTTCAAAGTCGGGACATTCTTTCAAATCAGTAAGGGCTGAACCTCGGGGAAAGCGTATGGAAACAGGGCCATTACAATGATTAACTGCGGTGTAAAGCATATTTCGCAACAAAACTTCGTCCGAAGGAGCCATAATTACCATATTGGGAACCATACGCATATAGCTTAGGTCAAAAACCCCGTGATGAGTGGGACCATCGGCCCCCACCAGCCCCGCTCTATCCATGGCAAAAATCACATGGAGTTCCTGCAAAGCCACATCGTGAATCACCTGGTCAAAAGCTCGCTGCATAAAAGATGAATATATAGCCACCACCGGTACTATGCCTTCGCAAGCTAAACCCGCCGCAAATGTTACCGCATGGGCTTCGGCTATTCCCACATCAAAAACCTGATTAGGTAACTCCGCTTCCATGATATTTAAGCCACAACCGCTGGGCATGGCTCCAGTTATCCCCACCAATTTGGGGTTATTGCGGGCCATTTCTAGCATAGCATCGCCAAAAATCGTAGTCAGTGCCGGTTGGGTTTTGGGCTTGCTAAGGGGACTACCCGAATCGGGATCAAAAGGCACTGTTCCATGCCAGTGATAAGGATCTTCTTCAGAGAAGCTCAACCCTCGGCCTTTTTCGGTGATTACATGAATCAAATTTACGCCGCCCACGGTTTTAACGCGATTAAATATCTCCATCAAATCGGGAATGCTATGCCCGTCAATGGGTCCAAAATAACGCGCTCCTAAATCTTCAAATAAACGACCGGGCTTAAACACCGCCTTAGCGATGGTTTCGGCGCGACCCATGATATCTTCAACTCTACGGCCGATGCCCCCAGGCAATTTTTGCAACAAATTGTGCCAATCATCGCGCAAGCGATTGTATGTAGGATCCGATATTACTCTATTTAAATATCGAGAAAAAGTCCCCACATTGGGAGCGATGGACATTTTATTGTCATTTAATATGATGGTTATATTTTTGGTACTGCCCAAATTATTAAGGGCTTCGAAAACCATTCCACCAGTCATGGAACCGTCACCAATAATAGCCACCACTGAATTATCATCTTCATTGAGATCGCGTCCCACGGCAAAGCCTAAAGCAGCGGAAATAGAAGTTGAAGCGTGTCCCACACCAAAAGCATCGTGTTCACTTTCACTGCGCTTGGGAAACCCACTCATACCTTTGTAAAGCCTTAAACTTTCAAATTCTTTTTGCCGGCCGGTAAGCAATTTGTGGGCATAAGCTTGATGTCCCACATCCCAAATAAACTTGTCATGGGGGGTGTCAAAAACTTTGTGCAATGCCAAGGTCAACTCAATTACACCTAAATTGGGTGCTAAATGCCCCCCGTTTTTGCCCACTTGTTCAATGATTTTTTGACGCAATTCCAAAGCCAATTGATCCAATTGCGCATAGGACATTTTTTTTAAATCGCCAGGGTGCTTAATATCTTCTAATAACATCTAATTTACTCTAGTTATAATATATGCGGCAATGGATTTTAATACATCTGTCTGAGCCGAGCTTGTTTCTAACGCAACAAGGGATTCATTGTAAAGTTCTAAAACCTTTTGTTTAGATGTTTCTACACCTAGAACTGCGGGATAAGTAGCTTTTCCTTTTTCCACATCGGAGCCAGCATCTTTTCCTAATTGCTCTGTGGTTTGCTCTATATCTAAAATATCATCCACCACCTGAAAAGCCAGCCCAATGGCATTGCCATAGTCGTGAATGGGTTTGATTTGCTCTGCGGTTGCGCCAGCCAAAAGCGCTCCCGCCACTAAGGAAGCTTCTATGAGAGCTGCGGTTTTGTGATAGTGTATATAATCCACCGTTTCTAACTCAACTTGCTGACCTTCGGACTCGATATCTACAATCTGTCCCCCTATCATACCCGAAGTTCCCAGGGATTTGGCCACCATACGGACAATTTCAGCGTTGCCCGTGCGCGCCAAGAGTTCAAAAGCCAAAATACACAAGGCATCGCCGCCTAAAATTGCAGTGGCTTCTCCATATTTTTTGTGGGCAGTGGGAATTCCTCTGCGAAAATCATCATCATCCATACAGGGAAGATCATCGTGAATCAAAGAAAATGTATGCAACATTTCTAAAGCGCTAGTTAACAACCAAATATCTTCGCCTTGGCCGCCAAAAGCCTCCCAAGCGGTATAAGCCAATACGGGGCGCAAGCGTTTACCACCTGCAAACATGGAGTAGCGCATGGCTTCATGCAACCTTTGGGGCCTAATGGAATCTTTAGGAAGATGTAATTCTAAATTCTTTTCTATATCTCCCACCACATCGTTGAGATATTTTTGGGCGGTGGCAGCTTCAGCAGTTAAATTTTTCATGCTTTAAATTTAGAAAAATTCTACTTGAATATAGGCTAAAACAAAAAAAGACTCCCGCCGGTGCAAATGCTCGAAACTTCCTGTAAAAAGTTTGCGTTGTTCCTTGAGTTGGTTTTTTCCGCAAAGCGGCTGTAAACTCGCTCAAGAGAAACCACACGCGCTGAACATCGCTATTAAGATCGAGCATTTTTTTTGGCGGGAGCCATAATTTTAATATACAATTTTTATTTTTTAAGGCTCTAAAAAAGGTGGAGTTTCTTCAGAAATTTTAATATCACTTGGAATATTCCCAGAATCACCTAAATCTTCGAGTATTTCTAAGAGGTGAGATATTGTAGTTTGAGTCTTTTCATCCTTCGCTAAACTTTTTTTCAAACGAGCTTTAGTGTTAAACAATTCTGCTGTGATGTCCATGGCTAGCAAAATAAATTGCTTGCGCGGATCCACTCGCAATGCTGGATTGATATGCACTTCCATTTTGTTTTCCACATAAGCACTTAGCTTATTGAGTTCCTCTTCGGTCAAATCCGTTTGAATCTGTAAGCGTTCATTGCCTACATTTATTCTTATGGGTTTGAGTTTAGATTCAGACACAATATACCTTTTATGCGACTATTTTAACTTTCTTGAAAAAAATCTTGGGAAGCTTGAAAATCATCGCCCTCAGAATCATCTTCGGGAGGAAAGTCAGCGTTATACTCTTCTGACTCAAATGGAGAATCCTGCACATCATTAGAATATTCTTCGTTTTCAGAGTCAAGAACTTCATTCTCGCCTACAACTTCTTCATCCACTTCACCCTGGCGCAAATCTAATTCGTATTCTAAAGACTGCATTACCTGTTCTACTCTTTCAGTAACGGCTTGGATTTTTTCGTCTTTTTCTACTAAAGCCTCTTTCATTAGGCTCAATTCCATGGTTTTTTCCCCTGATTCTAAGCGCAAATTTTCTAATTCTGCATCTTTTTCTTGGGAAGCAGCCAAAGCTTGGGAAAGTTCTTCTTCTTTGGCGGCAAGCTGAGAGTTTAATTCTTCTATTTGTGAACCACTGCCTTCGGAGTTTTCCATTAGCTCTATGTTAAGCTTTTCAAGTTCTTCGACACTGTTTTCTAAAGTGCCTACTTTTTCTGTCAAAGCTTCGTTATCTACCCGCAAACGGCGTATGGTGAGTAAAGCTTGTTCAACTTTGCCAGTGAGTAAGTCTAATTTTTCCATAATTTTCCTTTACAACCTTGTTATATCAAAGATAATCTATCGCAAAACAATAGAGGCGCTTTTTGCTAAAAAATTTCGCAAACGAGTATGAGCTTTATTAACTTCGTCATCGGTAAGAGTGCGATCAGGGGATTGATACACAAATTGATAAACTAAGTTCTTTTTACCTTCTTCAAGTTTTTCACCCATATAAGTGCTTTTGAGCTGAATTTCCACTAAATTTCTGATTTTTATGCTCTGCATTATTTCTAGAACTTGTTCGTGGGTGAACTTTTCATCAACTTCCACCGAAACATCGCGAGTTACGGTAACTTGCCTGCTAAAAGGAGTGTAAACTGGCGTGGTTTCGGCATCGGCCAACTTTTGCAAATCCAATTCGAAAACATAAGTGTCTAAGCGCAAATCGAAGCTTTCAGCTACGGTAGGATGAACTTCGCCGCAACTGCCGAGATGCACTTCGCCTGCGTAAACTGCTGCTTGGCGATGCGGATGCAAAAAGCTTTCGGGATTAGCGGGGAGGGCAAAGCGCAAAGGCGTGCGCAAACGGCGACTCAAACTTTGGAGCACGCCTTTGAGGGCGGCAAAGTCAGCGGTGGCGGGTTTGGCGCTCACAGCATCGTTTTCCCACACGCCGGAAATCAGAGCCGCCACTAAGGGGATTTCTTGGAAACCGCTGTCTTTGGCGCTGGCTTTTTCCGTGGGAAAAATCCCTTTGCCCACTTCGAATAAACGCACGCTGGGGGTGCGCGACTTTTCGTTTTCTCCGGCGCTGCGCAACAATGTGGGCAAAAGCGAAACGGGTAGCACGCCTAAATCTTCGGAAAGCGGGTTTAATAATGGCACGGGATTAGTGCGCAAATCATCATCTTGGGCGGGGCCAAAAACTTGCTCCACCGCCGTACGCGAACTAAAACGCAGGGATAAACACTCGTGCAAACCCATGGCGGACAAAGCGTAGCGAATTTTGCGACCAATTTGCTCTAATTGGGGCAACTGGTTTATTTCTGCCACAAAACTGGGCATGGCATAGGGGATTTCTTCGTAACCCACCAAGCGTGCCACTTCTTCGATCAAGTCGATTTCTCTCTCTAAATCTGGGCGGAAGCCAGGGATGGAAAAGACTAGTTCTGGGGCATTGGCTGCAGGTGCGCCTCCACAACAGGATTCCTCTACTAAACCTATACCGCTGAGCAACTTGCGCACCTGATTGGCGCTAACTTGGATTCCCACCACTTTTTCTATACGCGCCAAACGCACAGATACGCGACGCGGCACTGATTGATGTTCGGGGGCGGTATATTCCACCGTACCCACCCGAATTTCTCCACCCGCTATTTCCTGTATTAATTGACAAGCATAGCGACTGGCAAAATCCTGCATAAAGGGATCTATATGACGCTCAAAACGATAGCTAGAATCCGTGGAAAGACCTATTCTCTTACTCTGTTTACGCACTGTAGTAGGGTCAAACCACGCAGACTCCAAAAATACTCTAGTGGTAGTTTCAGAAATCTCAGATTCCACCCCTCCCATGACACCAGCCACGCAAGCAGGGGCATCGCCATCGCAAATCAACAAATCACTTTCTTGGAGTTTGTGTTCCTGATGGTCAATGGTGGTTAAAACTTCACCTTTTTTAGCATTGCGCACGGTGATAACACCATTTTTAAGGCGATCTAAGTCAAAACTGTGCAATGGTTGTCCTAATTCCATCAAAACAAAGTTGGTAATATCCACCACATTGCTAATGGGAGTTATGCCCACGGCGCGCAATAAACTTTGCAACCAAGCTGGGCTAGGAGCGATCTTAACATTTTCTATAACTCTGCCCACATAACGAGTGCAACCGCTACCGGCTTCTACTTTTAATTTGATAATATCTTCTGCTTTGGCACCACTTTCACTAAAACTGGGGCTGGGCAATTGTAATTTCAAATCGTAGGCTGCTGCTAATTCCCGGGCTATGCCTATATGAGACAAAGCATCGGGGCGGTTGGGCGTAACATTAACTTCTAAACTCACATCATAAAAACCCAGATCCACCAAAGGCGTACCGGCTTCTAAATCATCGTCTAAAACCATAATGCCTTCGTGGGCATCGCCCAAGCCAATTTCATCTTCGGCGCAGATCATACCATGACTTTCTTGTCCCCGAATTTTGGCTTTTTTGAGCTTTAACACTCCCCCATCGGGCAAAGGCAATTCTGTGCCAATGGGTGCAAAAGCTACGGTCTGCCCGGCAGCCACATTGGGCGCACCACACACCACTTGCAGTTCTTGCTTACCATCAAACACCTTGGTAAGAGATAAGTGATCTGAGTCGGGATGAGCACCACATTCCAACACTTTTGCCACCATAACTTTGGCGTAAATTTTCCCAGGTTCTTCACGACCTTCCACTTCTAAACCCAAAGCAGTGAGCTTTTCTTCAATTTCTTCGACGCTGGCTTCAATATTTACCAAGCGTTTTAACCAATTTATACTTACTATCATCTTTATACCTTAAAATTGCCTGAGAAAGCGTTGATCGTTAGAAGTTAAAAGTCCTATTTCGGGAATAGCGTAGCGCAGCATAGCAATGCGATCCAAGCCAAAGCCAAAGGCAAAACCTGTGTAAACTTCGGGGTCTATATTCACATTTTTTAACACTATGGGGTCCACCGAACCGCAGCCTCCAATTTCCATCCAACCGGTGTTTTTACAGCGGCGACAACCTTTTCCTTGGCAAAATACGCAAGAAATGTCCATTTCGGCACTGGGTTCAGTAAAAGGGAAAAAACTTGGTCTAAAACGAGTTTTTACCTTGTCGCCAAACAAATGCTGGGCCCAAAGGAATAATAAACCTTTTAAATGAGCAAAAGAAATGTCTTTATCCACCACCAAACCTTCTACTTGCTGAAACATAGGAGCATGGGTGGCATCAGAATCCACACGATAAACATGACCGGGAGCAATCATGCGCAATGGCGGTTTATTGTCTTCCATATAATGGATTTGCGTCCCCGAAGTATGGGTGCGCAGCATTACCTTGTCGGCCACATAAAAAGTGTCTTGCATATCCCGTGAAGGGTGATCGGGAGGGGTGTTCAGGGCTTCAAAATTGTACCAATCTGTTTCGATATCACGCCCGGTTTCCACATGAAAACCCATATTCATAAAAAAGTCAATGATTTCTTCGCGAATTTCGTAAAGGGGATGTAAACTTCCCGAACCTAAACCGTTTCCAGGCAGACTAATATCAGTCCAACCGCTATTTAATTTACGCTCTAATTCGGCTAATCGCGCTTGTTCTATGGCAGCTTCTAAAGAAGCTTCTACTTCTTGTTTTAGTTCGTTGACGCGCTTGCCATAAGCAGGTCTTTCTTCGGCACTCAAAGCGCCCATATTTCGCATTAAGCCCGTAACTAGGCCTTTTCTTCCTAAAAATTTTACCCGCAGGGCATCTACCGCCACGGTTGAAGACACATCTGTGTCAGATAATTCAGTGTTAAACTGGCTTAGTAGCTCAGTGAAGTTTTGTTCATTCATAGTGCAATTTTAGCAATTTTTTTAACACCACTTCAAAATTTATGATAAAGATGAATATTTAATCAAAAATACGCTTAGTTTGGCGAGAGTTTACTTGATAGACTTTATCTTCTTCTACACTCCAAGCACTTAATTTTCGTCCATAAACACAACCCGTGTCCAAACCCCGCAATTTCGGGGTTAAATACAAACCCTGTACCGCCCAATGCCCAAAAACCACTATTCCCGACCACTGAGCGCACTGATGCCATGGAGGATTTTTCGGATTTTTTAAATTTGTTCCTATGCCGTCCCAGGTGCGAATGGAAACTAAGCAATGGGGATTCATATCGGCAATATTAACTTTACCCGGTTCCAAACCTGCATGTACTACGGTAATATCTGTTAAACCTTGGGGCAAAGGCATTTGCGGTAGCTCTATCCATAAAGGCCAATCTTTAATATAATCTGCAATTTCTCCCAAATTCCTATATGCCGCTAGGCGCTCATTATCTTTGGGACGGCGTTGCCAAGGTGGAAGTTGCCAAATTTTTAAAAAGCCAGCTTCGTGGTTTCCCAAAACCACTTGGGCATCCAAATCTTTGAGTATGCGCAAAGCCCCCAAAACATCGGGACCTTTATTTATCACATCGCCCACACTAATAAGCTTATCTTTACCAGGCACAAAAGCAAATTTCTCGAGTAAATCTTGCAGTTCAGCGGAACATCCGTGCACATCACCCACAATTAAAGTTCTCATGGTGAAAATTTAGTAAGTTCGGCAAATAAATTTGCTATTTTAATAAAATGCCACCTACAAAAAGACCTGATAGAGATTTATTATTTGACCGTGATGTCTGCATAACATGCGCAGGCTGTGTGGGTATTTGCCCCGAAGAAGCCTTGGATTTTTACGGTTTGGAATGGACATTATATTCTGACAAATGTACTGCCTGTGCTTTGTGTGTACGCATTTGCCCAGTAGGAGCTTTGAAAATTGAAAAACGATAAATACGATGTGCTAGTGATTGGAGCAGGGCCTTCGGGTTCCGTGGCTGCTCGTCATGTAGCTTTGCGCGGTTATTCTGTTTTATTAATAGAAAAAAGACCTATTATAGGATCCCCCGTACGCTGTGGAGAAGCCACTGGCGAAAGAGAAAAGCTAGCCACTTACGCTGCTGTGAATGAAGATTATATAGAAACAGATATTACTGAGGCAATTTTGCACGCCACGGGGGGCATCAAAATCCGAGCTAATTTGCCCACCACCACTTTAATGTTGGACCGCTTAAAATTTGACCCTTGGCTGGCCCAACAGGCCGCTGAAGCTGGGGCAGAAGTTGTAACATCCGCCCGCGCTAAAGATGTACGCCCGGTGGAAAATGGTTATCGCACAGTGCCCATCGAATACGAAGGCAACGAGCATTTAATCAAAGCGCGCATGGTAATTGGCGCCGACGGTGTGGAATCCTTGGTGGGACGCTGGACTGGACTGAGAAACCACCACCTTCCCCATCATGTTTGCAGCGGAATCGAAATTCGCCTAGATATGCTGGACGAAAACCCCAATGCTTTGACTTTTTGGCAGGGACATGATGCTATAAATGACGGCTATATTTGGAGTTTCCCCAAAGCTAAAAGCGGTGTAACTAATTTTGGAGCGGGCTTTTTAACCCCTAAAATCAATACCCCAAACATCTACGATGTGGCCATGGAATGGAAAGAAAAGATTTACCCCGATGCCAATGTGATCGATATGGTGGGTGGCGCTATTCCTGTGAGCGGTGTACTTGAAGAAACTGTTAGCGATAACTTTTTGCTAGTGGGCGATGCGGCTCACCAAACGGATCCCCTAACTGGGGGAGGAATCTCTGCGGGAATGCGGGGTGGCTGGTTAGCTGCCCAGGCCATTGACGAGGCTTTTAAAGCTGGAGATTTATCCAAAAGCTTTTTGAGTCGCTACGACAAAGCTGTGTGGGAACGCATTGGCAAAGGTCATGCCTTTCAAATGCGCTTACGCCAGTGGATTTTGGCCATGGACAGAGAAAAGCAAATAGAGTTTTATACTCTCTTTAAAGTTTGGGCCCAAAAAGGTCAATCCATACCCCGCGCTATTTTAAGCCATCCCTTAATAGCCGCTAAGTATGCTTGGGAATTTTATAAACTGCATTAAAAACTCCCCAAAACCCGCACTTCAATTGTGGAAATATTGCCTTCTTTAATGCTCCAAGAGCCACTAAAATATCCCCAGGGTAGTTTTTGCTTAAAACTGCTGCGCCAATGCAGACGGCGCAATCCTGTTTTAGTGGTGGGAGCAAACATGGTCCAAGTCAATTCGCTAAATTTAAAACGCCATTTTATGCCGCTTTCTAGGCCTATATTGCGCCAATTTTCGCCCATGCGCCATTGAAAAGCGCCTAAAAACACAGCTTCCCAGGAACTGGGCATTTCTGCCTTGATATTCCATACTATCCCTTGATAATTCACCGAAGGCCATAACCCCCGCAATTCCCAACGAGATTTATAGTCGCCTTTAGTCCTTTGAGAGTAAAAACGGTATCTAAATTCATCTTGCCAAGCGTCATTCTTTAGTAAACGCGCCCAACGCCACTCCCCCTGATACTGCCATTTGTTTTTAACACAATTGGCTGTTTTAGTGCTACTATTTGTTTTAGTCCAACTAGTTGTTTTGGTGAAATTTAGTGTGCTTTTATATTCCAATTTTTTATCACTAAGCCACTTTAAATCCGTTTTTTGCAACAATTTTCCCTGCCACAGGCTAATTTGCTCTTGACTTTTAAGCCATAAATCCCAGTTTTCCCCTAGAAACCATAAGCGCAGCAAGTTTTTGTTATAAGCGTAACCCGCCCCCACTCCCCAATGCCCAGCGCTGTATGGTTCAGCCATTTCTGCTCGATTAGCGATTTCTGCATGACCAGAAACTTCTGTGTATCCTGCGTTTTCTGTTTGCGTAGTGATTTCTGTATATCCTGCGATTTCTGCGCCGCGCCAATGCCACCAACTATGCAGTTGCAAATTGTAATTACTATCTAAAACTCCGGCGAAATTACCTTGCCCATGGCGGTTTTGCAATTTGAACGCCCCGCCCCAACCAGGAAACCAAGGCCACTTCATTTTTAAGGCTCTCCACTTCCAATATCCGCCCAAAATTTCTGCGCTAAAATGCGGTTTTTTATAAATGATTTTCCCATAGTATTCCTGGGGCAAAGTGTCGCCTTCTAAGCTAAATTCTAACCAAGAAAGCGGGTAAATCATTGCCTGCCACTGTTTGGAATGCAAAGCTGCTCCGCTATCTATGACCCACACGCTACGCAGCTGGCCATACTTCTTTTGCCGAGAAGATCTTAATTCTTTCATTTCGGCCTCCCAAGCTTCTTTTTCTTCTTCCAATAAGTCCGCTAATTCCGAAGCGTGAATTCTGCCGTCCTCCACCTCCCACTCCCATGGTACTTCGGTCCATCCTAAGCCATTAATAAAGATTAATATCATGGTCATTCGTCGTAAAAGTTTCATTTTAAAGCTGCCTTTTACTACTATTGACGAATTATGAGCGAACTTCGGCGTAAAATTCTTTTGGAAAGTAAAAAAATAGTCATCAAAATTGGCTCTAATATTTTGGTTGACTCCACCCAAGGTGGCGTAAACACTGGTTGGATTGAAAATTTCACCAAGTCTGTGGCCCAGTTAAAAAAAGCGGGCAAAGAAGTGGTAATTGTCAGTTCGGGAGCGGTGGGCACGGGAATGGCGGTGTTGGGATACGACACCAAACCCGAAGCCATGGAAGTGAAACAAGCCTGCGCGGCAGTGGGGCAAATCGACTTGATGTACGCTTATCGCCAAAGTTTTGCCCAATTAGGCATTGCCAGCGCCCAGATTTTGCTTAGCGCTGACGATTTTCGCGATCGCCAACGCTACAAAAATTTACAAAGCACTCTTAAAGCGCTTTTAGCCCACCAGGTGGTTCCGGTGATCAACGAAAACGACTCCGTGGTGGTCAATGAAATCAAAGTGGGCGACAACGACAAACTCAGCTCCGATGTGGCGCTTTTTTGGGATGCTGATCTGCTCTTGATTTTCACCGACGAAGATGGTTTGTACGAAGAAAACCCCAAGACCAACCCCCAGGCGCGTTTGTTGCAATATGTGCCCGAAATCGATGCAAAAATCATGGATATGGCGGGAAAACCTGGACAGACTGGATCAGCGGTGAGCACCGGAGGCATGCACTCCAAATTGGTAGCCATCAAAGCGGCCACCCAAGGCGGTTGCAATGCTTTTTTGGCCAATGGAGCTAAAATATCACCTCACCAAGTGGTGCTAGAAGGTGGACGCGGCACATTTTTCGCCGGCGCAGCCAATCCCCTAAACCATCGCAAACGCTGGCTTTCGTTGGTGAGCACTCCCAAAGGCAAAGTCGTCATAGACCCTGGAGCGGTAAAAGCCCTGCGCAAAAAGCATTCTTCACTATTGCCCGTGGGCGTGGTGCAAGTCAAAGGCAATTTTGATGCCAAAGAGCTTATAGAAGTAACGGATACATCGGGTAATTCAGTGGCCCGAGGATTAAGTTCTTTGGGGAGCGAAAAGCTCAAACTAGTCATGGGGCAAAATACCCGAGATATAGGTTGCCGATTTGGGGATGACATTCCCACAGAATTGATACATAAAAACGATTTGATGTTGCTTTAACAA
Source organism: Fibrobacter sp. (assembly GCA_012511955.1). Classification (GTDB taxonomy): domain Bacteria; phylum Fibrobacterota; class Fibrobacteria; order Fibrobacterales; family Fibrobacteraceae; genus JAAZFC01. The sequence goes on along the minus strand of JAAZFC010000059.1, from coordinate 31,884 downwards.
AAGTTCGCTCACTTTTTTGGCTTTAGATAGATTTTAAAAAGGAATTCCACTTTATGCGGGCCCGCGCGTGGGACTTAATTGGTAAATTTTTGGACGAGTTAGTGGTTAGCCCACGGTCCCCGAGTGTTTTTTGCTTTTAAAAAAAATGTATCGAGGGGCGGTAACTTACTTCATTTCCAAAAAAAAACGGATAAAGCTTTGCCGACCGCCTTATACAGGTCGGCTAAAAGCATCCACGCACAGCCCAGATATGCACCAAAACACCGAAAAAAGGGCTATATATTGTGTAATATGGGACATAAAGCACCGCATCAACAACTAGCTAAACTTCCTCCTTTGCGAGAATTAGTGGAAACTATTGAAATACTTAGGCAGACCAATAAAGCCACTGCCGCCTTGGCTGAATTAAAAGGCATTGCTAAAACTATTCCTAACCAAGCCATGTTAATCAATGCTGTTGTTTTACAAGAATCCTGTAGCAACTTACAACTTATTACTTACTACTCCCCCCCCCCGTGACGCTGGTCGTAATAAATTGCTATTTTAACATTATGAACAACGAAATTTATGTAGAAGAAATCACCGCCCAATCAGCTAGTGCTGCGCGGAATTTGCGCACCGTTAACGCCGAACTGCGCAATCAAGTATTGCTCACCGCCGCCCAAGATTTGGTGGTTCGCACCGACGAAATTATCGCTGCCAATGCCAAAGATTTAGCTTTAGCCCCGGAATATGGATTAAACGATGCCATGATTGATCGCTTAACCCTCAACCCCGAACGCATCGCCGCCATGGCTCAAAGTTGCAGAGAAATCGCCGCTTTTGCCGATCCTTTGGGTAAAGAACTCGAAACCCGCACCTTGCCCAATGGCATTGAACTTAGCCGAACTACTGTTCCCATTGGCTCCATCTTTTTCATTTATGAATCTCGCCCCAATGTAACCATTGATGGCGCTGCTTTGTGCTTTAAAGCAGGAAACGCAGTGATTTTACGCGGAGGCAGGGAAAGCCTACATTCCTCCACTTTATTGGCAGAAATTTTCCAAAATGCCATTAAAAGTCATGATTTAGACCCTTTTGCGGTGCAATTAGTCACTCGCACCGACCGAGAAGTGGTAAATTTATTGTTGCAACGGGATGATCGTCTCGATTTAGTGATTCCCCGCGGTGGCGAAGGCTTGATTCGCGCAGTGGTGGAACAAAGTCGCGTCCCGGTGATTAAGCATTTTAAAGGCGTATGCCACATTTATGTAGATGCCAGCGCCGATGTGGATATAACAGCGCCAATTTTGCGCAATGCCAAAATCCAACGCCCCGGTGTTTGCAATGCCATGGAAACGCTTTTGTTGGACTCGCAATTAAGCCCAGAAACACAAAAAGATTTATTAAAAAATTTGCACAGCGAAGGGGTAGAAATATATGGCTGCGAAGCCACGCGCAAAATCTTCCCCGATGCTTTGCCCATTGCTGAGAATAATTTTTATCATACTGAACATTTAGACCTAAAACTTTCGGTAAAAATTGTAAATGGCATTGAACAAGCCACGGAACATATAGAAAACTACGGTTCTGGGCATACCGAGGCACTAATAGCCCAAAACGAAGCGGTACAAAACTCTTTTGTAAGCCAAGTGGATGCTTCTTCGGTGATGGTTAATGCCAGCACTCGCTTTGCCGATGGTGGCGAATATGGTTTAGGTGCCGAAGTGGGAATTAGTACAGACAAGCTTCACGCTCGAGGGCCCATGGGAGTGGATAGTTTGACCACCTATAAATGGATTCTCCGCGGTTCGGGGCAAATCAGGAGCTAAAATGAGCTTAAAAGAGTTCCCCGAACTAAAGGATTTTGATCCCCAAGAGCATACTTGGCTCCAAGATGTGCGTTGGGACGAAAAAAACTTGGTGCAAGCTATTGTACAAGATGCCGAAAAGCACGATGTTTTGATGACTGCTTTTATGAATCCTGCGGCGCTGTTTTTAACGGTGCAACGGGGGGAAATGGTGTTTTGGTCCCGCTCCCGCCAAGAATATTGGCACAAAGGCGCAACTTCGGGCAACACCATGCGTGTGGAGAGTTTCGCTTTGGATTGCGATGGCGATGCCCTGCTTTTCCAAGTGCGCATGCAAGGCCCCCAAGCCGCTTGCCACACCGGGCGACGCTCTTGTTTTCACCGCATTTTAGCCCCCGGTCCCGTCTGGCAAGCTGAGGGCGAACTGCTTTTTGACCCGGCGCAGGTGTATAAATCGTGAACATAGATTTTGCGCCGCCCGAAATGGCTCAGGGCAAGGCGCTTTTATTAGCCATTTCTGGGGGCCTAGACTCCATGGTTATGCTTCATTGGCTAAATTCATGGCACAAAAGCTATCCGGAATATTTCCCAAAAATCGAAGTGGCCCATATTCACCACGGATTGCGCCAAGCCGCAGATATCGAAGCCCAGTTGGTGGAAGATTTTTGCCATTCCCAACAGCTTCCCTTTCATATTCACCATTTGGCGGGCTTGGGATTAGATGGATTTCCCCTACAAAGTTCCGGGGGTATGGAAGCCCGCGCCCGCCAGGCTCGCTATCATTTTTTAAACGCCATTCGCCAAAAGCGTGGTTTAGATTGGATTTGCACCGCTCACCACGCGGACGATCAAGTAGAAACCTTATTGCTACGCATAATGCGGGGTACTGGTGTCAAAGGCTTAGCCGGTGTGCATCCCCTGCGCAACGATGGGATTTGGCGGCCTTTGCTCGCATATCCTTTGGAGCAATTGCAGCAATATGCGCAAAAGCACGGCGTTCCCTGGCGCGAAGATCAAAGCAATCAAAGTTCGCAGTATATGCGCAACCGCCTGCGCCATGGTTTGATTCCCCACCTTAACCAACATTTTCCGCAGGTTGCCCCACAGCTTTTGGCGGTGGCTCAGCGAGCACAAAGCATTAGGCAAAAACTGCATGTAGATATGCATGATTGGCGAATTTCCGCGCAAATATTGACCAATCCTAGCCCCCATCCCCCATTGCGCAATCAAGTGCATTTAGATCTATTAAGCGTGTTTCCCTCAGGGGAAATTGACCTAGAACAGTTGCAAATTCGTTCGCGGCAAGCTGGGGATTTGTTTGCCCCACTCCACTTGCGCACTCACCGTCGCAAACTCAAGCAATTTTGGCAAGAAAACGGTTATCCCTCGTTTGAAAGGGACTTTTTGCCCTTATTGGCTCAAGGCTCCACTATTTTGTGGATTGCCAACCGGGTCGTTTCTGGCTTGCACAAAGTAACCCCTCAAACTCAGCAAATTTTAGCTATCTCCGTGGAAGTTGCTACAAAAAATTAATAGTAACAGTAACTATCTTAATTGGCACTAATAATTAAAAACCATTTGCATCAAGAATGATAAATGTAGTGATTAAAGTTACTGCAATTGATCCCATTGCAATTAAAATTTATTTTAGAGGAAGCCAAGACTTTTTGGTTTCAGTGGTTTCTCCAAAATTATTAATTTCATTGAAAGCCCTATTGCGCTCTACCCCTACCAAATACCCACTTATTATCTTAAGAGCCACCATTTCCGTGCGATCTGCCCACTCGTTGGTGCGGTGTTCCTCTTTGTGTTGAAATTGCATATCATTTTCTTTTGTTTTATAAAGTTGTGTCTTGTAATGATAATAGTAAAGAACTGTATCGCCTTTTAGCTCTATAAACACTGGCCTACCTGTATATTCCACCCATTTTTTTTCCTGCTTTACAGCCACAGCATAAGCCAAAGTTCTTTCATCTATCCAATTTTCAGTTAATTCATAATTTGAAGTTTGAATACCTGCACATGAAAAAAGCAAAAATGCCAACAAAAGTCCTATTAAATATCTCATTAAATTTCCTTTTATTATGTCAATAATCAACATATATTTTATATTGTTCAATTCAAAAATAATAGTTTATACGAATTATGCGGTGTTTTATGGCAAAATATGTTTTTTTCTTCCTCTTTATGATTGTGAACACTCACGCTAATCTTATTAACATAGCTGTCAATAGCTTGCAACCTCAAAATATAAAATCTGAGGAAGCAGAAGTAGTCACTGATCGCTTAGCTCACGAATTAATCAGGACCAAAACTTTTCGAATTATTGAACGAAACAAATTAGAATTAGCCATGCAAGAACACACCATACAAAGCTCGGGTTTGTGTGGTGAAGACTGTCAGCTAGAATTAGGAAAAGTAATGGGGGTACAATACTTTGTGCTAGGTTCAGTGGGAAAAATAGGCATTTTTAACACAATTAATATCAGAATTATGGAAGTTCAATCCGGTGAAATAATCCACACCGTTAATGTTGAACATCATGGCCCCATTGGTGAGTTATTGTTTAAAACCCAAGAAGTCGCCAGTGATATTAATAATTTCATTCAAGAAAAACACAATCTCAACATAAAAGAGCCTGAATTAGTCAGCAATACTAAAGAAACCCCAGATACAGACCCAAAGCCTGAAACTGATATTGATTTAAAGAAAATAGCCATAATTGGCCTTTCTGTGGTTTTAGGGATATTCACTTTATTGTTAATAGCTAGCTAAACAGCACTTTTCGCTATATATATCAAAAAAAACGACAAGAGTTGCATTAGGTTGGCAAATTTACTTTAGCTTTTAGCACATATTAAGTATCTTTAGCACATGTCTCAAGATAAGCAATTTAAAGATGGCCTACCCAAGGTGAAATCAGGGGGCTGGAAAAGCAATAAAAACTTCTTCTTGATACTCATGTTTATCATGATTGGAATGTTATTGTTAAAAATATATTCCGAAGGAGTTAATCAAAAAATTTCCCGTACAGTCTTTTTAGAATGGATGGAAAACCCTGAAATCTCCTTGGTTAATTTAGAACTACAAAAGACCCCCGATGGCATAGCCATTGAGGGAGAACGACTTTTATCGGAAGCTGAACAAGCAGAACAAAGCACCAAAGGTTTATTTGGAATAAATAAAAATGCTGGCACCGAAGAACAGCAAACTATGCGTTTTCAAAGCCACATGCTCGAAATTCCCAACGAAATGATAGCCAAATGGGAAGCCGATAAAAAAGTAGAAATCGAAGTTCGCCACGAAGACACTTCATGGTTAGAGCATATACTAGCCTTTTTACCCATTATATTAATCATCGTATTTTTCTGGCTTATTATGGCTAGGCAAAATATGGGTGGTGGAGGTAGCCGTGGACTATTTGCCTTTGGCAAAAGCAAAGCTCGCATGAGTGACAAGGGCAAGCCCAGCACCACCTTTAAAGATGTAGCTGGCGCAGAAGAAGCTAAGCAAGATTTAGAAGAAATTGTACACTTTTTAAAAGACCCCAAAAAGTTTGATCAGCTGGGTGGACGCATTCCCAAAGGGGCGCTTTTGGTGGGGCCCCCTGGCACTGGAAAAACTTTACTAGCACGCGCAGTAGCTGGAGAAGCTGGGGTAAGCTTTTTTAGTATGTCTGGCTCTGATTTTGTGGAGATGTTTGTAGGAGTGGGTGCTTCCAGGGTAAGAGATTTATTTGAAACTGGTAAACGCCATGCCCCTTGCATAATTTTCATAGACGAAATTGATGCGGTGGGTCGCCAACGCGGCGCAGGTTTAGGTGGTGGACACGACGAAAGAGAACAAACTTTAAACCAACTTTTGGTGGAAATGGATGGTTTTGCCCCCAACGAAGGCGTGATATTGCTGGCAGCCACCAACCGCCCCGATGTTTTGGACAAAGCCTTGCTACGCCCAGGTCGTTTTGACCGCCAAATCGTAGTAAACTTGCCTGATTTAAAAGGCAGAGAAGAAATTTTATGGGTGCATTTGAAAAAACGCAAAGTTCCCTTGGCTTCCGATGTAGATGTGGAAACCATTGCCCGGGGAACCCCAGGTTTAGCCGGGGCAGATTTAGAAAACTTGGTTAATGAAGCCGCTCTGATGGCCGCCCGTTTTGGTGGCGATCAAGTTACTCATATTGACTTTGAAGAAGCTCGAGATAAGTTGTGGATGGGTGCCGAAAGGCGTTCATTGATTATGACCGAAGAGGAACGCCGTCACACCGCATATCACGAAGCAGGCCACGCTCTAATCAACCTTTTATGCGAACATAGCGATCCTTTACACAAAGTTACCATTATCCCACGAGGTAGAGCTTTAGGTATTACTATGTCTTTGCCTGAAAGAGATAAAGTTTCCATAAGCAAAGAAGCTGCCGAAGATAATATAGCGCTACTTATGGCTGGTCGCATGGCTGAAATTCTCATATTTAACCATCAATCCACTGGTGCTTCTAATGATATAGAAAGAGCCACGAAAATGGCTAGGAAAATGGTAACAGAATGGGGTTTCACCGAAGATCTTGGTCCTATTTCCTATAGTCGTGCCAACGATGAAATATTCTTGGGCCGCGAAATTAGTCGTCCCAAAGAAATGTCTGAAGCCACAGCGGTACGCATTGACGAAGCCATACATAAAATCATCACAGAACAAACTGAAAGAGTACGTGACTTGCTCACCACCAACAAAGAAAAGCTTATCGCCTTAGCTGAAGCTCTTTTTGAACATGAGATTTTGGATCGTTCTGAAATTGATCGCGTATTGGCAGGAGAAACCCTAGAAAGCACTAAGAAAAGCCGTCAGTACATAAATAGACTCAAACAAGAAGAAGAGGCTAAAAAAGAAGAAACTGCTCCTCCCCCACCTCCGGAAATTCCTCCCATAGCCCCTGCACCAACTTGATGGAAAAGCTAATTCAACAAACAATGCCCATTATAATGGGCATTGTGAACTGTACCCCAGATTCTTTTTTTGATGGCGGCAAAAACTTCGCTTTTGAGCAAGCGTGGAAGCATAGTTTAGACTTGCTTTCCCAAGGAGCGCAAATCCTTGATATTGGCGGAGAATCCACCCGTCCAGGGGCAGAAAAAGTCAGTGCTGAACAGGAAACTTCCAGGGTTTTACCCTTAGTAAAAGCTTTGCACAAACATCGCCAAACCCATGATTTGAGCTTTCTTATTTCCGTAGATACCACAAAATCCATGGTGGCGGAGCAAGCGTTGCAAAATGGTGCGGATATTATCAATGATATATCCATGTTAAAGTTTGATGATAAACTCCCGGATGTTTTGTTAAAACACCAGCCTTATATAGTGCTAAATCATATACGCGGAACCCCTGCTACCATGCAGAAATCCCCTTATTACAAGGATGTCATTGCCGAAGTTGCAGAAGAGCTGGTGCAAGCTGCCCAGAAGTTAAACTCCCAAGGATTTCCTTTAGCAAAAATCATTTTAGACCCTGGCATAGGTTTTAGCAAAAAACTAGAACACAATTTAAAACTAATTGCCCAAGCAAAAAAACTGCGCAAAACCGCTAAAAAACTGTCTAATCACGACTTTATTTGGCTTTATGGCATGTCTCGCAAGTCTTATATTGGGAATATCCCAGGCTTAGAAAGCAGCGATCGACTTATCCCCTCCATAGTTTCTGCTTTAGCAGTGGCAAAAAGTTCTGTGGAAATTGTTCGCGTCCACGATGTCAAACTCACTTTTGAAGCATTTAAAACCCAAAGAATCTTGTCAGATTTCTTATATTAAACATAGTGCTAGAATCATTTAAACTTTTTGGCGTTATAGATATACGCTTTGCTGATATTTTAGATTTGTTCTTTGTATCGGTGTTTTTCTATTATACTTTTTTACTTTTCCGCGGCACTCGCGCTGTGCAAATGTTTTTTGGTTTTGCCATTTTAATATTAGGTTGGTTTGTAGCGAGATGGTGGGGTTTGCATGGGGTAACTTGGTTGTTTGCCAAACTTTCCACCGTGGGCGTAGTGGTAATTGTGATTCTATTTCAACCAGAAATCCGCGGTGCTTTGGCTCGCATTGGGCAAACAGCTAGTCAGTTTAACCTCAAACGCATTTTTTTCCATGAAGATCGTGTGGAAATTCTTATTAATGAAATTGTAGATGCGGTGCAAGAGTTATCGCGCAATAATTATGGCGCACTAATTGTCCTAGAAAAGTTTGTGGGCTTGCGCAACTTCGAAGATACCGGACAACCCATAGATGCCCAAGTAAGTTCTAGGCTTTTGCGCAGCATATTTTTCCCCAATAATCCCTTACATGACGGAGCTGTTATCATTTCGCAAAATCGCATCAAAGCTGCGGGGTGCATTTTACCCATGTCTGCTTTGAGCACAGAAATTGATAGCTCTTTGGGTATGCGCCATCGAGCCGCCCGAGCCCTCACCGCCGAAAGCGATGCTGTGGTCATTGTAGTTTCCGAAGAAACAGCTATTATTTCCATAGCATATCGCAATACTTTGCGCCGGCGTTTAAGTTTAAAGGAATTAGAAGAAGAATTAAAAAGGCATTTCCATGAAAAACATGAAAAATAATACTGAAGAAAGCGATAAAGAAAATTACAAGAAAAATAGGAGAACCACCCTAGCATTAATGGCTTTTGCCTTATTCGTGGCGCTTTTGCTGCAGCTATGCTCCAAACACTACGAAAAAGAAGCCATTAGATTTAAATATGCCGAAGAAAAACAACGCCTAGATTCCATACAACGAGCAGATTCACTCCAAAGAATTGCAGATTCTCTCAAAATCTTAGACTCTTTGCAACAAAGGGTTCACTTAGCGGATAGCTTAAAATTAGATAGCTTACTCCGCGATAGTTTATACAATGACTCACTGCAAAAAGCGCAAAAACGCTCCCAAGAAGATAGCGCTGCGGCTTTGGCGCGAAAATTGAGGCAAGATTCCTTGCGGCATGCAGATTCTCTGCAAAAAATAGAGGATTCACTGCAAAGTATTGCGGATTCCCTCGAAGCTTTGCGCGCCAGCGATACTATTCCTCCCACTGGCCAGCTTTTGCCCCCTCAAGGAAGGTATTATGAAGATATTTCATTGCGCATCCAATGCGATGAACCCAAGTGCAAAAAACATATTGCCATAGAAGATACTCTTAAACCTCAGCTTTGGACTTCTCCTATTTCCCACAATAAAACAGGATTGGTATGGTGGCAATTAGAAGATTCTGTGGGAAATAAAAGCTCTTGGCAAAGCGTAGCCTACGATATGGCCGCCGATAATCGTTGTTCAAAAAACTCTTTTCCCGTTCCTGTGTCAGGTGGTGAAATTTGCGTAGATGCCTACGAATACCCCAACGAAGCAGGAGCTATTCCCCGAGATATGGTTAGCCAATCAGAAGCGGTGAAATTATGTGAAGAACAAGGAAAATATTTGTGCAGCATCGAAGAATGGCAAGCGGCTTGCAAAGGCAAAGACAATTTGCGCTACCCTTACGGCAATCGCTACGATCAGACACGCTGTGCCACAGCTCAAAAAGAAGCGGAACGCTCAGGGCGTAAAGAATCCTGTAGAAGCTGGTGGGGCATGAGCGATATGTCTGGAAATTTATGGGAATGGACTTCTAGCCCCTATACCCAACGGGCCGGTTTCTTTTTAGTGACTGGAGGTGCATGGAATACCGCCGACGGCAGTTCTTGCTCTGAAGTGAAATACAGTTTTTACCCCCAAAATCAATATCCTTTTGTAGGTTTTCGTTGTTGCAGCAAAATAAAATAAAATAAATACTAAAGTTAAAGCTTTTTCTGCCGATATATATAATACGGATTATTGTCAAAGGAATATAACATGCGTATTCAAGCTGCCATAAGTGCTTATGCGCCCGATGCCAACAGGTCATCGGCTTCTTTGCGTAATTCTAAAAAAGACGATGCTGTTTCTGTCCACAAAAAAGATCGAGTGGAAATATCCACAGAAGCTCAGCGTCGCTTAGCCATGGTTAAGCAACGCATTGAACGAGGATATTACGAAAAAGAAGCGGTAATTGACGACATTAGCGACAAGCTTAGTGGCGTTTTAGAAAGCTTAGAAAGCTAAACTCCTAGCTCCAAATTATCTATTAAACGAGTTTCTCCATAAAAAGCCGCCACCAAAATTACGGCAGGCTTTTCAACTTTATTCTTTAAAGGCAATAAAGTTTGCGCATCAACTAAATGTAAATATTGTAGCTTTCCCGATGACTTTTTTATGCTTTTTTGCACCAATTCCAAAAGCGTTGACACCTCTCTCTCTCCGTTTTCATACTGCTTTTGCGCAGCCTCTAAGCCGCGATATATAGCCGCAGCATCATTTCGCTGCTCAGCACTCATATACTCGTTTCTGCTACTGCGAGCCAAACCAGAATCCTCCCGGGAAGTTTCCAATAGCTCTATAACGATATTCCAATTTAAATCGCGCACCATGTTTTTAATTAATGCAGCTTGCTGGTAATCTTTTTTGCCAAAAAAAGCTTTACTTGGCTCCACGGCTAAAAACAACTTTGCCACCACTGTTAGCACTCCCCTAAAATGCCCAGGACGATACTTTCCACAATACTTTTCTTCTAATTCAGAATTATGCACAAAAGTAGCGTGTTCCGGATGATACATGGTACTGGCTTCAGGGGCAAAAATCAGTTGCGCACCATGCTGGGCGCAAAGTTCAGCATCAGTCTCTAAACGGCGGGGATATGTGTCTAAATCTTCGTTTTCACCAAACTGCAAAGGGTTTAAAAAAATCGAAACCACCGTGTAATCGCTTTGGGCAGCACTGGCGGCAACCAAACTTAAATGCCCTTCGTGCAAAGCGCCCATGGTGGGAACCAAACCCACAGTTAAGCCTTTATTTTTAACTAATGCCAATTCATGGCGCAATTCTTCAATATTTTTAACGATTTTCATTTTATCTATTACTGCTCTGGGGTGCATAAAAACTTAACCCCAAAGGACATTTACATATTTCTTTGATTAAGTTTTCCAAATCCATTTCATTATTCACAAAATCAATGTTGTCCGTGTTTACTATCATCACCGGTGCATCTTGGTAGTGCAAAAAATGTCTATTATACTGCTCACTTAAAGCCAATAAATAGCTAGGCTCAATTTTGCGTTCCATTTCGCGATCGCGCTGTTTAATCCGCTCTATTAATGTAGGCACACTGGCTTGCAAATATACTACAAAGTCAGGTTTGACAACCTCTTGTTGCAATGCGGCTGCCACTTTATCGTACAAGGCTAATTCGTGTTCAGACAAATTTTGCACAGCAAAAATGCGATCTTTTTCAATGGTGTAGTCTGAAACGACCAAAGGACGAAAAATATCTTCTTGACTAAAAGTGTCTTGTAGTTTCTGAAAGCGAGAAAGTAAAAAGAACAACTGCGTTTGGAAAGCCCATGCTTCGGGATTTTCATAAAAACTCTTCAAAAAAGGATTTTGTCCAAAATCTTCCATTAACAAGGTAGCATCTAAGCGTTGCCCTAATAACTCCGCCAAAGAAGACTTACCCACGCCTATAACGCCTTCAATGGCTAAATAACGAATATTCGAAGGTGTTTTCATAAATTTGGACTCCATAACTCCGCTGAAGTGTAGTTATCACTTTTCTGCAAATTTAGTAACATCGTAGCAATTGTTTCTTTAGTGCGCACATCATAAAATTCAGGGGCTAAATCGTACATGGGTTTCAATACAAAACTCCTTTGAGCTATGCTTAAATGCGGTACAGATAATTGCTCAGTATCAATCAGCTCTCGACCCAAATAAAGTAAGTCTATATCTATTTCTCGAGCCCCCCAACGTTCTCTTTTTTGTCTCCCCATCAGCATTTCAATTCTTTTAAACTCACGCAATACATCCATAGCCCCCCAATCAGAATTAAAACTCACCACCTGGTTTAAATAATCATCTTGGCCTTCGGGACCTACTGGAGCTGTGACATATAAAGGGCTTTCCTGCCAAAAACCTGGGAAAATTTCACGCAAAAAAACACGCGCTCGCCTAAGATATTTTTCTCTAAAGCCTATGTTTGAACCTAAAGCCACAAAAACCTGTTTTTTTTCGCGCATTTGATAAATATTACAATCTTTTTCTGACAAAAAACCCTTCTTTTTATAGATTTTTAACTTAGCTTATATAAATAACGAGCTAAAAAAATCTAATAAAATTTTCAATTTATAAATACTACATGAAGTCCACTGACATTCATTATTTTAACAAAAAGACTACGCAAGGAGCCTCTTTTGTCCAATCAAGAAATAGAGCAAACTACTGATGAAAAATCAGTTGATAATACTACTGGCGAAACTCCAGCACCTAAAAGACGCGGGCGGCCACCAAAAAAGAAAGTTGAAGAAAACACAGCCACAGAAGAAAAGCCTGAAACTACTGAGGAAAAACCTGAGACTACTGAGGAAAAACCTAAAGCCGCAGTCAAGAAAAAAGCAGCTGTCAAAAAGAAAGCAAGCGTTGGAACTAAAAGCTCTTTGAAAAGAGCACAAAAAGTTGCCAAAGAACCAGCTAGCTCTACTGTTCCTGACGACATTCCCAATAAAGAAGAACTAGGCGCCCTCGCAGCAGAAATCAAATTTCCTGAATCCCGCAACCAAAGGCGCAATAACCGCAAAGATTATAGAGGGCGTAAAAAGGGTAGGCATAGACATTACGAACAAGTTGTGGAAGAACCCACAGGCCCTCCTCCTACACCTGAAGAAATAGCTGAAGCTAAAGAAAGATTTAGTGAATTACGCCGCAAACAAATGTTCGAATTACAAGAAATTGCTATCGAACTAAATATCCCCGATATTAAAAGAATGCGCAAACAAGCTCTGATGTATAAAATACTCGAAGCTACTTCCACAGAAAATGAAAGTAATTTAATCTACACCGAGGGTGTGCTAGATATTGTTAATGATGGCTACGGATTCTTGCGTTCACCGGATCACAACTATTTGGCTGGACCTGACGATATTTACATCAGCCATCATCAAATTAGGCGTTTTGAACTAAAAAGCGGAGATACCATAGAAGGGCAAGTACGCGCGCCTTCCAGTGGAGAAAAATACTTTGCTATCACTCGTATTGCTAAAATAAACTTTAAAGAGCCTGAAGAAGCTCGCAAGAGAGTAGGTTTTGAGCATTTGACCCCCTTACATCCCTTTGAACGCTTAAATTTAGAGCATAAAACCGATGAATATTCCACGCGTATTATGAACCTTTTTACCCCTATTGGTAAAGGGCAAAGAGGGATTATCCTCGCACCTCCCCGCACGGGAAAAACGGTTTTGTTACAAAACATTGCCAATGCTATCACTCAAAATCACCCTGAAGTTTATTTGATGGTGCTTTTAGTGGATGAACGCCCCGAAGAAGTTACGGATATGCGCCGCAATGTTAAAGGTGAAGTGATTAGTTCAACTTTTGATGAACCCCCGGAACGCCATGTACAGGTAGCTGATATGGTGCTAAAAAAAGCCAAGCGCTTAGTGGAATACGGCAACGATGTGGTTATTTTATTAGACTCCATTACTCGTTTAGCTCGCGCTAATAATGTGGTTATTCCCCACTCCGGAAAGATTCTTTCTGGTGGTGTAGATGCCATGGCCATGCAGCGTCCCAAACGCTTTTTTGGCGCCGCTCGCAAAATCGAATTTGGAGGTTCTCTAACCATTTTAGGCACAGCGCTTATAGAAACTGGCAGCCGTATGGACGAAGTTATTTTTGAAGAATTTAAAGGTACTGGTAATAACGAATTAGTGCTCGATCGTCGCATTGCTGAAAAGCGTATATGGCCAGCCATTGACATCTTTAAATCTGGCACGCGCAAAGAAGAATTGCTCATGAAAGAAGATGAATCCAATAGAGTTATGATTTTGCGTCGCTATTTGCAAGACATGACATCCACAGAAATCATGGAATTTATGCTCGACAAACTCAAGCACAGTAAAACTAACGATGATTTCTTAGGTAATATGAGTAGATAAGCAGGTAAAATATGGCCAAAATCTTGTTTTTAGGCACAGGAAATATGGGGGGGGCAATACTGCAGGGTTTGTTGCGCCAAGACACATTAAAAGTAGCTGAAATTGGTGTATTTGACCCCAATTCTTTGGCTGCAGCTAAATTTAAAGATAAAAACTGTAAGATTTTTGCAGAAATTGAAGAGGCTTTAACTTGGGCTAATACTTTAATTATTTGTGTAAAACCGCAAATTTTTAATGAAATTAGTGATAAATGGAATAAAATTCTTTTAAAGAGCAGCAATAATCGCACTATTATCTCTATAATGGCGGGAATTTCCATACAAAACCTTAAAAAATCATTCCCCAAAGCAAAAGTGGTGGTTCGCACCATGCCCAATTTGCCCATGACCATAGGCAAAGGCGTGGTTAGCATTGCTCAAGATGAGCTAGACGAAGAAGTGTTAAAAGATGTGCAAAACATATTCGCTCCCGTGGCCAAAACTGTTTTAATGCCAGAAAATATGATGGATGCGGCCACGGCGCTTTCCGGCAGTGGACCAGCCTTTGTTTTTCAATTTATTGATGCTATGATCCAAGGGGGAATCAAAGAAGGTCTATCCAAAGAAATAGCTGAAGAATTATGTTTAGCTACCATAGCTGGTTCCACCGCTTTAGTGGTACAAAGCGATGCTTCTCCCGCGGATCTCAGCACGGCGGTGAGTTCCCCTGGGGGAACCACAATTTATGGCTTACACGCCCTAGAAAGCGGTGCTTTTAAAGCGACCATTAGCAAAGCAATTTCTGCGGCGGCGGAACGCTCCCGTTTTTTAAATAAATGATGATTTATGTTTTTAGATGAAACCAAAATTCAAATAACATCTGGTAAAGGTGGAGATGGTATCTCCAGTTTCAGACGCGAAGCCATGGTACCCAAAGGTGGCCCCGATGGTGGAGATGGCGGACATGGCGGCTCAGTATATTTGCGTGTCAATGAACAATACACTACCCTTTTAGATATGGGTAATATTCGCATGTTTAAAGCCAAGAATGGACAAAGTGGTGGCGCGCAAAAATGCACGGGCAAAAGTGGCGAAGATTTATACATAGATGTCCCCAGAGGCACACTGATAAAAGACGAACAAGGAATGCAACTGGCGGATCTCACTGAAATTGGTGAAACTTGGTTAGCCGCTCCTGGCGGAAAAGGCGGTCTGGGTAATCAGCATTTTGCCACACCCACCAATCGCGCCCCACGAAAGTTTACTGTGGGTAAACCCGCTGTAGAACGCATTTTGCATTTGGAACTCAAACTTATGGCCGATGTGGGGCTGGTGGGCTTTCCCAATGCAGGCAAATCTTCATTAGTAAACAAGATTTCTGGAGCTAAGCCCAAAGTCGCCGACTATCCTTTTACCACCCTCAACCCTATTTTGGGCATTGTGCAAAGCTCCCCTATTCATAGCTTTGTCATAGCTGATATCCCTGGTATCATCGAAGGTGCTGCTAAGGGAAAAGGCTTAGGACATACTTTTCTCAAACATATAGAGCGCAACCATACACTACTATATGTTATAGATGGTTTTAGCGACAATCCTTGGGAACAATTTGAAATATTGCAAAAAGAGCTAAAGAATTTTCATCCACAACTGGCTAAAAAACCCTTTATTGTAGCTTTAAATAAAGCTGATTTAGGTATAGAAAATGCTGAAAAAACCTTTAAACAGCATAAACAAGACTTTGTAAGTATATCTGCAGCTACAGGTAAAGGTTGCCCAGAATTAGTGCAACGCATTGCCAAACAACTACCTAAATTAGAGCAAAAAGGTTGGTAACTAGTTAGGTCTGTCCACTATGGATAAATTAATTTCGTTTAGCAATTCACGAGCGCGACTAGAAGGGAGAGAATGAATAATTTCTTTGGTGCGTTCAACTCTAGCCAAAGCTAAATCCGTTGCTCGGCTAAAAGCCCCTGAATCATTTAAGGCATCGCTGACTAAGTGTATAGCTTCTTCTTCACCTGTACTAGCTTTTTGAAGTTTTTTACGCATCCAGTCTTTTTCTGAAGTATTGGCGTGGCTGAAATACTCTATAATGGGTAAAGTTGTTAATCCATTAGCCAAATCAGCAAATTTCGCCTTACCTAAATCGTCTGCCCCTACTCCGTAATCTAGCAAATCATCTACAATTTGGAAAGTTACCCCAAAATGACGGCCTAATTCTTCACATAGTTTTATGGTTTCTGCATCATAGCCTGCAATTATAGCCCCAGAAGAAGCACAAGCTTCAAAAAGTGAAGAAGTTTTGCCTTCTATTAAAATGAAATACTCTTCATGGCTTAACTCTAATTTACCCGCTAAATCTATTTCCATCACTTCGCCCGCGACTAGGCTGGCAGAGGCTTTGGAAAGGATGTGAGTAATTTGCGATATGCCACTATCAAAACTCAATTCCATAGACTTTGCTAAAAGATAATCTCCAAGCAAAACAGCAATTTTATTTCCCCATCTTTGGTTTGGAGTTTTTCCACCGCGTCGCATGGAACTCTTATCTATGACATCGTCATGCACAAGGCTTGCCAAATGTAATAGCTCAATACCTGCAGCCATGCTAGCTTGCTTGTACAAGTTATCCTTAGCAACTTCATCTTTAGAATTGGCAATCAACAGCAACAGTATTGCTCTAATGCGTTTACCTTTGCGAGATAAAATTTGTTCTAGCCGAGACCGTAAAATCTCAGGGGCGCTAGTTGCCACATCTGACATTAACTGTTCGGTTAAAGCTAAAGGCTGAGCCACAAATTCTCGGCTCTTCTCTAAAACATATTGAAATTCAGTTTGTTCAGAAATCAAGTGTTCCTCACATAATTGGATAACAAAGATAACATAAACTCTCCAATTATGAATGATGCACCCGACAAGATTCGAACTTGTGACCTTCGGCTTCGGAGACCAACGCTCTAATCCACTGAGCTACGGGTGCTAATGCTATATTAGTTACCGCGTTTTTTGGCTCTTTCTCGGCGACGAACTTCAGTGTCATCTGGGAATAACTCTGGCAATGCAAAACCTATGCCTAGACCAAACACTAAGCCACTGGAAGGAATACCCTCTACACCAGCATCGTTGGTGACAATACTTACCTCAACACCACGGTTATTAAATTCCATTCCCGGATTAGAGTCTTTTCCTATATAATATATTCCAGCAATAAAATTCAGAAAATACCACTCATTAGTCAAATATGAAATGCTTAAATCAAACTCCCAACCTTTACATTGGATTAACTCTCTAACATCGGGAGCCAAATCCATATTGTTTCCATGGGGACCAGGTTTGGCACGATGATCGTAATAAACATCACCATAAGAGGCCATGATTCCTATGTGCATAGGGCTTTTGGGGTTTAGATAGTATGTCATACCCACCCTGTATCCAGTACCACCTTGGGACTTAAATGCTTCAAAAGAAGGATCTGTGCTTTCGGGGATTAGACCATAAGTTACAAAGGGAGCAAAATGCCAGCGAGTAATATACTCAACACCTAGCCCAAAAGAAAAACCCGATTTTCCCATTACAGGATATTTAGAACCTAGGCCTAACTCAAAAATAAGACGGTCTTTAAGCCAGTCGCGGCGGCGCATGGAGTTTGCATATTCGTCTAAGCGTTGCTCCTCTTCAAACTGCCGTTGTTGCATACGCTCTTCAGCCGTCATCTCTACTTCAGGATACATATCTTCCGCAGACGAGGGTTCATCAGCCATATCATCAGCCTGAGCATAAGCCATTAAAAACGATAATAGTATAAGAACGATATATTTTTTTTTCATAAACTGACCAAAATTTTTAATTTACGATTAATATACATTTATTTGCTTTAAAGATATAATTATCCTAGAGCTTACGCTAGTTTTTCCGAAAATTTTACGAAAACTTTTATTTACTAATGGATTTTTGCTGCCAAGCCTTCATTTCAGCGCGAATAGAACCTAGGGCAATCTTAGACTTCATCAATACTGGCAAACGCAAATCATCGTCAGTAAACCAAATCACTAATTTACCCTTAGCTTGAAATAAACCATCTTCATCTAAAATAGGTTCAACCACTATACAATCAAATTTTCCCGCCAAAACCTCTATTTTTTCTTTGCGTAAACAATGAATTCGCATTTTATACTTCTTTTTGCCGCTAATGGCTTCTAAAAACGACACCTTACCCACTTCTAAGGGCAGTGAGCGCACTTTATAAAAGGCCGAGATAATATCATAGTATGCTCCGTCTAAGACCACCGTGGTGTCTGTGTGACGTTTAATAGGTCCGTTTAAGGAGTTAAATACCGTGTCTCCCAGTACAGCTAGCTGATTTTCCCAATCAAAATGCACTTGAGATCTATTGTGCCACCCTCCTTCGTGGTTTATTTTTCGAAAATATTCTGGAACAAGATCCCCAGGGCGCACCACCGAAATTATAGTGTCACGCACAGGATAAATAGCTTCAAAAAAGCCATTATTATGCGCTAAAACCTTAAATTCAATTTTTTGCGTAACTGGTTTAGCAATGGTATGCAAAGAAGCTTCGCCAGCGGTAATAAATCCCCAGCGAATATCGTAATTCAAGCGCTCACCACTCAGCCAACTGGGCTGTGCTTCACCCGCATAAGCTCCTAGCGCAAAAATAAGGACTAGGAAAAACACCATAAGCTTAGATATCTCCTAAACTTTGGCGATAGGACTTTAACTGACTTTTTAACTCAGCATCTTGCAAAGACAAAATCGAAATAGCCAAATATGCCGCATTTTGCCCATTGCCTATACCCACCGTTGCCACAGGAATACCTGGGGGCATTTGCACTATGGAATGCAGTGCATCAGCGCCTTGTAGAGGTCCACCATCGCCAGGAACGCCAATTACAGGCAATGTGGTATAAGCGGCTAAAACCCCTGGCAAAGCTGCTGCTAAGCCTGCAATACCCACTATAACATGAAGACCACGCTCTTCCGCATCTTTAGCATAACGAGCCACTTTATTTGGTGTGCGATGGGCACTGAGCACATTCCATTCCCAGACAATGCCAAATTCATCTAAAACACTAGTTACTTTATCTACAATGGCTTTATCAGAAGTGCTGCCAGTAACAATCCCCACTCGGGAATCTTTTTTAATTTCAAACATTTTTTAATCCTTTTTGGCCAATATCTTGGCGATAAAAACAACCTTGAAAGTGAATTTCTTTTAAAGCTGCATAAGCTTTTTCTAAAGTCAGTTTTAAGTTTTCGTCTTGAGCAACTACTCCTAAGACCCTACCCCCAGCACTAAGCAATTTTCCATCGGCTCCTAAAGTTGTACCAGCATGCAACACCTGCGCACCACTAGCTTCGGCGCGATCTATGCCACTGATTTCTTTATGCGCTTCGTAATCCCCAGGATAACCATCACTAGCTAGAACAACTATAGCCGCACTACCCTCCACAGGAGGATTCTTCGGGTGCTTTTGCAAATTATCGTTAGAAGCATCTAGCAATAACTGCACTATATCGCCTTTATAAAGAGGCAAAATGACCTGGGCTTCGGGATCTCCAAAACGGCAATTGTATTCCACCACTTTAGGTCCTTCTTTAGTTAGCATAATGCCAACATACAAAACTCCCACATAAGGGATTCCTTCTTTTTGCATCCCTATTAAAGTTGGTTCAATTATTTCTTCACAAACTTGATTTAAAAGAGCATCATCTACTAAAGGAGCAGGCGCATAAGCCCCCATTCCGCCAGTATTAGGGCCTTCATCGCCATCATAGGCGCGTTTATGATCTTGGGCTGAGGCTAATAGCACATAATTTTGTCCATCGCTCACAGCAAATATAGAAGCTTCTTCCCCTTCCATATATTCTTCGATTACCACGGTTTTCCCCGCTTCGCCAAATTGTGCATCTGCGCCTAGCATAGATTCCACAGCTGCTACAGCCTCGTCATCAGTCATGCATACCAAAGCGCCTTTACCCGCCGCCAAACCCGATGCTTTTACCACCACCGGAGCAGGATTAGCCTTCAAATGAGCCAAAGCCGAATCGAGATCGGTAAAAGTCTGATGTAGCGCGGTGGGAACTTGGTACTTTTCCATCATGGCTTTGGAAAAAGCTTTGCTGCCTTCTAAAGCTGCAGCTGCAGCCGTAGGACCAAAGATTGTAAGGCCATTGTCATTAAATAAATCCACCACCCCTGCCACCAAAGGGATTTCAGGCCCTACAATAGTAAAATCAACTTTTTCCGCTAATGCCACAGCTAAAATTGATTGAGGATCTGACATATCTGCTGGGAAATTTTTCCCTAAAAGCGCTGTACCTGGGTTTCCTGGAGCACAAATAAGTTCTTTACATAATGGAGATTTTTTTACCGTCAAAGCAAGAGCATGCTCTCTACCACCGCCACCGACAATCAAAATTTTCATAATAGCCTCGTTTTCAAACATTAACATAGGCAAATCTAGTATTTAGGACTATCTTTTTGTTATGAAATGGAAAATTCGTATTACAGGAATAGCTCCGGCTAGTCGCATAAAAATTCCCCAGATTGTACAAGTTCTTGAAAAACTACCTGGGGTGGAAAGCGAAAATCTTGCCCATAAGTTAGGGCATCCCCCCTTTGATTTCTTAACTATTTCCACCGAAAAAGATGCCCAAAAAATCACCTCTGCCCTTAGTCGTATGGGATTAAGCAACCAAATTATCCCAATCCCTCCCCCAGAAGCTTTGAAAGCAACAAAAGATGATAAAGCACCAAAGCAAGCACCACCTTCGAAGGAAGAAAAACTAGAATCCAAATCTACAGAAGACCGCTCCCATGGTACTCAAACTCCTAGTTCTAAAATAGAATTACGAGAAAATAAAAAGCCTGCAACTGGTTCCAAGATTGAATTACGAGAAAATGAAAGCTCTACATCTAGCTCTAAGATAGAGCTGCGCTCAGATGCTCCTTCCCAACCTATAGAATTGCGAAATTGGGATGCCAAATCCACGGTAAAAAAAGATAACTCCTCTGTTTTAAAGCAAATTTTACTTGTAGTAAGCGTATTAATGATAGGGGTTGGAGTGTGGTTTTTGCAATATAATTTTGAAAACACTAAAGCTTCCGAAGAAAAAACTTCTAGCCCCAAGCAAGAAGTCCAAGAATCACCCTCTGCTAAAGCAAGCTCCAAACAAAAATATCCGCGAGTAATCGAGCGTAATGCCAAACAAAAGCAACAAATTAAACAACAGCATCAATTAGCCCAACAGCAACAGCAATACTCCGAAAAAATGTTAGACTTAGCGCTAAAATCCCAAGATACTGAAACATCGACCAAGCTTTTAGAAAGTTCTTTAACTTACAATCCCTACAACAGCAAAGCGTGGCAAATACTCATCGAAAACTACCAAAAAGCAGGTAGAGCAGCTGATGCAGAAAAAGCGCAAAAGAAATTGGAGCATAGCGAAAGAGTCAAAGCTGTTTTAGCTAGTTTAGCTGAGCAATTTGGCACAGAAGCTCAAGTAGAACTAAAAACCGATGCGGTTAAATTTAAGACCAAAAGCAAATTTTCCCAAGAAAAAGACTTTTACGATTACGGTGGGAAAATTTATGATACCATCGTTCAAGAACACCCAGAAAAATCATTTGAGGTGGACGGCACCAACGCAAATGATGCCACCATGCAAGTAAAGGTTAATAGCGGGGATGAATACCCCAGCTACGATGAATGGCTTAGCGCAGAAAAAGCGAAAAGCGAGAAAGATCTTGAAAAGTCAAGTAAATAAACAAGAAGATAAATAGCGATGCGGCAACTTGTTGAATGAGAGTTTGAGTTTTTATAGATAAAGGTTTACCTCTTACCCATTCCAAAGCTAAAAACATTAAGATTCCGCCATCGGTGATAGCTAAAGGCAATAAATTCATAACACCTAAGTTTACTGATATCAAAGCCAACATCATCATCAAACTTTGAAAGCTTTCTAACCAAGAAAGCCCAATAATTGCCACTATTCCCGGAGGTCCAGAAAGCGCCTTGGCCTTGACTTGTCCTTTAGCCATGCGTCCCAAATAGCGGAAAATACTGGTAGCTAAATTATAGGAAGTACTCACAGATTTTACCGCAGCATCTAAGGGACCGCGCCGCACAAATTGCGCTTCGCGCATGGCTACTAAGCCCATTTGTATTCCCACCAAATAGCGTTCTTCTTCTTTATTGAATTTTGCCGCTACGGTTTTGGTGAGAGTATCGCCCCCGCGTAAAACCTGAAATGTCATGGGGTTACCTTCAGAAGCATTTACCGGAGTAAGCACATCTATATGGGAAGTTACTAAGATTCCTTGTACAGACATTATGGTGTCACCTTTTTGGAACCCCGCTTGAGCCGCTGGACTTTCTGCCGCTGGCTCGGTAGCCACAATTACCCTCTGTAAGGGATGCAGTCCCACCCAACCTATACCTAAATCTTTGAGTTCTTTGGGCACCATTTGCACTTCGCGTTCTTCGCCATGTTGGTTTTTTACCTGCATTTTTACAGATGCGCCTAAACTAATACCAACTTCTTCACGAAATTTATCCCAACCTTGGGCACTTTTACCTGCAACACTTATGATAGTATCTCCAGGGTTTATCCCTGCCACAGCCGCAGGAGATTCCTTTTCCACTAATCCCACCACTAGTTTATCGCGCAAAGGCTCGTTTACTCCCACCATATACAAGACGAACAAGGTGAGGAAAGCAAAAATGATATTAATAGCTGGCCCGCCAAAGGCTATCATGGCACGAGCGCGAATAGGTTGGCGCACAAAGCTTCCGGGGTCGTCAGTGCCTTGATCATCGGGGCTTTCCCCCGCCATGGCTACATAACCGCCAAAAGGAATTAAAGATAGGCAATATTCGGTATCACCTTTGCGAAAACTAATAAGCTTTTTACCAAAACCTATGGAAAAAACTTTGACTTTTACCCCATATTTCTTAGCCATTAAAAAATGACCTAATTCGTGGATAAAAACTAAAAAGCTCAAGCCTAAAAGGCCTAAAATAATCTGAATTATTGGACTTAAAAATCCCATACTATCAGTTCCTTATGCGCTGGACAAACTCAGAAGCCCAATTACGACTAGACTTATCGGCTTCTAAAGCAACTTCTAAGCTTAATTGCTCCACAGAATCGTCTAATTTATCCAAACAGTACTCAATTCCCTGAGGAATATGATTAAAAGCTATCTCTTCATTTAAAAAAGCGGCTACCAAAACTTCGTTGGCTGCATTTAAAATAGCTGGGGCCGTTCCACCTTTTTTACCCGCTTCGTAAGCGAGCCTCAAACAGGGAAATCTCTCAAAATCTGGGGCAAAAAGCTCTAAATTTGCCACTTCCGCTAAATTCACTCTCCCCGTCTCCAAAGGCAAGCGATCTGGCCAAGTCAATGCGGTTTGAATAGGGATTTTCATATCGGGAACGCCCATTTGTGCCATCAAACTACCATCGCGAAACTGCACCAAGGAATGAATTATAGATTGGGGATGAACCACCACCGCAATTTGCTCGTAATCTACGCCAAATAAAAAATGCGCCTCTATAACTTCCAAGCCCTTGTTCATCATAGAAGCGGAATCTATGGTGATTTTTTGGCCCATGGTCCAAGTGGGATGCTTTAATGCCTGAGCTACACTAATATTGGCAAATTCTTCTAGGGGCAAAGTGCGAAAAGGACCTCCAGAAGCGGTTAAAATCATTTGCTCCACTTCGCTGATGGGGCGATCTGCCAAGCATTGATAAATAGCATTGTGCTCGGAATCCACAGGGACAATTTTGGCCTGGGGATATTTTTGCAAAGCTTGGCGTATTACAGGACCCGCCATAACCATGGTTTCTTTGTTTGCCAAAGCGATGATTTTACTATGGCGCACGGCTTCTAATGTGGGTAAGCAACCCACTGCCCCCACCAAGCCATTTACCACCACCGAAACTTCTGAATCACCACACAATTCTACTAAGCCATCCATGCCATGGCTAACCGTTAAATGAGAGGCTGCTTGGTGGAGTTTATCCGCCGCTTGTTCATTGAACATACAAACTTTTTGCACTTGGTATTTTTCAGCAATTTTTAAAGCTTTTTCCCAATTTTTATGAGCAGCTATGGAATGTAATTCAAATAAATCGCCGTGTTGGTCTATTACACCTAATGTGGAGTCACCTATGGAACCTGTGGCGCCTAACAGGCAAATCTTTTTGCGCAATTTAGCCCCCTAAAACCATCATAATGGTAGCAGCCAAGGGCGCTGATAGCAAAAGACTATCCATGCGGTCTAAAACACCACCATGACCGGGAAAAATTCGAGAAGAATCTTTAAAACCAGACCACCTTTTTAAAGCTGACATTAAAAGATCGCCAGCTTGACCGGCAAAAGACAACAAAAATCCTAAAACAAGATTGGTAAGCAGAGCTGTTTTAAAAGCCCAGGGACCAATTACTGCTATAAAACTCATGGTAAAAAGAGTGCCTCCCGCTGCGCCTTCCCAAGTTTTTTTGGGACTAATTTGCGGGGCCATTTTTCGTGACCCAAAAAGTCTGCCGGTAAAATACGCAAAAGTATCACAGACCCACATGGCGAGCATTACGGTAATAAAAGCAGCCGAACTGTGAAACCCTCGCCCAGTACCCAAAAAAGTCAAACTTAAACCGCCCCAAAGCCCCATGTATAGTGGAGCAGAAATATGCAGACTTAGCCAACGATATATATTTTCTACATCTACTTTAATAAAAGCTATAACGATATAACTCAGTAAAAGCATAGCGGCTAAAAAAGCTAAGATATAAGGATGTTTTCCATGCACTGCCCAACCCATTGCCAATATAAAGGTGAAAAAAGGAGTGGTAAAACGCATTTTAGGACCGTTGACTTGGGAAGCCACCATGCGCGACCATTCCCAAGCACCAATGGTAAGCAGGCTAATTACAAGCCCTAAACGAGTGTATTGATGCCAATAGAGTAAAAATAAAGTAATAGGTGCTGCTATAACCGCAAAAAGAATGCGTATCGTCATATTATTCATCGATTACTCCACCAAAACGCCTTTGACGAGTGTGATAAAAATCTATGGCTTCCTGGAAATCCTCTTTTCTAAAATCAGGCCATAAAGTATCGGTGATATATAATTCACTGTACGCAGCTTGCCAAAGCAAGTAGTTTGACAAGCGATGTTCTCCCCCAGTGCGAATCACCAAATCAGGATCAGGGGCAGAGCCCAAATAAAGATGTTTAGCAAAAAATTCACCATTAATTCTATCAGGTTCTATTATACCATCTTTCGCTTTTTGGGCAATTTTTTGACAAGCAGAAATAATTTCTTGGCGGCCGCCATAAGAAATGGCCAAATTTAGCTGCATTCCCGAATTATTCTTAGTTTTTTCCACTGCATTGGCCAACTTTTTTTGAGCTTTGTTTGGTACTTTGCTGAGATCACCTATGATTTTTAACAAAACATCTTTTTCCATTAGATTTGGGAGTTCTTGATCTACCATTTCTACTAAAAGATTCATCAAATAATTGATTTCGCGCTCAGGTCTGTTCCAATTTTCAGAAGAAAACACATAAAGTGTCAAGTGTTCTAAATTTAAATCAACACCTTTTTCCACAGCTGAAATTGTAGATTCAGTACCTTTGCGATGTCCTAAAAATCGCTCTAACCCTTTGGATTTAGCCCATCTCCCATTACCATCCATTATGATGGCTATGTGCCTTAGGGAAAGCATTATTGCGCCTCATTAGACCTGAAGTAGGTCTTGTTCTTTTTCCTGAGTAGCTTTATCAATTAACTCAATGTGTGTATCGGTAATTTTTTGAATGTATTCTTGAGCTTTTTTAATCTCATCTTCAGACATTTCTTTGTCTTTTCTGACACTATCATTAGCTTCACGACGAATATTGCGGATGGCAATTTTACCTTCCTCTGCATGTTTGCGCACAACTCTAGTAAGCTCTAAACGCCTTTCTTCGGTTAGAATTGGCAAGGGACAACGAACTAAATCGCCATCTCTTAGCGGACTAATACCGATATTTGCAGCCAAAATTGCTTTTTCAATTTCTTCTAGCATGGTTTTTTCCCAAGGCGAAACTAAAAGCACCCTAGGTTCAGGAGCGGTAATATTTGCAACTTGAGAGATAGGCGTCGAAACACCATAGTAATCCACCATAATGTCACTTAAAATAGCTGGTGTAGCTTGACCTGCACGAATTTTGGCAAATTCTCTTTCTGTAGATTCTACAGTTTTTTTCATTCTATCTTTGATATCGCTAAACATATACACCTCATTTAAGGACTAACAAAAGTCCCTATTTTATTGTTATAAACAGCAGTTTGCAAATTTCCAGCTTCCATCTTAAAAACTAATATAGGCATTTGATGGTCTTGACACAATGTTATAGCCGTTAAATCCATTACACCCAACTTTTTCTGCAAAACCTCATCACAAGATATATAATCAAATTTTACAGCTGTAGGATCTTTTTTTGGATCAGCACTATAAACTCCATCTACTTTTGTGGCCTTAATTATCACATCGCATTCAGTTTCAATAGCTCTAAGTGCTGCAGCAGTATCAGTAGTAAAAAAGGGATTACCAGTTCCAGCACCAAAAAGCACCACTTGAGAATCATTTAAAAGCTTTAAAGCTTTTCGTCTATCAAAATATTCGCAAACTGGTTCCATTTTCACAGCAGACATGACTGTAGATGGACAACCAACCTTATCTAGAGCGTCTTGCATGGCCAAACAGTTCATTACTGTGCCAAGCATTCCCATTGCATCTCCCGCAGCGCGGTTCATTCCTCCCGAGGAGCTTATTTGTACACCTCGAACAAAATTACCCCCGCCAATAACGAGGGCAACTTGTACTCCAGACTTTATAATTTCGGAAATATCGCTGGCCATGGCATTTAGAATATTACCATCAATACCACTACCAGCTTCACCTGCTAAAGCTTCGCCGCTCAATTTTAACATGATTCTTTTAAAACGAGGACTTGCCTTAGTCATATTATTTACCTAATTCAAAGCGAATGAACTCAGTCACATTAAGGGAAGATAAGCCTAATCTTTGGGCCTCAGCTTTTAAATGGGCCTTTACCTTAACGCTAGTATCTCTGATGAAATCTTGTTCGAGCAGACAAATTCCGCTTAAGAATTTCCTTACGCGACCATCAATTTGACGATCGATAAATTCTGGTTTTGTTCTGCCTTCTAATTCTATTTGCTCGCGATAAATGGCTCTTTCTTTTTCTACAATTTCTGCAGGCACGCCACTTTCGTCAATAGAAACAGCATCAAAAGCCACCAGTTGCATGGCTATATCTTTGGCTAAACTTTCTAATTCCGCAGTATCGGCATCGCCCTCGTAGGAAAGCTTTACCAAGCAACCCGCACGGCCTCCGAGGTGACTGTAAGGATAAACGATTTCACCCTCTCCAACTTGCATGGAACCAACGCGTTTGAAAGACATTTTTTCGCCAATTTTAGACATGGCCTCATCGATGCGTCCAGCAATATCTAAATCACCAACTTTGGCAGTTAGTAATTGCTCTACAGAATCGATATCATTATTGAGAAGAGCGTTTACAGCATCTTGTTGCAATGCTTTAAAATCATCTGAGCTAGCCACAAAGTCAGTTTCGCAGTTTAGTTCTACGATTACAGCTTTATTATTTTCAATAGCTAAGGCCACAGCACCTTCGTTAGCTGCTTTATCAGCCCTTTTACTTGCAACATCAGCACCTTGTTTACGCAACAAATCTACAGCTTTGTCCACATCACCGTTAGTTTCGGTTAAAGCTTTCTTACACTGCATCATACCTACGCCTGTTTTTTTGCGTAGATCATTTACCATGGAAGCGGTTATTTTCATTTAACATTCTCCTGATTATCAAATTTTCCCGCAGCTTGCTCCACATTCGTTCTGCCACCTTCCAAAGTGCGTGGTACAACTTGTTCTGCAAGATAGTTTAAGATTAATTGAACTGATTTCACAGCATCATCATTTGCTGGAATTGGATATTCGCACAGTTCTGGGTTTACATTGGTATCACAAATCCCAATAATGGGAATACGCAAGCGACGAGCTTCAGCTACTGCAATATGTTCGTGGGACATATCAGTTATAACTATAGCACCAGGCAAACGATGCATTTCGCGGATACCACCGAAAACTGTAAGTAATTTTTCTTTTTTTCTAGTTAAATCTAAGGCTTCTTTTTTTGAAATAGAATCAAAAACACCTTCTTTTTCCATGCCTTCAATACGATCGATTTGTCTTAAGCTCTTACGCACAGTTTGAAAGTTAGTGAGCATGCCACCCAACCAGCGGTTAGTAACATAAAAATGGTTAGTTTTTTGCGCAACTTCTTCAACACTTTTCTTAGAGCTGGTTTTAGTTCCGACAAAAAGAACAGTGCGACCTTGGCCACTTATTCTTTTTAAGACCTCACCTGCGACTTTTAAGCGCTCGATAGTCCTTTCAAGATTTATAACATAAATTCCATTCTTCTCTGTGAGAATATATGGTTTCATTTTGGGGTTCCATCTTTGGGTTTGATGCCCAAAATGTGAACCTGCTTCTAGTAGTTCTTCTAGTTTTGGCAATGCCATTGTTTATCTCCTACGGTTAAACTACCCGCTGCACAATAGGCCGTCGAAACCATTAGGCCACCGAGACGCCCTGTGCAACGGTGATTGATTGAAAAAATTAGCGTTTTGAGAATTGGAAGCGTTTACGGGCTTTAGCACGTCCGTATTTTTTGCGTTCCACCACTCGTGCGTCACGGGTTAACAAACCCTCTCTGCGCAATTCACTTTTTATAGTATCATCATTTTCTACTAAGGCCCTGGCAATACCTAAACGTACAGCGCCCATTTGACCAGCGATTCCGCCGCCTTTGGCATTGACAACCACATCCCAATCATCGCCATTTTCTAAAACAGCAAAAGGTAAGTTGGCTATCATGTTTTGAGTTTCAGAGTGGAAATACTCTTCGAAACTACAACCATTGATAGTGCGTTTTCCGGTTCCACGCTTGATGATAACATTTGCTACAGCATCTTTGCGACGACCAGTTCCACGATAGGTTTCTTGATTTTTAGCGGTAGTGATAGATTTATCCTCCGATTAAATTTTTAGAGTTATCAACTCAGGATTTTGAGCTGAATGAGGGTGTTCATTGCCAGCATATATTTTAAGCTTTTTAAAGATCTTATTACCTAGCGTTGTATGAGGGATCATACCTCTAATAGCAGTTTTTAGGGGATAGGCAGGATCTTTTTCTTGCCAATGAGCATAACTTATCCAACGCTCGCCACCAATATGGCGGGTATGGTGGAAATATTTTTTTTGTTGGGCTTTATTGCCAGTTAAAATTGCTTTATCAGCATTAATAACCACAACAAAATCACCTGTATCAACATTGGGTGAATAAATAGCTTTGTGTTTGCCCATTAATAGGCGTGCCACTTCGCTAGCTACGCGACCAATAGGCAAAGCTTCAGCGTCAACTAGCTTCCAGCTTCTTTTAACTTCATTTGGGTTTACCATTACGGTTTTCATAGATTCCTCAATTTTATGTAGTGGCTCAGGGAATCGGGAACCCTGAACTTTGACAAAGTGCGTCAATAATAGAAATACCACAGCATTTTGCAAGTGGAAACACAAAAAAAAGACCTTTTGAAAGGTCTTTTAAAATTATCTTTTTATCCATTGTCGATTAATGTCTGGAATATCGTCTAAAAGTTGAACAGTATGGGGTGATTGAGGATCTTGGATAATCTGATCCGGTTCCCCCATCTCTACCATTTTACCTTCGTGCATTATGAAGATACGGTTACTTACATAATAAGCCAAACCAATATCATGGGTTATAAACACAATGGTCATTTTTAGTTCTTCTTTCAGTTTCATCAAATAGTCCAAAATATTTGCCCTAACACAGGCATCTACCATGGATGTGGGTTCATCTGCTATTAAAACTCTTGGTTTCAATGCAAAAATACGAGCTAAAAGCATCCGTTGCATTTGTCCACCCGAAAGTTCAAAAGGATACTTACCTTCTATATCTTTGGGGGTAACATTCACAGCTAAGAGAGCTTCATCCACGCGATCTTCAACTTCTCCACGAGATAAACGCTCTGGCAAAATGCCAAATGCATCTTTCAGTTGCGATCTTATGGTGAAAAACTGATTAAAACAGCTAAATGGATCCTGAAATACAGATTGTACTTCTGACCAATGCTTTCTTTGATCTGTTATAGGTGCGCCTCTATACAAAAACTCACCTGAAGTTTGGGGATATAAACCCAACATCATTTTTGCAAGTACGCTTTTTCCACAACCAGAGCCACCTACAATGGAAATTATTTCTTCATCAGCTACATAAAGGGTAACATCATCCACAGCTACCGTCTGATTTTTACCTTGGCCAAAAATTTTGCTTACATTACTAACATCAAAAGTATGCACTGATTTATTCGGCATAATCACACCTCACTTGTCTATCGCCAACCATTCTCATTGATTGAATATTTACTTTACATTCAGGTCGAACTTTGGGGCAGCGCTCAGCAAAACGGCACCCTGGAATAGCTTGGGTTAATGAGGGTGGTGCACCTTCAATGGTAAAGGGTTTTTTATTTTTCTGCTCAGGATTAGTACTTAGTACAGAGCCCATTAGAGCTTGAGTGTAAGGATGACGAGGATCGAACACTATTTGATCGGTGGTTCCCACCTCAACAAACTCTCCAGCATACATTATAGCAATACGGTCTGCTACATGGCGCAATAGAGGTAATTCGTGAGTGATAAAAATCATGGTGTTAAAAATGCCTTTTTCAAGCAAATCAAAAATCATTCTTATCACTATTTTTTGTGTGGTAACATCTAATGCTGATGTTGGTTCGTCTGCTATTACCATTTGTGGGTTGAGCAGTGTGGAAATACCTATCACAGATCTTTGCCTTTCTCCAGCAGTTAGTTCTATGGGATATGAGTTTAGAACTCTTTGAGTATCCATACCGAACAAATCAAAACGATCTTCTAAGCGTTCATATATTTCTTTTTTAGTATGTTCACCATGATCGTGAGCATGTATTACATCAAAAGCAATATCTTTAACTTTACGAGTGGGATTAAGAGCATTAAAAGCACCCTGGGGAATCATAGAAACCTTTTGAGACAACACATTTTCGCGTATGTCTTTGGGGTCGCGATTCATCAAACTTTCTCCAGCCACCCGCACATCGCCAGATGTGAGATGCAAGGGAGGGATAAATAAGCCCATAAGGCCATTTACCAAAGTAGATTTACCGCATCCTGATTCACCAGCTATGCCTAAAATTTCGCCTTTTTCCATGGTAAAAGATACATCAGTTACAGCATGGATTTTTTGTCCAAAACGAGTCAGATAGTGCAAACTTAAATTTTCAACTTCAAAAGTAGCCATTAGAACTCCTATTTACGCAAACGGGGATTAAATACCCCTTCCATGGATGTATTTATCAAATAAAGGGCAAAAACAACAACTGTAATCAGTACCGTAGCAGGAATAAACGCCCACCATATACCATCGCCTAAAGCGCCAGTGTTTTTAGCCTGATTGAGAATAATTCCAAGGGATACTGTATCTAAGGGACCTAGACCAATCATTGAAATAGACGCTTCTGATAAAATACCTGAAGCTATTTGTAGGATAAACACCATAAATACATAAGACAATAAGTAAGGCAAAATATGCTTTACTAAAATCACAAAAGTACTATCACCATTAATGCGAGCCAAAGCTATATGATCTCGGCTTTTTAATGCTGCTGATTGAGCTCTAACCGCACGAGCACTCCATGTCCAAGTGGTAGCTCCTATAATAACTCCTATAAGGGTTAAGGATCTACCTTCTTCGAAACTAGCACTAATTAGAATCAGTATTACAAAAGAAGGTATAACAATGAACAAGTTAGAAACCATGTATAAGAAGTTATCAACCACTCCTCCCTTAAAACCGCCGTAAATACCTATCACAGATCTTTGCCTTTCTCCAGCAGT
>JAAZFC010000058.1 GCA_012511955.1 Fibrobacter sp. | reverse complement strand
GAGTATAATGGCATGAGTTACGGAGGTATTTCCGGTGCGGAAACAGGTTTAGGTGGTAAGGGTGATGAGAAGGAATATATAAATAATTATGCATATATCATTACACACATAACCTATAGCTCCAAAACCGATGCGTTTTATATTACCTCAATAAGCGAAAACCCTATAAATAATGCAGTATATGGCACAAAGTTTCAAAATGGAAGCACACATTCTTCTTATTTTTCACAAGAACAAATAGCTGCATTTAATACATTTGACCGAACCGATATGAGAAATTATTGAATAAAAAATGCTGGTGCTGGGGTAAGTGCCATAGGAGGATAAGGTAGTGTATTATGGAATTAAATTTCAAATGGTGCAAGTGTAGCTTCAGGATACCCAACAATTAGTGGAACATGGGCATATAATACTTTTGGAGACGTAGCATGGACTGGAAAAAATGGGAATTATTATAAGCTTTCACAAGTAAAGAATAATGGTGGGTATGTGAAGAGCATGAATTATGCAAAAGATGCTTCACGGCTTACCCGAGGACTTGGAAACGGATTGACTTATATTAGCCTTGGGGCGACAACCGTTTCTACAATAAATGCTGTAACAAATGGAACCGATAATACATCTACATGGACTAATGCGGCTATTGGTATTGGTGGTGGTGTATTAACAATTTTTGCTGCACCTGCTGTTGTTACTGGCGCGGCTGTTGTGGGAGTAGTTTGGGGTGCTGGTCAGTTATTTTATGGAAATGAGATAAATGGTTGGATAGATAATAATTTTGGATATAGATAGTTATGGAAAAAAAATTTGCAATAATCTTATATTCGAAATGGCGCTTCGCAACAATGTTTCTGTTGTCTATTATATCTGTAGTACCTATTACTTTGATTTTTTATCCTTTAGGCTTAATTGGGCAAATAATTATAGGGATATATTTAATTATAGGTGCTTTATTAACATTTTTCATTCTTCCCAAATATATCGCAAAAAGAATATTACAGATAACTTTAGATACAGAGGGTTTTCAATTTGATTGCGTAAAACCATACTGGGGAAACAAGCCCAAACCAACACAACGTGTTCGTTTGGATGAGCTAAAATCCTATAAATATGAGTCTTCCTATAATTTTAGCACATTAAAACTAAGATTAAAATCAGGCAGTATAATACAACTTCATCGGTGGTATAATGACAGCAATGATGATTTTGACAAATTTACGACCCATTTTAAGCGGATTATTGAAAGATACAATAAGAAGAAAAGTACAACAGTAGTTATCGAAAAAGAAAAGTTGATAATGGAAAATAGAACTTTCCTGATAGCGATAGGTCTTTTGATAGGATTGATTTTTATGGCGATCATATTGCTGTTTATCTTTAAGGGGGTAAGCAACATGAAAGGGATTATTCCTATTTTAATAATCCTTGGACCCTTAATTTGGGTTATAATCCGAATTGTAAAAGGATTACAAAAGGCGAAAAATGAATAGCACAAACTATAATCAAAAAGTCCAGTTTAGTTCTGGGCTTTTTGATTATAGAGCAGCAACGTTTTTTGCAGATACTCTTTAGGCACATTCAGAAATAAAATAACTCTTTGAAAACCAAATAATCCATGCTAAAACTATAAAGCTTCCACAAAAAACCTATATTTACACTTCAAAAAATATACAATTAATGCAAACCCATAACCGAGCAAATATATACCAAATCGCTACTGACTATTACCCATTTGGCTTAGAACACCAACAAGCCCAACCCCCCGAAACACAAGGGCAAGGCGAAAACCAAAACTTTGGGTTTAATGGTAAAGAATTTTATACGCACGTTAATTGGATAGATTACGGTGCACGGTTTTACAATCCCGCACTTGGCAGGTGGCATAATGTTGATGCCATGGCAGAAACATATCACACACTATCTCCCTATCATTTTAGTGGAAACAACCCCGTGTTTTTTATTGAGTATAATGGCATGAGTTACGG
>JAAZFC010000057.1 GCA_012511955.1 Fibrobacter sp. | reverse complement strand
GGTCTTTCTACTTTTGTTTTGGATCAAGGGGTTTGGGTGGTGGACAAAGGTGCTGGTCAAGTTGTTAGGCTCAATGATAAAGCAGAGATTATAGCTAGGGGTAGTGGTTTAAGTTTGCCTCATTTGATTAAAACCCATCAAGTTATAGATTAATATGGAATTTTTAAAGAAAATATTTGGCAATAGCTCCGTATGGGCGCGTAACCGCGATGCTTTGGTAATTGTGGGTATAGTGGCCATGGTCATTATGATGATTGTGCCTTTGCCCACCATTATACTCGATGTGCTACTAGCTTTTAATATTAGCTTAGCCCTGCTAATACTCATGATTAGTATGTATTTGGATAATGTTCTGGATTTTAGTGTGTTTCCGGGATTATTGCTAGTTATAACTCTATTTAGGCTAACTTTAAATATTGCTTCTACCCGTTTGATATTATCAGAGGCTAACGCTGGGGAGGTGATTCAAGCTTTTGGGGAGTTTGTTACCGCAGGTAATATTGTGGTGGGAACCATCATGTTTATAATCATTGTTATCATCCAGTTTATGGTGATAACTAAAGGTTCAGGGCGCATAGCAGAAGTGGCGGCGCGCTTTACCTTAGATGCCATGCCCGGTAAACAAATGGCCGTGGATGCAGATTTAAATGCAGGAATTATCACCGAAGAAGAGGCCAAACAACGCCGTAGCGATATTTCCCGGGAAGCCGATTTTTATGGAGCTATGGATGGTGCCAGTAAATTTGTGCGTGGCGATGCCATTGCAGGTTTAATAATTACTGGGATTAATATCATTGGAGGTTTAATTTTAGGGGTGGTGATGCTCGATATGGAGTTTATGGATTCTCTTAACACCTATACAACCTTAACCATCGGTGATGGGTTGGTAAGCCAGATTCCCGCTTTGATGATTTCTACTGCATCGGGTATAATTGTCACCAGAGCAGCCTCCACAGGCAACTTAGGGGAAGAAATTATCTCCCAGTTTTCTCAAAGCGCCAAAGCTTTGTTTGTAGCGGCTTTTGTTATGGCAGCTTTGGGGTTGGTGCCTGGTATGCCCACCATCGCTTTTTTAGCCATTGCTTTAATGCTTGGTTTGGCGGGTTGGAGAATAGTTCGCAGCACCAAAACTCAAGCACAAGAATTAACTGAAGATCAAGTCGCCGAAGATGATATGGAAGCCCAACCCGAAGAAAAAATCGAAGATTTTTTACAAGTGGAGCAAATGGAGTTAGAAATAGGTTATGGGCTTATTCCCCTGGTAGATTCTTCCCAAGGAGGAGATTTATTAGAGCGTATAACTATGCTGCGCCGGCAAATGGCTATGGAAATAGGTATAATAGTTCCCCCAGTGCGTATTAGGGATAATATTCAACTTGGGCCCAACGAGTATTTAGTGAAAATAAAGGGCATAGATGCTGGAGATGGCGAGCTGATGATGGGCTCTTATTTAGCTATGAATCCAGGCAATGTAAGCCAGCAAGTGGTGGGTATTAAAACCGTAGAGCCCGCATTTGGTTTGCCTGCGCTTTGGATAACCGAATCCCAAAAAGAAAATGCCGAGTTAGCGGGTTATACCGTGGTGGAATTGCCCTCGGTTTTAGTCACGCATTTAACAGAAATTATACGCCAAAATGCGGGTGAAATACTTACCCGCCAAGATGTGAAAACCTTGGTGGACAATGTGAAAACCCATAGCCCAGCGGTGGTAGAAGAAGTGATTCCCGCACTGCTAAGCTTGGGGGATGTGCAGCAAGTTTTGGTGAATTTATTGTCCGAAAATGTTTCCATCCGCGATTTAGCCACTATTTTGGAGATTTTAGCCAATGCTACTAAGATTTCTAAAGAGCAGGGTTTTTTAACTGAGCAATGCCGTCTGGGTTTAGCCAAACATATATGTAAGCAATATGTAAATGAAGAAAATACCATTCCCGTTATAACCATGGATCCCCAAATAGAGCAAGTTTTAGAAGCTTCGTTACAAGATACTGAAAGAGGTCCTCGTTTGGTTATGCGTCCCGATTTAGTGGGGAGAATTATTGATGCTACGCAATTAGCTATAGAAGATGTTTCGGCTCTAGGAGAAACCCCTATTTTGCTGTGTAGCCCTAATATTCGCTTTCCATTTAAAAAATTATTAGAAAGTTCTTTTCCTAATTTAATAGTATTATCATATAGTGAAATAGTAAACGGTGTCAATATTAGTTCCTTAACGAGTTTGAATGTCCATGAAGATTAAAAAATATCGCGCTAGCACTATGCGAGAGGCTCTGACTTTAGTGAAAGATGACTTAGGGCCAGATGCAGTTATTTTAAAAGTAGAAGAACCCAAAAATATGCTGGGTAAATCTGAAGGAGTAGAAGTTACCGCAGCTTTAGATGAAGCTCTGCTTACCCCTGCTGCTACGCCTTTTGCTGAAGATGAACTGAGTCCAGTGGAATCTTATACTAATAAGGGGCTTAAAAATTCAAATTCTAGTGCTCAGTCAGATTTTCCTTTAAAAGAGTCTTCCTCAAAAAAAGAAAGTCAAGATTTTACCAGAGCGGTGGAAGAAATAAAAAGCTTACGCCATGATTTTTTAACTTTGCGCAGCGAATTGAAAAGCTCGGTGCGCACTGCCACTGAGGGTATTCCTGCCGAATTTCATAATTTAGCTAGTGGTCTTCAAGAAACTGGCGTTAGTTGGGAATTAACCCAAGATATTCTCGCTGAAATTATGGTGCGTTGCCCCGTAGAAGAACGAACAGCGCAAAAAATCCAAGAACTGTCCGTGGAAGTTATAGCATCTCGTATTCCTGTGGCCCCATCTATACCTTTAAATTCTCGTAGAGCTATGGTTACCATGTTTGTGGGGCCCACTGGGGTAGGGAAGTCCACCACTATTGCAAAGCTAGTGGCCAAAGAGATTTTAAAAGGCAATAAATCCATTGGCATAATCACCACAGATTGTTATCGCATTGGAGCTTTGGAGCAGATGGAGCTTTTTGCGCGGACTGTAGAAGTTGCTCTGGAAACTGTTTTCGGCCCCGAAGATATGGATAAAGCTTTGGATAATTTAAAAGACTGCTCCATAATATTTGTGGATACCGCAGGAAGGTCGCGAAATAATGCGGAGCATTTAGCTGAGTTAAAAAGCATAACCCAAAGTGTCCAACCCGACCTGACTTATCTGACTTTATCTTTGAATACTCGAGATAGAGATATGTTAGAAACTGTAGAAATGTTCAAGCCTTTGGGTATAGATAGAGTTTTATTTACCAAACAAGATGAAACTTATGAACAGGGTGCGTTATTTTGGCTCCCATATTCGACAAAACTTCCCCTTTCCCATATATGTACTGGGCAAAATATTCCCGATGATATAGAAGATGCATCACCTACCATGGTGGCAAAGTGGGTATTGCGTGAGGTGAAAATATGATGATGTCACAAATGGAGAATTTACGCAAAAGTTTAGATTCCCAAGCACCAAAACCCCAAATAATTGCTGTGGGAAGCGGAAAGGGTGGCGTGGGTAAAAGTACGCTAAGCCTTGCTACATCAATACTTTTAGCGCAATCAGGACAAAAAGTGTTGTTAATTGATGCCGATCCAGGACTTGCAGACTTGAATATTCTTTTAGGTTTAAATCCTCCTTTTCACTGGGGGGATTTTGTCCGGGGCGAAAAACAATTCCATGAAATTGTTATGCCAGATGTTTTTGGTATGGATTTTGTTCATGGTTTTTCAGGGTTTAAAGATGGTGCCGCTTTAAGTGCAGAAAATGCCCATAAATTGTTAGATGCTTTACAAGAACAGAAAAAGCACTACGATTACATTGTTTTGGATGTGGGGGCCGGCTTAGCTCCTGCAAATTTGGTGTATTTGACTAGAAGTGATTTTGTTATGTTGGTATTAAATTCAGAATTGACATCTTTAGCTGATGCCTATGGGACATTAAAAACCATGCGCTTGCAAAATGCTGCTCAGAATTTTGGCATAACTGTAAATCAAGCTGATAATCTAGCACAAGCTCGCTTAGTTTTTGATAATTTAAGTAAAATATCCCATCGGTTTTTGGGAGTAGAGTTTCCTTTTTTAGGTTGGATACCTAAAGACAATACAGTTCCTTTAGCATTGAGTAAACAGCAACCTTTACCTATTAGTTATCCTCAAAGCCCTTTTGTGTTGGCATTGCGCAATGTGATTGAAAGCTTAAATAACTATTTGCATAAGAAGGAGCCAAAAAATGGATAGCGTACGCATGGTAAAAACTTTGAGTAAAGCTTTTGTGGTAGTTGTTTTTTGGATAGTATTTTTCGTTTCATTAGTATTAATGCCAGTAATCACCGTAAACACCTTGATTTTTGCTTTGATAAAATCATTTTTAGTTAGCGCTGTGTTGTGGGTTTTAGTGGTGATAATTTTTGACTCATTAGTTAAAACCATAATAGCCGACGCAGAAGAAAAAGAAGCTCAGCGAATAGATGGTGGCTTAAGTTATCATTTTATCAAACCAGATATTAACGAATTACAACATGAGGAAGAAAATTTAGCGGATAAAAACAAGGCAGACAAAAAAAGTTAAATTAAGATTAAGGAATTAGAAAGCTTATGGATTTGGCAGAACTTTGGACCCAGTATAAGGAAGGCAATAGTTTAGCAAGGGATAAACTACTGGCTGAATATTTGCCTTTAGTGAAATATACCGCTCATAGAATGGCGGTAAATCTACCGAAATCAGTGGATGTAGATGATTTAATTGGCACTGGGGTTTTTGGGCTTATGCGCGCTCTAGAAACTTTCGATATTTCTTTAGGCTATAAGTTTGAAACCTTTGCTACCCATCGTGTGCGAGGTGCTATTTTAGATGAATTGCGCGCCAGAGATTGGGTGCCTCGCTCCATTAGGCAAAAATCCCGTCGCATTCAAAAAGCTATGGCAGATTTAGAGCATAGCTTAGGTCGTATGCCTTACGACGAGGAAGTTGCAACTGAACTCGGAATAAACATGGATGAATATGATTCTATGTTGGCGGAAGTTGCGCCTACCACTATGGTTTCTTTGGATCAGACCTTTCATGATGGCGGAGGTGACTCTAAATCTATAAGATTAATAGACACCATTGAAGATCCCGATGGTACAGATCCTTTAAAAGAAATAAGCTTTGAAGAAACTAAGAATATTTTAAAAGATTCCATTGCAAATTTACCAGAACGAGAGCGTTTGATCATAGCTTTGTATCATTACGAAGAGTTAACTCTTAAAGAGATTGGTTCTGTGTTAGATATATCGGAATCTCGGGTTTCCCAAATACACTCCAAAGCTATGCTAAAGTTACGCGCAAAGGTTATAAAAGCGTCTAATCGTTAGGAGGGAGTATGCTGTCGGCTCCTTTTCAAAACTCTGATTTCCTGCATCGCGCTGAAGTAATTTCAGATTTGCGTAATCAAGAGGCTATTCTGCAAAATGCCAGTAGGCAAAATGCCGAAGAATCAGTTAAAGCCAATGAACAACGCAAAGAAGAACAAGTGGGGGAGACTCCAGAATCGGAATTAGATCCAGATGGACATAACCCTGAAAAACGCGGGGTTTTGCCTCGGCGCATTGTGAAAAAAAAGCTTTCAAAAGATAAAAAAGATGATTCTCGTCCGCGCAGATTTTTGAGTGGCGGTCATATAGATATTAGGGCTTAGTATGACTCAAGAAAAGAAAGCACAGTATTTAAAAAGAATTTCAGAATCTTTACTGAATTTACCCACTTTACCCACTTTGGCGGCGCGTTTAATTGATTTAGTGGATCATCCCAACACCAATGCTGCCACTTTGGCTCGCTTTGTACGACAAGACCAAGTAATTACGGCTCGTTTGCTTAAAATGTGCAATTCTGCCTATTATGGTTTGGGCAGAGAAATTACATCTGTGCATCAGGCGGTGATTCTACTAGGCTTCGATATGGTGAAAGAAATCAGCTTGGGCGTATCAGTAATTAATGCCTTTCGTACAAAATCGGGCTTTGCGGGTTTTGATATCACTGGATTTTGGGATCATAGCTCGGCTGTAGGCATGGTGGCGCGCAAATTAGCCCAGGGATGGCATCCCACTTTGGCTTCTGAGGCTTTTACCGCAGGTTTACTACACGATATTGGTAAAGTCATACTCATCCAATACATGTCCGAGGAGTTTGCGGAAGTAGTCAAGCGCGCTAAAGAAAACAATAGCGAACTTTATTTAGAAGAAAGAGAAGAGTTTGGCACTGACCATGGGCAAATTGGTGCTTGGTTAGCCAGCAAATGGAAACTACCCCAAAGTTTGCGCGATGTTATGCTTTTTCACCATAATTTAGGTGCTTGCCCAGCAGAAAACAAAAACTTGGTGGCTCTGGTGTATTTAGCCGATGTTTTGTGCCGCTTGCTTAAAGCGGGAGATGGGGGAAATCCTGCCACTCCCAAAATAGACAAGGATTTGTATCCCATACTGCGTTCTTGGGGAGTTGAGCCCACATTAGAAGCTTTTAAACCTCTATTGGAAGACCTCTCCGAAGAACTAGAGTCAGTGGGCGAAGTGCGCTCGGGAATGATGGGCTAATCATTCTAGATAAGTGTATCCGTAGAGCCCACTTCTATAAATATTTAAAAATTCCCGGCCCTCTTTGGCACTAATGCGGTTTTCTTTCACTGAGGCTGTTACCCAGTTTTCCATAATTCGCACCAAGTTTTTATCGCAAAATTGCACATATTCTAACACATCGGCCACAGATTCTCCATCGATGATTTTGTCGATTTGGTAGGAGTCTTTGGTGCAAGAAATATGCACTGCATTGGTATCGCCAAATAGGTTGTGCAAATCCCCTAGAATCTCTTGGTATGCGCCCACTAAATACACCGCTAAATAGTAGTCTTCGCCTTTTTTTACTTGGTGCAAAGGTAGGGTACGAGCAGTTTCATTATCCCTGACAAAGAAGTCAATCATCCCATCGGAATCGCAGGTAATGTCCTGAATAGTAACATCAATATCAGGTTTTTCGTTGAGCCGCTGAATGGGCATAATGGGGAACACCTGATCGATGGCCCAGCTATCGGGGAGAGATTGAAAAAGCGAAAAATTGCAAAAATATTTTTCTGCCAAAAGCTTGTTGAGACTTTGCAATTCGTAAGGAGGATGACGAAGCTCTTGGGATAAGCGATAAACCTTTTGGGCTATGGACCAAAAAAGCTGTTCAGTTTGGGCGCGGGTTTGCAAATCCACAAGGCCCATGCTAAAGTGATCCAAGGCATCTTCGAGATATTGCAAAGCATCGTGCCAGCTTTCAATCATGTTTGAAGTATTAATGCTTTGGTGAATTTGCCACAACTCTTTTAAATCATCCGGAGCATTTTCGCTAAGTCGATCTTCTGCATCATTCCAAAAAGCTGGTTTTGTGGTTTCGAGCACATTAAAAATGAGCACCGAATGATGGGCGGTGAGTGCGCGCCCAGATTCTGCGATAATATTAGGCTGGGGAAGTTCATGTTTTTGAGAAGCTTCGGCAAA
This sequence comes from Fibrobacter sp., assembly GCA_012511955.1. Lineage (GTDB taxonomy): Bacteria > Fibrobacterota > Fibrobacteria > Fibrobacterales > Fibrobacteraceae > JAAZFC01. The sequence continues at coordinate 26,326 of JAAZFC010000057.1, read as the reverse complement.
GGATGATATTACATCGTTGGCGTATTCTTGGATAGAATAATTCACAGAGCTAGCACTGGTGGAACGACTGCCATCGTAATCTACGCCTAAACCTCCGCCTATATCCACAAATTCCACCTTAAAACCGTTTTTATGCATTTGTACATAGAAGTTTGAAGCTTCGCGTAGGCCATTTTTGATTTTGCGAATATTGGTGATTTGGCTTCCCAAATGAAAGTGTATGAGCTTGATACAGTCGGTGTAGCCTTCTTTTTCCACGATTTTCATGGTTTCGATGATTTCCGCAGAATTGAGCCCAAATTTACTTTGATAACCGCCGCTTTCTTCCCATTTCCCACTCCCATGGCTGGAGAGTTTAATGCGTATGCCTAAATTGGGGCGCACATCAAAACGCTGGGCTAAATCCAATATGAGTTGCAATTCATTTAGCTTTTCTATCACCAAATAAATGCGTTTGCCCATTTTTTGTGCTAAAAGTGCTAGTTCTATAAAATCTTCGTCTTTATAGCCATTGCAGATAATCAAGGCTTCAGGATTATCCATAATAGCTAAGACCGCATGTAGCTCTGGTTTTGAGCCAGCCTCTAGACCAATATTAAACTTTTTACCATGGCTGACAATTTCTTCTAGTACAGGTCTAGTTTGATTTACTTTAATGGGATAGACATTGTAATATGTACCTTGATACTTATATTCTTCTCTGGCATTATTAAAGCATTTGTTGATTTGTTCGATGCGGTGGTCTAAAATGTCAGAAAAACGCAATAGCACAGGAGTGGCCAAATCTCGCAAGCTGAGATCTTGCATAACTTCTACTAAATCTATAGTAGAGCCTTTGTCCTTGAGAGGGTTTACCGTAGCGTGCCCTTGTTCATTAATATCGAAATAGTTAATTCCCCAACCTTTGACATTGTACAATTCTTTAGAATCGTCTATACGCCATTTCCTCATTTTAAACCTCCAAGGCTAAAAACGCAAAATTGCCGCACAAAGATAGAAAAAAGCTTACTTATGTGAAATAGCTTTTAAAGATTTTTACGATTTTTCGATGGTCTTTTATGCCTGCGCATTCACTGATGGAGTGCATAGACAACATAGGGTTGCCCACATCTACGGTATTTATACCTGTTAGCGCTGCTAAAGTTGGCCCTACAGTGGAGCCGGTGCGCATATCGTTGCGGGAGCTTATAACCTGAGATTTCACTTGGGCTTTTTCGCATAGTGCCATCCATTGAGCAGCGCTGGCGGCGGTGGTGGCATAACGACCGTTGGCATTGGTTTTAAGCACTGGACCTTGGTTGAGTAAGGGGCGATGGTCTTCGTCATGGCGTTCAGGGTAATTGGGGTGTACCCCGTGGGCCATATCCGCAGAAATTAAAAAAGATTGGGCGATTTGAGCAAAATAGTCGTCTTCAGTGTATTCGAAATTAGCTGCAATGCGTTTTAAAATGCTGGGTAAAAATTGCGATGCTGCCCCATTTTGCGAAAGAGAACCGATCTCTTCGTTATGAAAAAAAACCGCTCCAGTAAAATGTTCTTGGTGGTTGGGACTGTGTTTGAGTGCATGCAAGGCAGCGTGTACCATAGCGAGATTATCGATTTTTGCTGCGGCGATGTATTCTTGTTGGGATCCCCAGAGCACAGCGTTTTCTTGGACGCTAAGTTCAAAGTCGAAGTTTAATATCTTCGCCTGATCTGGCAACAAAGCGTATATTTCTGCTATGAAATCGGCTTGGGAATCGCCCGTCCACATAGCTTTTAAATGATTTTGAGGATTTAAACTGTCATCGTCTTTGGTCAAATGAATGGCTAAACGGGGAATGCGCACTGTAAAAGGAAGCTCTATGGTTTGATATAAAATATCGTCTTCGTTTTCCAATTGGTAATACACAATACCTGCTACCCGTAGAGAGCGATCTAACCAAGATTCTAAAATAGGAGAACCATAAGGCTCTACATTTAAACTTAGCTTTCCGTTGGTGGGAATTGCTTTGATTTTTAGCGTAGGAGAGTCGGTATGGGCTGCAATTAGCCTCCAACTGCTACTATCTGATACACCATGGGGAATGCGAAACGCAAAAGTGCTACTCTGGTTACGACTGACATAATAACTGTGTCCTGGGATCAAATTCCAAAGATCAGCTTCCTTTAATTCTTCAAATTCTCGCATGCGTAGGGCAAATTCGCATTGTTCCACCAGATGATATGGACTATGGCTTTCATCTAAAAATTTTAAAAAATCGGAGTTGAGTTCTTGTGCAGTCATGGTTTCAATATACAAATTTTAGCGTGACTTTTTCATCCATTTCACATGCCAAGCGGCCATTTGAGCTTGAATTATAAAGCCTAGGGAGATTAAAATGGTAACTTCGGCTCCATCGCATCCTAAGACAGCCATGGCAATGGCTAGAGCAATGGGCAGATTGCGTAGGGCACTTCCGTATATAAAAGCCATGCCGTCGGAGCGCTCTTTGAAAAACCGTGAAACTAGGGTGGAAATAGCGAAGTTTAAAAAGTAAAAAGTCAATATGGGAATGCCCAAATAAAGCAAAAGGTGAGGTTTTGCAGTCAAATCATCAGCTTTGAGAGCCATAGCAGCAAATTGCACCCCTAAAACCCCCATAGTACTCCAGGGGGCTATTTTGGGCTTGATTTTTTGATTAAACTTTTGCACTCCATTTTTAGCGATAAGAATTTTTTGTGTGGCTAAACCTGCCATCATAGGCAAAAAGACCACCAAAGCTATTTGGCTAATGGTTTTTCCCATGGGAAGATCAATGGATTTTCCAAAGGCAAACTGCATATAAAAAGGGGCGAGCAAAGATCCTGTTAAAAGTCCTATCACCGTCATTTTCACTGCGCTGGGCAGGTTTCCTTTTACCATGTTCACCCAGGCGATGGTCATGCCGCTGGTGGGGAAGAGTGAAGTCATAAATAAACCAAGTCGCAAAATTGGCGAGTTGGCAAAAAATATCAATCCCAAACCATAAGCTATTAGGGGATAAACTAAAAAGTTAAAAGCTTGGGTTATAACTTGTAGTTTGGAGTCTCCAGGGGATAAAAGCCTCTTAAAATCTAAGCCCACCATGTTGGGATAAACCATCAGGAAAGTCATGGGCAAAATAATGCCACTTAGGGCTTCGGCGTTAAAATAATGGCCAAATAAAAAACCCAATAACATGGTGATTGGAAAGGAAATCACCATTTGTTTTTGCAACTTGGCAGGCAAATTCATGGCTTTTCTCAAAAAGACCTTGCTTTTTAAAGCTCTGTCAGCAGTTTTAGTTATCATAGTTCTATTCATGGTTTTGGAATGCGTGTTCTAATATAGCTTTTTTTAGCTTGAGTTTAAAGGGGGGCTTTTATCTGTTCTATTTGACTAGTTGGCTTGGCTGTTCTATATTTGGGTTTTAACCGGACGGTTAGCTCAGTTGGTTAGAGCACTACCTTGACATGGTAGGGGTCACTGGTTCGAATCCAGTATCGTCCATTTTCTTGGAACCCGTCGCATTCGTAGGCGACACCGAGGTAATAATGTCACAAATTCAGTTGATTTTACCCGATGGTACCACCAAGTCGGTGGATTTTGGTATTACAGGTTTAGAAATAGCCCAAGGCATCGCCCAAGGTTTGGCGCGTCGCGCATTAGCTGTTAAGCTTAATGATGATATTTTGGATCTCAATGCACCTTTGACCGAAGGTGGAGATTTCCGCATTATTACGCCTAGCAATGAGGACCCCGATGCTCTTTATGTGTTGCGTCATTCTTGTGCTCATCTGTTGGCAGAAGCGGTTTGCGATCTTTTCCCTGGAACTAGATTGGCTTATGGACCTCCCATCGAAGATGGCTTTTACTATGATTTAGCCACGCCTAAGCCTATTAGTGATGATGATTTTGCAGCTATTGAAAAGCGCATGAAAGAAATCATCAAAGAAGATCGCCCTTTTACCCGCTACGAAGCCGATGCCGAAGAAGGCTTAAAACGCACTGAAGGCGATAAATACAAAAAAGACAACGCAGAGAGAGCCTTAGAACGCGGCGATACAGTGCTTTCGTTTTATGCCACCGGTAAGGTGGGAGAAAACTGGGAGGATTTGTGTGCCGGCCCTCATGTTCCCAGCACTGGGCATTTAAAAGCTTTTAAGATATTAAGCGTGGCGGGGGCCTATTGGCACGGCGATCAAAAATCCGACCAACTAACCCGCATTTATGGCACATGTTTTGCCGATAAAAAGGGTTTGAAAGCACATTTGAACTTCTTAGAAGAGGCTAAAAAACGTGACCATCGCCGTTTGGCCAAAGATTTAGACTTGTTTCATATCGAAGACCATTCTCCAGGGCAAATATTTTGGCATCCCAAGGGAGCGTTTTTGTACAATGCTCTGCGCAGTCATGTGCGTAAAGTGATTTCTGCCCGGGGCTACCAAGAAGTTATCACTCCCGAATTGGTGGAAAAAACTTTGTGGGAAAAGTCTGGACATTGGGAGAAATATCAAGATATGATGTTTACTTCCAAGTCCGAAGGCAAAGAAATGGCCGTAAAACCCATGAATTGTCCTTGTCATGTGGAAATATTTAATCAGGGACTCAAAAGTTGGCGTGATTTGCCCTTGCGCATGGCAGAATTTGGGAAATGCCACCGCAATGAGTTGGCGGGTACCATGCATGGATTGATGCGGGTGCGGGGATTTGTACAAGATGATGCGCATATTTTTTGCACCGAAGAGCAAATCGCCGACGAAGTAAAAGAGTTTTGCCAGTTAGTTAAAGATATTTACGCCGATTTTGGCTTTGAAATTTCCGTGGTAAAGTTTGCTACCCGCCCGGAAGTTCGCGTGGGATCCGATGAAATATGGGACAAAGCTGAAGAAGCTCTGCGTGAAGCTACTGCGGCGGCGGGGGTTGAAACAGAACTTAATCCCGGAGAAGGGGCTTTTTATGGCCCGAAATTAGAATTTGTACTTAAAGACTGTTTGGGGCGCGATTGGCAATGTGGAACTATCCAAGTGGATTTCAGTATGCCAGAGCTCTTGGGAGCTACTTATGTAGGCCAAGACAACCAAAGACACCACCCAGTTATGCTGCATCGTGCGGTTTTAGGCTCCATTGAAAGATTTTTAGGTATATTGATAGAACAGTATGCTGGAGATTTCCCTTTATGGCTTGCCCCTGTGCAGGCTCGATTGATTCCTGTTTCTGAAAAGTTTGTGGAATACGCTGAAAAAGTGGCGCAAGAGTTTAGAAACCATGGAATTAGGGTAGAAATTGATGACTCCAACGAAAAAGTAGGTTACAAAATTCGCCAAGGCGAGCATGCAAAAATTCCTTACTTATTGGTAGTAGGTGAAAAAGAGTTGCAGAGCTCAACAGTTTCCGTGAGAAAAAGACATGAGGGAGACTTAGGAATACAAAACTTGGAAGAATTTGTGAAAAAGCTTACATTTATAAATAAACCATAAACAAGAATCAACCGGAGGTTCGCTTATACATGAATAATAGAAGAGGAAGACCCATACGCAACCGTAACTCAGATGGCACTAGAACTAATGAAATGATTCGAGTGCCCGAGGTTCGCCTAATTGGTGAAGACGGTGCTCAAATCGGGGTGGTAGAAACACGCCGGGCTTTGGAGATGGCACGGGATGTTCGCCTGGATTTAGTTGAGGTTTCTCCTAATGCAAAACCGCCAGTTTGCCGAATCATGGATTACGGTAAATACAGGTTTGAACAAGCTAAAAAAGCAAGAGCAGCTCGCCAAAGACAACATGTGGTAAGAGTTAAAGAGATTAAATTACACCCTAAAACCGCATCAAACGATTATAATTATCGCATGAAACAAGCCATAGGCTTTTTAGAGTCAGGCCAAAAAGTCCGAATTGTTATGCAATTCCGCGGTCGAGAAATGGCCCATCAGGACTTTGGTAAGCATTTGTTAGACCAAGCAAAAATTGATTTGGCAGAAGCTGGAGAGCTAGAATCTGATGCTCGTCCAGAAGGAAATATTCTTTCCTTAGTTTTTGGACCCAAAAAGAGTGCCAAAAACAAATAATTTATCTAAGTTTGTACAAAATTTGTAAAGGAATGGAATTATGCCAAAGATGAAAACCCATAGTGGTGCTAAAAAGCGCTTTCGCGTTACAGCTTCTGGCTTGGTAAAATGTAAAAGGGCGGGAATGCGCCACATTTTAACTAAGAAGAGTACAAAGCGTAAACGCAATTTGCGCAAAATGAGTTTAATTAAGAAAACTGAATCTTATAGAATCAAGCGTATGCTTGTGGTTGCTTAATAGGAGTTTATTATGGCACGCGTAAAAAATAGTGTAGCCTCACGGGCTCGCCGCAAAAAAGTTTTAAAACAAGCTAAAGGTTATTACGGTCGGCGTAAAAGCAACCTAAAGCTAGCTTACGAAGCGGTTGCCCATGCAGGGCAGTATGCTTATGAGCATCGTCGCGATAAAAAAGGTGATTTCCGTCGCCTTTGGATTACTCGCTTAAATGGCGCTGTTCGTGAGCATGGTTTGAATTATTCCACTTTTATTCACTTATTGAATAAATCTGAGATTAATTTAAATAGAAAAGTTTTAGCTGATTTAGCAGTGAGTGATCCTGTGGCTTTCTCTGCAGTAGTTGAGAAAGTTAAAGCAGCTGCTTAATATCTTTTTATATAGAAAGCCCCCTTTTGCTTGGTAAAAGGGGGCTTTTTGTTTTATAAGCATTTTATTTCTTTTTTGTTTTGGCCTTAAATCTCCTTTTAGCCACTCTGGGTGGGAATTCAAAGGAAATTTTTCCGGTTTTAGATAATTTTAACCTAGCTTCAAATTTACGACGAGTTTTGGAGGAAACAAAGTCTTTTAAAAGCTCTGTGCTTTCACCATTTAGCATCGCTTTGATGTTTTCGGGGCTAATATGTTGATTTAGGATGATTTTATTTATGCGTAGGCCTTTTTTATCACCTTCCATAGACGACTCCGAAGCATAAGCTGTACCTATATCATGTACGGGACTATTATCCACAGGGCTTAAACCCAAAGGCGTGCTTTTGCTTAAATCAAAATCGTCGGGAACACCTGAAGAGTCTGCAAATTCAAATTCCACTCGACTTTTGTCATTAATGATAATGCTTGCGGAAAACTCTTTGCCTCGTTTGGATCTAAAGCCTGTAAGAGGCCCAATTCTTTTTTCTCTAAGCAAAGTTGCCACTTCGTCGGGGCTCATAGTGCGCCCACCTAAAACTTTGCGCACGGTAATACCATCGGCACTTTGATAGGCAGAAACTGTTTCCGTAACTTCTATGCCATTTATTGGGCTGAAAGCGGCTACTATTTTAGTAGAATTTTCGTCAAAACCTTTAATCCTATCCACAATTTTTTGGGTTAGTTTTACAATTTCAGCCATAAATTGTTCGCGAGTATATTCACCTTTAGCAATTAAACCCAACTTGTGCTCCCATTCTCCAGTGAGTTCAGGGCTAGTCAAATCTTCAACTTTCATTGCGCTACTAATGCTGACTAGGTCATTGGCTTTAGCTGTGGGAATTAGCTCTTTGGCCTCCCGCAATAGATATTTGTCGCTGATTAGACCTTCGATTATGGAAGCTCTAGTGGCAGGAGTGCCTAAACCTCTTTCCTTCATGGCATCGCGTAGTTCATCATCATCTATTAATTTACCAGCGCTTTCCATGACGGATAGTAGTGAAGCTTCACTATAGCGTGCTGGGGGCTTGGTTTGGTCCTTTTCCACATTAATTTCAATGTTTTGAGTGGGAGTTCCTTCAATATAAGGAGCTAAAGCGCCTTTTTCGTTGGAAATACTACCATAAACCTCTCGCCAACCTGGCTCTACCAATACCTTTCCTTCAGCCCGGAAAACTTCATTTTTTATTGTGGCTAAACGCACGGTGTTCTGATATTTTGCAGGGGGGAAAAATATGGCGATAAAGCGTTGTTGAATTAAGGTGAATACCTTAGCTTCAGCCTCGCTCAGAGAAGCTTTTGCAGTGTTTCCTGTGGGTATAATAGCATGGTGATCAGTTACTCTAGCATTATTGAAAATTCCTTTGTGGGGAATTACCCATTTTTGATCCAATACTTTTTTAGCAAAAGGCCTTAAACCGACATCGCTAATGCTCCCCAACAACTTATATACTCGCCCCACATAATCTTCGGGCAAAAATTTTGAGTCTGTGCGAGGGTATGTAGTAAGTTTGTGTCTTTCGTATAAACTTTGGGCAATTTGCAGAGTGGTGCGGGCAGAAAAACCAAATCTATTGTTGGCTTCTCTCTGCAAGCTGGTTAAATCGTATAGTGGCGGGCACCGCTGTTGGGAAGGCTTTGAAGTTTCTTCCACGGTGGCATCTTGCAAGCGGCATTTTTCCGCTATTTCAGAGGCAGTTTTTTCGTCCCAAATTCTGTAGGCATTGGCGTGGGGATTATCGGGGTCTTTTTTGAATTTAGGGTTAAACCAACGAGATTCCCACTGACTTTCTCCCGCTTCAAATAAAGCGTGTACCACCCAGAAATCTTGGGGTACAAATTCATTGCGTTCAACTTCTCTTTTTACTATTAAGGTCAGGGTGGGGGTTTGTACTCTGCCTGCGGGGGTTAATCTAAAGCCGCCATGGCGTGAATTGTAGGCGGTAAAACCCCTAGAACTATTGATTCCCACCAACCAATCTGCTTCGGAACGGCTTAGAGCCGCATCTCGTAAGTGGCGCATTTCTTCGTGATCGCGCAAATTGGCAAAAGCTTCTTTAATAGCTGCGGTGGTCATAGATTGCATCCATAGGCGCAAAATCTTTTTTTGGCCGATGCTTCTACTTTTTTCATGCTCTAAAATGTAATGGAAAATAAGCTCACCTTCGCGACCAGCATCACAGGCATTGATAATGGTATGCACATCTCTTTTGCGAATTAAGCGTCCTAAAGCATTTAGTTGACTTTTGGTGTTGGTGATGGGCTTAAGCTGAAAGTTTTCAGGAATTATAGGCAGGCTATCCATGCTCCAAGACTTATAGCTTGCATCTATTTCGCCTGGTTCCATAATGGTAACCAAATGCCCAATAGCCCAAGAAATAATGTATTCATCGCTAATAAGATGGGTTCTTTCTTTGGTGAATTTACCACCTAAGACTCTTGCTAAATCATTAGCAACACTAGGTTTTTCTGCTACGACTAGAGTGTAGCCTATTTCTTTTTCGTTTTTAACATTTTTTGTTTTTGACATTTGCACTAAGTATAAAAATATTATTGTTTTCGTTTAACTTTTTGGTCTTTCCAATGGAATTTTCCCATTATACCACTAATAACAGCTAAAACTATTAGAGGGATATGTATTAAAGCCGTAGGAATATACCATTTTTTTAAATTTTGTGAACCAAAAATCCACCAACCATTTAGCATTACTAAGAAGTCAAATAAACTTTTCCATAAAAAAGCAAAAGCAGCTGCTAAAATAGGTAGTGGAGATTTTAAAAATACACTAAAAATAGCTGCCGTGGGCAGACTCAAGAATATTAATAGATAAAATAAAAATATAAAGGATAAAAATACTGTGGTGGAAAGGGTGTAGTTAGGAGTTTTGGATGCCCATCGTTTGCGTTGTTCCCAAGCTTCGCGCCAAGTGGATTTACCTAGAGATTGCACATGGTTTTGGGGGTCTGTGCAGTAAGCCACAGCATAGGGACGGACTTTCACTAATTTATTTAACAATAAGTCGTCATCGCCGCTAACAATGTGAAAAATGCCTTCAAAACCGCCAATATCTTTGAAGGTTCTTTTGCGATAGGCTAAATTCTGACCACAGGCGGTGATAGGGTGTATTAAACCCACTGCGGCAGCATCAATGGTGCGATGGGACATAAAATCTAAGGCTTGGATGCCAGCTAAAGCAGGGCTAGCTTCTGGGCTTATTAGATAAGAATAACCTGAAACCCATTCTACCCCTTTGCGAAAATGGGGGATGTATGAACTCAGCCAAGTGGGGGGGACTATGCAATCGGCATCGGTGAGTACAAAAATATTACCTAAGGCTTTATCAGCAAGTTCGCTGAGGGCGTGTTTTTTAGGCGTGCGGCCCGCTGGTGTTTCAGTAATAGCGATGAAGTTGATTTTGTCTGGATATTTATCGCAATAATCTTTTAATATTTTAACGGTGGAGTCCGTGGAACGATCGTCGGCTACCCATATATCCCATTTGCCTTCGTAGTCTTGTTTTAAAATGCTGTCTAAGCATTGTGCAAGGTTTTCTTCTTCGTTGCGAGCGCTGATTAATACACTAAAATAAGGGGGGACATGGTTTGCTGTGCGATAAAAATTTCTTATGCTGCGTTGATTTTTATATTTGGAAACCCACAAACCGACCATAAGCAATATGTCGATAATTGCGTAGAAAAAGCAAAAAAACAGCAAGATCCAGAAGAAAACAGCAGTATAACTAGTATATGTTTCCATGAAATCAATGTAATATAATTGCATCTTATTAGTATAGATGCTTGACGAGTATTATTAAGCCAAGTATATTTGGTTAACTTTGAAACTAGAGTTAGAAAATAAAGGTTACGAACCGTGGGAAAAAGAGTTGGATTTTAATCAAAATTCAGTTGCTGAAATATTTGATGATTTGAATTTAAAAGAATCATTAAAAATTAAATTCTCGGTATTTCCCTCTGAGCGCGATGTTTGGACTGTGGAAACTCAAATAATTGGAATGCAGGAGCTAGAGTGTGCACGCACTTTAGAGCCAGTAATGCATCCTATAGATTTGAGTTTTACCGTGGTTGCAAATAAAGTTGCTGGAATAAAGGAACAGCAATTTAACGATGAGGAAGATGAGTTTTTTGAAATCGATATTCCTCAAGCTCAAAATTTTGTAGATTTTTCGGAATGCGTAAGGCAGATGGTTATTTTAAACGAGCCTATAAATCCGTTAAAAGATCCTGAAGCTAGTTTTAACTGGGAAGATCCTGAACAGGAAAAAGATTCTGAAGCAGTGGATCCCAGATGGGAAAAATTAAAAGAATGGAAGCCTAAAGTTTAGGTTTCTTAGACAAATAGGAGTCAAAAGTGGCAGTTCCAAAAAGAAAAACATCGACAACTCGTCGCGATAAAAGACGCACTCATTGGAAATTAGCGATGCCAGCTATGGCTAATTGTGACCATTGTGGTTCTATAAAAAGACCCCATCGCGTTTGTGAAGTGTGTGGTTATTACGGTGGTGTAGAAGTAGTACGCCCTGATCACGGTTAAAAATCGGAGTTGAATCCATGATTAGTATCGCCATCGATGCCATGGGGGGAGACCATGCGCCTAAACAGATTGTTGAAGGTGCGGTTTTAGCGCAAAAAGAAAATCCTGGTTTGTTTAAACTGTTTTTGTGCGGCCCTCAAGACATTATTGCTGCGGAGCTAAAAAGGTTAAATTATACAGCTTCTGATATAGAGGTTTTCCATGCCCCTGATATAGTGGGAATGGACGAATCTCCAGCTGCAGTTTTAAAAACCAAGCCTAATTCTAGCTTGGTTGCATGTGTGGCATTACAAAAGAAGGGCGTAGTTCAAGCTAGTGTCAGTGCAGGTAATTCTGGTGCTATGATGGCAGCTTGCCTTATGCTCTTAGGTCGGGTGGGCAATATTTCTCGTCCTGCTATAGCTTGTAATATTCCAGCTAAGAAGCCTTTAGTTATGTTAGATATGGGGGCTAATGTAGATGAAAAACCGCAGGTGTTGGTGGATTTTGCTACTTGTGGAAGCATTTACGCAGAAAAATCATTTCAGCTAGAAAATCCCCGAGTAGGATTATTGAATATGGGAGAGGAAGAAAATAAAGGTCCCGATGTGATTCAGGAGACTTATCAGCTTCTTAAAAATTCTCCTTTGAACTTTGTGGGTAATATTGAAGCTAGAGATATTTTTTCTGGTAATGCCGATGTTATTGTAACTTCTGGATATACTGGGAATGTAGTGCTTAAGTTAATTGAAGGATTTTATGAACTTCATTTTGAGACTTTTGGAGTTATAGACTCCGAAAGTGGGCGTGATTTCCAAGAAAAATGGGATTATCGCAATCACGGGGGAGCGCTTTTATTAGGATTAAAAGGTACTGGGGTTATTGCTCATGGTTGTTCTGATGCCAAAGCTATTTCCACCGCCATTAGTTATGCTCATGGTTTTGCTAAAAACAAAATTGCCGAGAGCATAGCAGAACGCTACACAGGAGAACAAGCATGAATGCATATATCAGGGCGATAGGAGTTTGTCGTCCTAAAGATGTGTTGACTAACGCTGATTTAGAAAAAATTGTAGATACTAACGACGAGTGGATTACTACTCGCACGGGTATTAAAGAAAGACGCATAGTAAAAGACCCAAATATAATGTCTTCAGACTTGGCAACTGCTGCTGCTCAAGAAGCACTTGAAAAAGCAGGTCTCAAGCCCGAAGATGTTGACGGTATTATATTGGGGACTATAGTAGCAGATAAAGTTATGCCTGCAACAGCATGCATAGTTCAAAAAAAGCTTGGCTGTAAAAATGCTTGGGCTTATGATATTACTGCTGCTTGTAGTTTTGTTCCCATTGCGCTGAATAATGCTGCTTTGATGATTCGCTCAGGGCAAGCTAAAAATATTTTGATTATTGGCACTGAAATTATGTCGCGAATTATAGATTGGAAAGATCGCAATACTTGTGTGTTGTTTGGCGATGGCGCTGGAGCTATGCTTATTAGCGAAACTGATGATCCCGATCGCGGCTACATTAATACCTATTTAAAGTCCGATGGCACCACAGATCATATCTTGTATGTAAATCAACCCAACCATGAAAATCCTTACATCCAGATGGATGGACAAGCGGTTTTTAAAATGGCGGTGAAAGAAATGACTACTTCTGTGCGCAAAACCTTAGAAATGGCTAATCTTACAGTGGATGATGTGGATGTTTTATGCCCTCATCAAGCTAATTTGCGTATTATGGAAGCCACTGCAGATAGATTAAAAATTCCCCGTGAAAAGGTCTTGATGAATTTGCATAAATATGGTAATACTTCATCGGCGACTATTCCCATAGCTCTCTATGAAGCTGAACAAGAAGGCAAGTTAAAACCAGGGCAATTAGTGTCCATGGTTGCCATAGGTTCAGGTATGGTTTGGGGTGCTAGTTTAGTAAGGTGGTAAATATGTCTAAAACGATTTTGCTTTTTCCAGGTCAAGGTTCACAATATGTTGGCATGGGTGGCCAATTAGCTAAGGAATTTGCTCCAGCAGCTGATTTATTGGCCCGTGCAGACGAGATTTTAGGGTTTTCGTTGTCCAAAATCATGGCCGAAGGTCCTGATGAGGTATTAAAAAGCACTGATAATACTCAACCAGCGCTGTTTGTTACATCGCTGATGGTTATGGGATTACTCAAAGACCAAGGCGTGCAGTTTGATATGGTGGCTGGGCATTCCCTCGGGGAATATTCTGCCGTGGCCGCAGCCGGTGGTTTTTCCTTTGAAGACGGTTTACGCTTGGTACGTGTTCGCGGAGAACTAATGGCTAAAGCTGGCGAATTAAAGCCTGGAGCCATGGCGGCGATACTCGGTTTAGATGCTGATAAACTCGCAGAAGCTTTGAATGAAGCCCAAAGTGCTGGAGTGGAGGTAGCTGCAAACTTTAATAGTGCTGGGCAAATTGTGATATCTGGATCCCAAGAAGGCGTGGCCAAGGCTGGGGAATTAGCTGCAGAAAAAGGTGCAAGAAAAGTTGTGCCTTTGCCTGTTAGCGGCGCTTTTCATAGTCCTTTAATGGAATATGCCCAAGAAGGTTTAGCTGAAGCTGTGGCAAAAACTAAATTTAATGACTTGTCAAAACCTTTAGTGGCTAATGTTACTGCGAGTTTGGTGAGTTCTGGTGCAGAAGTAGCCGATTTATTAGTAAAACAATTAGTTAGCCCTGTGCGTTGGCAGCAAAGCATGGAATTAGCTGTTAGTGAAGGGGTAAGTAAAGCCATAGAAGTTGGTGCAGGAAGAGTGCTTATGGGGCTAATGAGAAACATTAGTCGTGAAATCAAGGTTAATCCTGTGGAAAACATTGAACAATTAGCTAAGTTGCAATAAAGCAAGGAGAAATTATGATAAACTTAAAAAATAAAACTGCTATAGTAACTGGAGCTACTCGTGGCATAGGTTTGGAAGTAGCACGCAAATTAGCGGCCTGCGGAGCAAATATTGCCATTATAGATATTGAACTAGGTGATGGTGCTTCCATTGCTGCTATTGAGAAAGATTACGGTGTAAAGTGTAAAGGCTATGCTGCCAATGTGGCTGATGCCGATGCAGTAGAAAGCACCATGAAAACCATCATTGCAGATTTTGAATCCGTGCAAATTTTAGTTAATAATGCCGGAATTACTCGTGATGGTTTATTAATGCGCATGAAAGTTGAAGACTTTGATAGTGTAATTGCGGTGAACTTGCGCTCGGCATTTTTATGCACTAAAGCTTTAGTGCGTCATTTTATGGGACAACGCACTGGTCGTATTATTAATATGGCTTCCATTAACGGAATCCGTTGTCAAGCTGGACAGGCCAACTATGCTGCTTCAAAGGCTGGATTAATTGGTTTAACAAAATCCAATGCTGTGGAATTTGCATCCAGAAATATTACTGTAAATGCTGTGGCACCAGGATTTATCGAAACTGCTATGACTGCTAAAATGGACGAAGAGACCACTGATAAATATGTGGCATCTATCCCTTTGCGTCGCATGGGACAACCTGAAGATATTGCCAATGCCGTAGCGTTTTTAGCATCTGATGCTGCATCTTATATTACCGGACAAGTATTAGGTATTGATGGTGGCTTGGGCGCTTAATTTTAGAAATTCATCATTACATATATTCAAGGAGTAAAAATGACTGAACAAGAACTCATGGAAAAAATTACAGAAGTTGTTACTGAAAAACTCGGTGTAGAAGCCGATAAAGTAACAGCTGAAGCTTCTTTTGTGGACGATTTAGGCGCCGATTCTTTAGATCGCGTAGAACTCGTTATGGCATTGGAAGACGAGTTTGATATTGAAATCCCTGAAGAAGACGCTGAAACTTTAAATAAAGTGTCTGATGCTGTGGAATATGTAAAAACTAAAATTTAATTAGTTAAAGAAATTTCTAATGGCAATTGGATAGCTTTCCAGTTGCCATTTTTTGTGCAAAAATTATGGTTGCAAATATCACAAAAGATCATCCACGCAAAAAGGCCATAGTGGGCATTCCGGTACGCTTAGCCCAAGCTGTTTTGAGGTTATTGCGTAGAAAGTCTGGCGAAGGGCTAGAAAACTCCTTGTCTTATCAGTTTAAAAATCCGGAACTGTTAGCTCAGGCAATGATTCACCGTTCTTGGGTGCCTGGTAGAGAATTAGAAACTTGGCAAACCAATGAACGCCTAGAATTTTTAGGTGATTCTGTGCTTAATATGCTAGTCACAGAGTATTTGTACGATAAAAACCCCACTCAATCTGAGGGAGAACTTTCTAAAAAAAAGAGCATTATTGTGAGTGGTAGAGCTTTGGCTGATACAGCAAGGCAATGGAATTTGGGAAAATATCTGCGTATTGGTAGGGGTGAAGCCAAAGCAGGGGGACGCAACAAAGAAAGTATTTTAGCCGATGCTTTTGAGTCAGTAATTGGTGCAGTATATATAGATGGCGGTTTGGATTCTTGTCGAAAAGTACTTGAATGTAGTCATTTTCCGCGTATAGATAATATTCTAAATGATGGAGAATTAAAAAATTACAAGAGTAAATTGTTAGAAATGATGCACGCCCAAGGTAAAGAAGCTCCTATTTACCAAGTGGTTAAAGAACTTGGACCTGAACACAAAAAAGAGTTTTTTGTAGAAGTTTTGGTGGACAATGAGTGTTTGGGTGAGGGGTGTGGAGTTTCCAAGAAACGAGCCGAACAAGATGCGGCCCGAGTGGCTGTTTTAGCCTTAGACCATAAGTTATAAATATGAAAAAAATCATCCTATTAGTTTTTTTTATAATTTGTGCTTGTAAAGATAAAGCACCCACTGAACTTACAATTGAAGAAGTTGTGGAAACATCTTATCCATTAATACATTTGAAATCTGCTAAGCAAAAGGTCAATCTCAGCGAGCATAGCGTTGTGCAACTTAGTCAAGATTTTTGGCTTGCACCTCAGGAAGTTAGCCAAGGGCAATTTGCGGAAATAATGGGTTATTTGCCTGCAATTCGCTCGGCTTTGCGCGGAGATTCCTTGCCTGTAGTTAATATTTCAGCTGTGGAAGCCATGTTGTTTTGTAATGCTCTCAGTAAAATCGATAATTTAGATACAGTTTATAGCTATGCACACATAGAAAAGGAGGGCGATAAAATAAAAAGTGTGCTAGCTTTAAAAAGCGATTTAAGTGTCCAAGGCTACAGATTACCCACCGAAGCAGAATGGATTTTTGCGGCCCAAGATTTGGAGCTAAGACCGCAAAATGGCTGGGTGGCAGAAAACTCCCAGGGCATTTTGCATTTGCCTTGCAGTTACGAAAATCCCACTGAAGTTTGCGATTTAATTGGCAATGCCATGGAAATGGTGGAGGGTTGGTATCAGGAACCGCCAGCAGGCACTCATTTAGACTATGTGGGTGCTTTAAATCCCAATGATATGGAAGAACGCATGGTAAAAGGAGGGAGTGTTTTACATGAAGTAAGTGCAGCACATGGCTTTAATAGGCGTGATGTTTATAGTGCGAATTTGTTGAGTGCTCAAGAATATATAGGCTTTAGGGTGGCTCGAGGTAGCATAGATAAACCGCTTTATGCAGTAGCAGATGCAATTACAGACATAGCTTCCAGTCAAATTGATATTTTAGCTACTAAAGAGAAAATAAAAAGTTTTTTTGGCACTGCGCATTTGCGTTTAGTTTTGGTAAATTCCCCGCAACAAACAATTTATACTTTAAATTATTCTGCACCGTCGCCCAAATGGACAGCTCGTCCTGCGGGGGAGCTAAATCCTAGGCATCCTAGTATTTCTCCTGATGGTCGCTATATAGCTTTTGGCACCCGTGGTGAAGGTCAGGCTGGGGAGTCAACTTTGTGGGGAATTGCTTTTGGAGATTCTTATAAAGATCCCATGCCCTACGGCTTTGGGGCCATACCCCGTTGGTGGGAAAATGATGCAGATACGGTCTTATATTATGTAAGCAGTGCTGCTTCAAACAATGATTCTTTGGCTTGGCTCCGTGGAAAAACTTCTAAGCGACAGCTAAAAGATGGTTTTGCCCAAGAAAAAGAAGATATTTTGGTCCAGGGAGCATATCATAGTGGCATGGATAGTGCGCAAAAGTGGCTAGTTACAGCCTCCACCCAGCTACGGGTGCTAAATATGGAGACTGGAGAGTTAAAAACCCTCTTTCAATTTCCGCAAAATGGAAAAGATAGCACTGGATCCACTCAGGTTTGCAATGCTAGCATTAGCCCTGGAGCAAACCCTCGCATAGCTTTTTTGGATTTTGGTTACACAAAAAAATCTTCCTTAGTGGGAAGAGCTTATGGAGTCCATGAATTTATCTTTATAATGGATCCTGCCACTGGCGAAGTTACAGACACCATTGCTGCACCAACGGGAGCAGTAGCTTGGGACGATCCTGAATGGTCTAATCATCCCGACTTTATTATTGCCACCGCCACCGACAAAGATGGCTACCGCAAAGACTTATATGCTATAAATGTGCGCACCCACAAAAAATTGCATTTAGCTCACAGCTATGATCTACAAACCCCGATGTTGTGGATACGCCCCCAAGGTGAAAATACTGCAGATTTTTCTGATTCTTTGGCACTATATGCTTTCCCTTACACCCCATTTACCTTATCCCTAGCCAATCAATTGGAAAGGTTTTGGTTAAAAGCATCAGAAATAGATGGGATAGTTATGGGGTCGTCCCGCTGTTATCACGGAATTATACCCGAAGATCTCAGCACTGGCATATACCAGAATCTCTGCTTACAGGGCGGAGTGCTTCCCACGGTAAAAAAACTATTACCATATTTATTTAATCATGCAACTAAGGTTAATACCATGGTTTTAAGCTTAGATTTAGATCTAATGTTTTTTAGTACTGAACAAAATTGGGAAGATCGCTTTGGTAAATCCATAGGCTACTTATACGATTCATTGAATAATTTTTGGGCCGAAGGTTTACCCGAAGGGTTTTTAGAGGAGGTTGTTTATAAACAATCCCCCACTATTCACGAAACTAGTTCTAATTGGGGAGGAGCTACTATAACTGGAATTGATAGCTATGAATACTCCCCAGAGCCTAGTTACACTATAAACAATCCCAATTTGGATTATAATATGCAGTTATTAGCAGAAATAATATCCCAGGCTAAAGAAAAAAAGATGCAAGTTTTAGGTGTTGCTACGCCTCAAAATAACTTTGAAGCAAGATATTATGGCCGTTATGGACTAAGCATAGCTGATGCCGAAGATATAAAGAAACGAATTTTAGAATTACAAGCACATAATCAAGAAACATTCAAAGTCTTGGATTTGCATCAAAATGGTGCCCATAAGATGCCTGTAGAAGGTTTTTTCGATATGGATCATGTAAATATTGAGGGATCACAATGGATTACTACCCGAGTAGATTCTGTATTGCGTGAGGGCTGGTAAATGCAGTGGAATTTATTGCTTTCTTCCGCTAAACCTGGGGCTTGGCAAATGGCTTTGGATCAGGTTTTACTAGAACGCATGGAAGTGGGGAGCATAAATCCTATTTTGCGTTTTTACACTTGGAAGCCCTGGTGCATTACTTTGGGGAACTTTCAAAATGCCGTGGAACAAGTGGATTTAGCTGCGGCCAAAAGAGCGGGGGTAGATGTGGTGCAACGCATCACTGGTGGTCGCGCGGTATTCCATGCCGAAGAACTTACTTATACAATATGCGCTCCCAAAAATGTGGCCCCTTGGGGGAAAACTTTGGGGCAAACTTACGATTGGGTGTCGGAACGCTTGCTTGCAGGCTTGCAGGGCATAGGCTTTCAAGGTGATTTAGCCCGCGGCGCCACGGGGCCTGTAGATAGCAACTCCCAGCGGCATTTGGTAAAGCCACCCTGCTTTTCCAGCGCATCTCGGGCGGAAATCGTGTGGCAAGGGCGCAAATTGGTGGGGTCGGCCCAACGCCGCACCAAGCAAGCATTTTTGCAACATGGCTCTATTGTCTGGGGCGATGCGCATTTAGGCTTGGTCGATCTCCTAGAATTTCCCCCAGAGCAAAAACCCGCCATAAAAGCTGATTTAGAAGCGCATTCCGTAAGTTTGGGGCAAATTCCTGGTTGCGACACGGATTCCAACAGCATCACAGAGGCTTTAGTACAAGCTTTTTCAGCTCATTTAAAATTAAGTTCCTGGAAAATTCCGGCAGATATTTTAGCAGAAGTGGAAAAAAGAATAAAAACTTCAAGTAAAAGCTAAAGTCAAGTATTAAACTGCCGATAATATAATATGAACTAGTTTTATTTCGGAGGAAATATGAATATTGCAAATGTATTAAGTGCAGCTGGGGGCGATGCCATGGGTGAAATCGGCATTGCCATGCTTAAAAAAGCTCAAGACGCAGAAGCTTCTGCAGCCGCTCAATTAGTGGATTCTTTACCACCTCCTCCCACCAGTGCAAGTGCCCCCGGAGTTGGTACCAAAGTAGATGTCGTGGGTTAAATTAAGAACATTAAGTTAAATAAAGTTTAAAAAACAAAAAGAGTAGCTTAGCTACTCTTTTTTTATTGTTTGTATAAATCTTTTACCAAGGTTGTTTACAACGAGGGGGCCCCAGTATAGCTTGCCAAGCAATACCTTCTGCTAGTTGTCTTCTTTTATTTGAACTTTTTGCAACTTTTCGCGGAGAACTTGTCTTTTCAACAGCTTTCACAGCAGCAACTTTTTGAGGAGCTGGAGTAGGAATGCTGATTTTTGGAGGCGATACTATGGCTTGTAGCAAAGCTTCTTGTTCTTGCATAAACTCTTCGTATTGATCAGCGAGGGTGGCTGGAGCGCTCGCAGGCTTTTCCTCTGGTATAGGAGGCGGAGCCTGGTGTTCCTGAGAATATGATTCCATAACAACTTCGCCATGAAAGTCATCTTCTGCATAAATTTCTTCATCATAGACTTCTTGGCTGGAGCTGTTTTCATAGCCTTCGGTGTTATTTTCGGCACCGAAATCTTCTACGGTATCGTAATCCTCGACTTCTGTAGGCAGCACCGGGGGAGTAGTTTTAGAAGCCACGGGTTTAGTTGTGGCTTTTTTGCGGGCTGCCTTTTCTTCAAAATACTTACTAACCACAGATATACCTACAATTATCAACACCATTATAATGGTGCCTAAGTCAGAACTTAGCAGTCTATGCAATATATCAACTATTAAGCCATCCATAAAAGACTCTTTTACTCTTCTTCGGACTTAGATTGCGGTTCGCCACCGAGCGAAGTGCGCATTTGCGTATCAGCTTGTAAGTTTTTGAGATTATAGTAATCCATAAAACCCATTTTACCAGCTTTAAGCGACTCGGAAATCGCCATGGGAATCTGGGATTCCGCTTCCACCACTTTGGCATTCATTTCCATAACCCGGGCTTTCATCTCTTGTTCAGCGGCCATGGCCATGGCACGTCTTTCTTCGGCTTTGGCTTGGGCAATCTTTTTGTCGGCTTCGGCGCGATCAGTTTCTAGCATAGCACCAATGTTGCGACCTACATCAATATCAGAAATATCGATGGAGCGAATTTCATAGGCTGTTCCCGAGTCCAAACCAGCCTCCAAGACTTTTTTAGAGATCATATTGGGGTTTTCTAGCACTTCTTTGTGAGATTTGGCGCTACCAATGGACGAAACAATGCCTTCACCCACGCGAGCGATGACGGTTTCTTCGCCAGCACCACCCACTAATTTTTGAATGGATGCGCGCACAGTAATGCGAGTTACAGCCAACAATTCAATACCATCCAAAGCCACAGCACTCACTTTTGGTGTCTCTATGACCTTGGGGTTCACAGACATTTGCACCGCTTCGAGCACATTACGGCCGGCCAAGTCAATGGCGGTGGCATCTTTAAAATCTAATTTGATATTAGCCATTTTAGCGGCAATTAAGGCTTGCACCACGCGCAACACATTACCACCGGACATATAGTGAGCTTCGATGGCATCGGTGTTTATGGGCATACCAGCTTTGCAACTTAATATGCGGGCGGATACTATGGTTTTGGCAGGAACT
The DNA here is from genome assembly GCA_012511955.1 of Fibrobacter sp. Classification (GTDB taxonomy): domain Bacteria; phylum Fibrobacterota; class Fibrobacteria; order Fibrobacterales; family Fibrobacteraceae; genus JAAZFC01. The sequence continues at coordinate 5,061 of JAAZFC010000057.1, read as the reverse complement.
TTACGAATACGCATTCCAACTAAGCTGAAAATACTTACCCCTGCTCCCGAAAACATGGCTTGTAACCACAAACCTATAAACTGGAACAAAAATACAGCTAAAACCAGTGCGGCAATTCCTACCACAATTAAAATAAAAGGCATCATAAGCTAACTCCTTGTGAAAAACTCATATACAATTTAGTCATTATCCTTAACTTCCACCACTTTTATGTGGTTGGCTTCCACTTCTATCACTTTTACTTGGACCCCTGGTGTGAGCATTTTATAGGGGGACTCCGCTTCCACCACCAAATTCCCAATTTGCACCTTGCCTCCAGGGCGTAATACCGAAACAGCCACTCCCACATCGCCCACTTGTACATTTAAAGTTTCACTCACCACGGGTGACAATCCTTCCAAAGCACTTTGGTGCATAGGGGAAAACCCTGGGGGTAATTTAGTCAAGACATATTTAGAAAAGAAGAATGGAATGGTTAAAGCTGTAATGGCACTGCCAAAAACTAAAAATAAAGCATAATTTAAAGCGCTGATATCTAATCCTGTCCATGCGGGGAGCTTCCAGGCCACAGTGGATTCCTTAAGTACCATAATTAGGGCTATAATTATCACTGCCAAACCGCTGAGACCACTAATCCATGTACCAGGTAAGATTAATATCTCCACAAAAATTAAAATCGCCCCTAAAAGCAAGAGCACCAAAGGCAATTTGTCGGCTAATCCGCTCACATATTGTCCACCGAAGACAATGGCGAGCAAAACCACACCAGTTATGCCAAAAATACCGAAGCCTGGGGTTTGAAACTCCATGTAAATAGCACCGAAAGCCAGCATCATTAACAGGGGGGATATGGCGGCCAAAAATCCCGCTAATTTCTCGGACCAAGTGGTTTCTATTTTAGCAATGCTCTTAATTTCCAGTTTTTGCTGCAATTGTTCAAGGCTTTCCACCGTGGCTTGGGAAAAACCTAATTCCACCGCTTCTATATCCGTCATGGTTAATAATTCTCCAGCATGAACTAAGATCTTTTTAGTCCATAACGCCTGTTCTTCCGGGGGCATGGCATCAAAAACCGCGCTTTTTTCAATAATCACAGAGTCTCCACGCCGCAATTCCAAGATTTCTAGCTCGGGGGAAACCATAGATTCGCTCAGTAATTCGGGGTAGCCATTGCGCTGGGCTAAATTGCGAAACTTGGCCCGCAGGGGAGATTGGATTTTTTCACCCACGATATTGGGACCATCGCTGCCTTGAATAATAGGTGCGCAATCGCCAATGGTGGTTGAAGGCAACATATAAAGTTTATTACAAGCCAAGGCAATTAAGGACCCCGCCGAAATAGCTTTTTGCCTAACTAAGGCCGTGGTGGGGATTTTTAATTCGGTGATGGCATCCACAATATCGTAAGCGGCATTAAGTTCGCCCCCAAAAGAATTGATTTCAAAAATTATATGGTCAGGCTTTTGCTCCAAAGCGTGTTTTATAGCCCTTTGCGCATAAGCCACCATGGATTTATCTACGGTGCCTTCTAATTCAATATGCACGGCGTGGGTGCTTTTTTGCCCCCAAACAGTTACCATGCTCAGCAAAGCAATAAAAATAATTTTGTTTATAAAGTTTTTCATACTTAAAAATTAGTAAAGCTTTAAGGAATTAAGAGCTTTTGTAACCGGTGTTCATAAGTGTGTTCGTTTAAAATTTTGCGTCGCTGTTTTAGAATGACATTTCTTTTTTCACTTTCATGAAGTTGATAATATCTTATTAAATCTTGCAGTTCTTCTTTGGAGTTAAAAGTGGAGAAGGTGTTTTTGCCAAATAATTCTGCTAAATCACTTTGGGCATCGCTAAGCACCAAAGCACCAGCCAGGGGAATATCAAAAACCCGCTGATTTACCGCATTGGGCATTTGGCAACTGCTAATGTTGATGTGTAAATCGATGTTTTGGTAGTGAGCGCATAAATTTTGCCGATAATTTATGTCTGGTACAGTGTTCACATTTGGGCCAAAAGTTTCACGCCAACCTTCGGGATCCCCTGCTAAAAGCAAGTCTTGCTCCAATAATTCTGCTAAAAAATGACGACGTTTTAAATGACTGGCGCTATGTTGCACCAATGAGCTTAACCAAGTGCGGTTGCGTTCATCGTCAAAAGGCAAGTCCCAATTATTGAGCACATCGAAAACTTGACAATGTTTTTGCTTAGGAGCAGATAAAATTTCCTCTAAAAGTTGCTGGGCCCGTATTTGCACCTCGGTTTCTAGTTGGGGATTCCATAAAAAAGCTTGGCGAATGGAGTCCAAAAAGCTGCTAGCCATGGCGGAACCTGTAAAAGCCAAGGGATATTGGGGGCTAACTGCGGATTTGGGCAAAGAAAATATTTGCGGATCGCCAGCCAAGGGCAACCATTGGGGGGTGGAGAATCCCACCTCCATTAACCAAGATAAATAGGCTTTTTCCCAACAAAAAGCTTTGATATGGGGGTATAAACGAGATGAATAGCCTAGAGCAATGGGGCGCGGATCATCCACAAACCAGCAATTGATGGGGATTCCTAAACGCATGGCGGCATCTACCAAAATACCTTCGTGATCGATGCCTTTCATATTTATACTGATAATAATATGAGGCAAAAAATCTTGCAATTCCCGCATTACCGTGGATTCCCAAACCCCAGGATTGTCATTATGCTGATAATCTAAGCATTTCACCACATTTTCTTGGTTTTGTAGAGCGTTAAGCACTTCTTGTTGCAAAAAATGATGGCCAAAAAGCAGCAATACCCGCTGGGATTTGGGGCTAGATTGAGGGACTATGCGTTGCTGTTCGTTGCGAATATAGGCGCTGGGTTCCGAGCTGCCATAGCGTAAACTGCTGAGATCTTGAAAAACCACGGAAGTGAAATCTTCACACAAAATTCTGCTAAATCTGTAGCTGGCTGGGTGGCGGATAATTTGCAAAGTGGGAACTTCTAGTAGATGAAGTTGATCGCGCAAAATCGTCAAAGCTTGGTAATTTTGTTCAGGATCGGTGAGCAAGGCGCTAATAACCGTGTTTTCAGAGCTTTCTACCACTTTTTGCGCTGCTGCTAGCAAATTGGGGAAAGATTCGCACAAAACAATGATTTTCCCCTTTACTTGTGCTAATTCTTGTAAATGATAGCCCAAACCTGTGCCCAAACACAGTATAACATCGCCCCAGATTTCGGTGGGAGCTAAAAGCTCAGCTTCTAATTGGGGATTCACCGCACTGTGCAAAAGTTGGGTTTTACCTGTAGCGTCACGCAGCAGAGCAGATTGCTGCCCCGATGAGCTTTTGAACAAAATACATTCTTGACCTTGATATTCCATTCATTTCAAGATAAGTTTAAGATATGGATTTTAGGGAAAATAAATTGGAAATCAGACGAATTGCGGATTTTTTGCTACAAGGGCGCATTGGCGAAGCTAATTCCCGCTGGAATAATTTGCTGGGAAATTTGGCAGGCTTTATGCGTGGATTAGACGAAACTAGCCAACAAAAAGCATTGGTAGTGCTCAAAAATATTTTAAATCAACAACAAACTCAAGATTGGGTAGCCATGTCCGATGCTTTGAACTATGAATTATTGCCTTTTTTGGAAAGCTCATGATTAGTGTGGTGATATGTAGTGTGGAAAGCAGTGCGGCGGATTTAGTGCGTCGCAATGCCATGCGTACCGCAGGAACTTTGGCAAAGCCTTTTACAGATATGGAGTTTATCATTATTGATAACAATCAAGATCCCCGAGGAATATGCGCGGTTTATAACGAAGGGGCGCGGCGGGCCCAAGGGGATATTTTGCTTTTTATGCACGAAGATGTGTTTTTTATGGATTTTAATTGGGGCAATATCCTCGAAGAAAAATTTGCAAATAATCCGGAATTGGGGGTTTTAGGCTTAGCGGGGAGCCAAATATTAAATGCTACCCCCCCTTTTTGGCCATGGTTTGGCGATCCTTATTTGGCTGGAAGAATAGTGCATGAAATAAACGATGGTAAAGATTTTTTTATCATGCCCTATGGCGCCGATAACAATGATAAAAGAGTGCTCGTAGCAGATGGTTTATGGTTAGCGGTGCGTCGCCAAGCTTGGGAAAAACATCCCTTTGACGAAGAAACTTTTAAAAACTTTCACTTTTACGACTTGGATTTGTGTATGCAAATGTACCCCCAGTATCAAGTGGTGGTTAGCTCCGAAATTTTGGTAAAACATCTTTCCCAAGGGAGTTTTGGCCCTGTTTGGGAGCAAGAAGCCGAGCTGTTTTTGGAAAAATGGGGGCATAAACTCCCCCTTAGCGTACCTGGCATAAGCATACCACAACAGCGTGGGCCCATGCCAGTTAGCGTGAATATTAAAGGGCAAATAAGCCAACAAACAATAGTTTAAAAGACTATTTAATATTCAAGTTATCGCTTTCGTCTTTGGTGGCTTTGCTGTAATCTTGGTCTTGGCGTTCCAAGTTCACTTGGTTTTTTTGCAAATACAAGTCATAGACTTTTTCTGCATCCATGCCGGAAGTTAAAGCCAAGCTCACCCAAAAGTGGAGCTGATCCACAATTTCCACGCGAATATTTTGCATATCCAAGGAGTCTTTGCTCCACCATTTCCACAATAATTCTTCACGCAATTCCCGGGATTCATCGTCCAAGGCGCTCAAATAGTTAGCCAACCATTGGTTGGTTTCGGTATTGGGACCTTTAGCGGCTTCGCTTTCGCCTAATTCCACCAGTTTTTGCATGGTGAGCGTGTTACCTTCGCCATCGCGAATATCTCTTTTGGCAAAAACATAATCGTTGAGCAGGCTTTGCATGCGGAAAATTTCAGCGAGCATATCGGGTTGCTTAGCAGACATATAAACCTCGGGGAAAATTGTAAATATAGGATTTAAACAGGAATTTCTAACCATTTATCATTAACCATTAATTTAGTACATTTCCCTTATGCGCAAAAAGAGTTTTAACACTACCGGGCCTTGCATGGCGGATATGCACTATATGCTTTCCCCTGTGGATCGCATTGATGCGGGAAAGTTAAAGCGATTTAT
>JAAZFC010000056.1 GCA_012511955.1 Fibrobacter sp. | reverse complement strand
TTAATGCTGAAGTTTTGCTGGGGAGCTAGGGTAGGGGGGAACTCATAGTTTGAACCGCCTACATTTTGCGAAATAACATCTTCTAAGTGTATGCTGTGTTTAGAGTTGTTAAAGCCTTTTAAAGTAATACTTTGGGAGCTTCCTTGCTCTATGGTGTCCAAGTTTAAAGGCTCGGGGCTAAAAGCCAAAATTGGGGTGGCTGAAACATTAAAAACAGCAGTTATTACTAAAGAAGTGGCGAAGATAATTGTTTTCATGGCACTAAGTTACTATTTTTGCAATGGTTTAACTTTATTATTGAGGAAACATGTCACAAAATCTATCAATTTTATCCAAAGCTAGAGCAGAATATCAACCCAAACTCCCCGTAGCCTTGCGCAATGGCCCCCTTAAAGTAACCATTGAAAAAGGCGAAGCCACTGAGTCCGTACGCGATCAAGATGCTATTAAATCTTTGTTTCCTAACACTTACGGTGCTCCTGTGCTTTCATTTGGAGAATCCGAAAACCCTGTGATTATGGGTAATGAAGTTAATGTGGGTGTGGTTTTATCTGGGGGACAAGCTCCTGGTGGACACAATGTTATCGCGGGAATTTTCGATGCGATTAAAGCCAACCAAGGCGGCTCCAAGCTTTATGGGTTTTTAGGTGGACCTTCAGGCTTAGAAAATGCTGAATACATTGAAATTGATCGCTTACTTATGGATCAATACCGCAATACAGGTGGATTTGACATCATAGGTTCTGGTCGCACCAAATTGGAAACCACCGAACAGTTTGATAAGTGCATTGAAACCGCAAAAAAGCTAAAATTAGATGCCATAGTCATTATTGGTGGTGATGATTCTAACACCAATGGTGCGATTTTAGCTGAATATTTTAAAAGTAAAAATGTAAGTTGCTCCGTGATTGGCGTACCGAAAACCATCGATGGCGACTTGAAAAACGAATATGTAGAAACTTCCTTTGGTTTTGATACCGCTGTGAAAACCTACTCTGAAATGATTGGAAACATCCAAAGAGATGCCAATTCCGCAAAAAAATACTGGCATTTTATCAAATTAATGGGGCGCAGTGCTTCGCACATCGGCTTAGAAGCTGCTTTGCAAACTCAACCCAATATTTGCATAATTTCAGAAGAAGTTAAAGAAAAAGGTCAAACTTTAGGCCAAGTAATTGATGGCATTGCCGATATTGTAGCCGCTCGTGCCGCTGCGGGCAAAAACTTTGGCGTGGCTCTAATTCCTGAAGGTTTGGTGGAATTTATCCCCGAATTTGGCGTATTAATTGGCGAACTTAACGAAGCCTTGGCTCATCACGAAGAAGAAATCAAAGCTGCTGGCGAAACTCCCGAAATGGTGGTGGTCATGCCCAAGTATTTGACCGCTGAATCAGCAACTTTATTGCAAAGCTTGCCTGTGAGTATCCAAGCGCAATTGATGTTAGATCGCGACCCCCACGGTAATGTACAAGTTTCTCTTATTGAAACCGAAAAACTCGTAATTGAAATGGTGGCTAAAAACCTCGCCGCCCGCTCCGACTTTAAAGGTGCTTTTGCTGCCCTTAACCACTTCTTTGGTTACGAAGGTCGTTGTGCCGCTCCTTCTAACTTCGATGCTGATTATTGCTACGCTCTCGGCTATTCCGCTGCAGTGTTAGCTTTAAATAGCATGACAGGTTATATGAGTTCCGTGCGCAATTTGACCCAAGGCATCGAAAATTGGCAAGCAGGTGGTATTCCCATTACTATGATGATGAATATCGAACGCCGCCATGGGGAAGACAAGCCCGTAATTCAAAAAGCTTTGGTAGAGCTTGACGCTGCTCCTTTCAAATATTTTGTAGAGCGCAGGGACCAATGGGCCCAAGAAGAAGCTTACACTTATCCTGGTCCTATACAATATTGGGGCCCCACCGAAGTGGCTGACCAAACTAACTTTACCATTAAGTTAGAAAGAGGTGCCATGTAAGCGCAAAATAACAGCGATTTTATGAGCAAGTTCTACGGAGCTTGCTCCTTTTGTATAATAAATCCCCAAAAAGTAAAACATTGTTCACTATTTTAGTAAATTATATTTAAACAAAACTTTTAGAGACCAAAATTGTCGAATTTGCAAATAAAACCCCGCAACCCCAAAGTATTAAACCGCGATCAACGCACTGTAACCTTTATGGTGCAATTGTATTGTCAGGCTCATCATCAGGGGCGGCCTTTGTGCCCAGATTGCATAGAGTTGGTGGCTTATTCCCATAAGCGTTTACAATATTGCCCCCACGGCGCTAATAAGCCCACTTGCGGGCAATGTGAAATCCACTGCTATGCTTCAAAACATCGCGCACAAATTAAAACAGTTATGCGTTATGCAGGCCCCCGCATGGTTTATAAAGCTCCCTTTTTAGCTTTGGTGCACGCTTGGGATAGTTTTTGGTCTCGTTTAGGATATTTAGGAAGTCAATGGCGGCATCGCCGTTCTTTAAAATCGAGGTAAACATGGAATCCGTACACGGTTTAAAAATCATAGATTGGATGTCAGAAAACAACCCCATGGAAAAAAGCGCTTTATTAAAAGCTTTGCGCCAAGAATTTGGGGAAGAAACCACCTTTCATACCTGTTCAGCCACCGACATTCCTTTGGAAGATTTGTTGGAGTTTTTCGTGACAAACGGAAAATTAGACGCCACAGACGGAAAAATTGGCGTTCCTGCAGATTTTGCATGTGATTGCTAACTGCACAAGTGGGCAGTTTACTATATTTGCCCCATGAGCGAAGCCCTAATTATAAATAAAGCCAACGAGAACAATCTCCGCAACATAGATATTACAATTCCCCGTGATGCCTTGGTGGTTATCACAGGGGTTTCTGGATCCGGAAAGTCATCCCTGGCTTTTGATACTATTTTCCAAGAAGGCCAACGTCGCTATGTGGAATCGCTTTCGGCTTATGCACGGCAATTTATTGGCTCCATGAAGCGCCCGGCGGTGGAGTCCATTCGGGGAATTTCTCCCACCATTTCCATCGACCAAAAAACCGTAAATCGCAATCCACGCTCCACGGTGGGAACGGTTATAGAAATCACCGACCATTTACGCCTTTTATACGCTCGTTTAGGCAAGCCCCATTGCCCCAAATGCTCTCAACCCATTAGTGCCCAAACTGTGGAACAAATCACCGATGCTTTAATGGCGGATTACCCAGGGCAAAGTTGCATTATCTTAGCTCCCATAGTACATGAAAGAAAAGGTGAATATCGCAAAGAAATCAATGACTTACAGGAAATGGGTTTTGTGCGGGTGCGTATTAATGGCGAAATTTACAGATTAGAAGATGTACCCCAGCTAGCCCGTTACGAAAGACATAGTATAGAGATTGTCATAGACCGCATAAATCTTGAAGCCCGCAACCTTTCCCGCCTGCGGGAAGGGGTGGAGCAAGCGCTGCGCCACAGCACAGATCAAGTGGCTTTTTTATTGGATGATAAACATTATTTTTTACAGAGCACCAAATTAGCCTGTGCGCCCTGTCGCATATCTATCCCCGAGCTGGAACCGCGGCTTTTTAGCTTTAATGATCCCCATGGACAGTGTCCTAAATGCAAAGGCTTGGGAAAAACCTATCAAGTGCATGCCGATTTGTTAATAAACCCTGAACTTTCTATTAATGAAGGTGCAATTATCGCCCAAGTTCCAGCGGGAAACATTGCTTTCACCAGGTATGGTTGGTCTGAACTCAAGGCTTTGGCCAAATTTTACGAATTTTCCTTAGATACCCCTTGGCAGGATTTGCCCCCAGCGGTGCAAAAGACGATTTTATACGGTAGTGCCGATAAAATTAGACATACCACCACCAGAAGAAGATGGCGGCGCATCCGTCGAGTAAGTGTAGAGCAAAAAATCACTGGTATAGTGCCTTTGTTGCAGGAATTGTGGGATAATAGGAATATTTCGCTGTTACAAAAGTACATGAGAATCGAAAAATGTACGGCTTGTGCAGGAACTCGGCTTAGTGAAGTGTCCTTGGCGGTGCTGTTTAGAGAGCGCAATATTGCAGAAATTTCAGCTTGGACCGTGGAGCAGGCGGTGAACTTTTTTGCTGGTTTAAAGCTTTCCACTCGGGAAGAACAGGTGGGAAGGGAGATATTCAAGGAAATACGCAACAGATTAGGCTTTTTAAGCCAGGTAGGGCTGGGGTATTTGAGTTTGAATAGGGGAGCGGCTACCCTTTCTGGAGGCGAGGCCCAGCGCATTCGTTTGGCCAGCCAAGTGGGAGCAGGTTTGCAAGGAGTGCTTTATGTGCTAGATGAACCTTCCATTGGCTTGCACCCCCGGGATAACCATCAATTGTTAGACATTTTGCAGCGGCTGCGCCAGCAGGGCAATACCGTGGTGATAGTGGAACACGACGAAGACACCATGAAAGAAGCGGATTTTGTGGTGGATATAGGACCCGGCGCAGGAACCCAAGGGGGCGAGGTGGTGGCCACCGGACATTGGGAAGATTTACAAAAAAATCCCCAATCTTTGACTGGCGCATATTTGAATGGAACTAAAAGCATAGCTTTACCCACCCAAAGACGAGCTTTAACTGGGCAATGGCTCACAGTAAACGGCGCGCGCGCAAATAATTTGAAAAATATTGCGGTGGAGTTTCCCTTGGGCGTTTTTGTAGGCATAAGCGGCGTGTCTGGTTCGGGAAAAAGCACCTTAGTAAATCATATTTTGCGCAAAGCTTTAGCTCAGCATTTTCACGGGGCTCAAGATGCTCCTGGAGATCACGATAGCATATCCGGCTTAGAGCATTTGGACAAAGTTATAGAAATAGATCAAAGTCCTATTGGGCGCACGCCTCGCTCCAATCCCGCCACTTATACCAAGATTTTTGACGATATTCGCGATTTATTTGCTACTTTGCCCGAATCCAAGGTGCGGGGTTATAGCAAAAGCCGTTTTTCTTTTAATGTAGATGGCGGCCGCTGCGAAGAATGCAAGGGTTCGGGGGTGCGTGAAATAGCCATGCAGATTTTACCTAATGTTCAAGTAACTTGTGAAGTCTGCGATGGTAAGCGCTTTAATTCAGCCACTTTGGAGATTCACTATAAAGGTAAAACCATTGCCGATGTTTTGGCCATGCGCATTAGCGAGGCGCGGGAGTTTTTCACCAATTTGCCTAAAATAGCCCAACCTTTGCAAGTGTTGTTGGATATTGGCTTGGGATATTTGCAGCTGGGACAGCCTTCCACCACGCTTTCTGGGGGCGAAGCCCAGCGCATGAAAATCAGTTCGGAATTGCGCCGTCCTGGCACGGGAAAAACCCTGTATTTATTAGATGAACCCACCACGGGCTTGCATTTTGAAGATGTGCAAAAATTGTTGCAAAGTTTGCAAAAATTAGTGGAGCAAGGTAACTCCCTGGTGGTGATAGAGCATAACCTCGATGTGTTAAAAAGCGCCGATTGGCTCATAGATATGGGGCCTGAAGCGGGGCAAGGCGGCGGCGAAGTAGTGGCCGAAGGAACTCCCGAAGAGGTGGCGCAAAACCCAGACTCCCATACCGCCAAGTTTTTAGCAGAAGTTTTAGTGCCCCAAAAAGCGCCGGCAAAAGTTAATGGAAAAGCACGTCAGTTATATGATTTAAGGACTAATATCGTGGTGCAAGGGGCTAAAAAGCACAACTTGCGGAACATCGACTTAGAAATTCCCCGGCATAAATTTACGGTGATAACGGGAATTTCGGGCTCGGGCAAATCCTCTTTGGCCTTTCACACCCTGTTTGCCGAAGGCCAAAGACGCTTTGTGGAATCCCTCTCTACTTACGCCCGACGCTTTTTGGGCAAAATTGATCGCGGCGCGGTGGATTCCATTGACGGACTGGCGCCTGCCATAGCCATTGACCAAGGGAGCGCCAGCCCTAGCCCTCGCTCCACCGTGGCTACCCTCACGGAGCTCTACGACTATTTTCGCATTTTGTGGGCACGCATGGGTGAACCACACTGCATCCATTGCGGGGAAACGGCGCTTAAAACCGCCCCGGGGACATTGGCTTTGCGAAACTACACCCCCAATGCCGTGTTGCAGGTGTTGGCTCCAGTTTGGCATTCGGGGCTAAACCGCAATCTGATGCTAGAAAACTGGGAGCAACGAGTTGCCTTAATTGACAGATTGCGGGAGCTAGGCTTTCAGCGCTTATGGTGCGATGGCGAAACTCTTTTATTAGATGAGTTCGATATTAAAGCAAAGTATAAAGAAATCTTTGTAATCATAGACCGCATAATAACTAAGGGGGATTACAAAGCTCGTTTGGTAGAAGCTTTAGAGAGTGCTTTTAATTATGGAAATGGCATTGCAGCGATCTTAGAAAAAGGCCAAGATTATCCGCAAATGCACTCCTTAACTCCAGGTTGCACCAGTTGCGGCTGGTTTATGGAGAGAGAATTAGACCCCAAAAACTTCTCTTTTAACTCCCATTGGGGGGCTTGCAAAACTTGTCAGGGCTTGGGGAAAATTGGCCGTGAAACTTGCTCAGATTGCCATGGCGAAAGGTTGCAAAAGCAATATCTTAAAGTGCATATTCAGGGGCAAAATATTTCGCAAGTTTCAGGCTATTCTATTAATCAAGCCCACAGTTGGTTTGAGCAATGGGAAGCTACGCTAAAAGGCGCTACTCAAAAGATTGCTGCGCCCTTGTTGCGCGAAATCAACGGTCGCTTGGACTTTTTGCTGGGAGTGGGCTTGCACTATTTGGGCTTGGATCGCAGCGGCGACACGCTTTCCGGCGGCGAGGCCCAACGCATCCGCCTGGCTTCGCAAATAGGTTCGGGGCTAGAAGGCGTGCTCTATGTCTTAGACGAGCCCACGGTGGGTTTGCACCAAAGAGATACCCAGCAACTTATAGATACTCTGTATCGTTTGCGAGATTTGGGCAATACCGTGGTGGTGGTAGAGCACGATTTAGAGATGATTCGCAGTGCGGATTGGGTCATGGATATGGGGCCTGGAGCCGGGGAAGATGGGGGAGAAGTGGTGGCCCAAGATACTCCCCAAAACCTAGCCCGCAAAAACAGTGTGCAAAAATATCCGCAATCCCAGACCGCTGCTTATATGAGTGGGGAAATACGCATTGAAAACCCCCAAGTGGAGCACCAAGAGCCTACAGATTGGATCAAAATGACCAAATTGGTGCGACACAACTTGCAAAACGCCGCCGTGGACTTTCCAGCTGGGCAGATAAGCGTGGTAAGCGGCGTTTCCGGCTCTGGAAAATCATCTTTGGTTATGGAAAGCCTTTTGCCTTTGGCCAAACAAGCATTGAAACGCAAAACTCGGGGAAGGGTGAATAGCCAGTGGGGGACTTTGGAGCTCCCCGAATCCATTGGCGAAGTAGTTTTGGTGGATCAAGAGCTTTTGGGCGGTACGCCGCGCTCTACACCTGCTAGTTATACCAAGATTTTGGACCATTTGCGTAAACTTTATGCCTCTTTGCCTCAATCCAAGCTCAAAGGTTTTAAAATTGGCCGTTTTAGCTATAATAGAGCTGAAGGTCGTTGCGCCGCCTGCGAAGGCAAGGGATTTAACTTTATTGAAATGCACTTTTTATCCGATGTGTGGGAAGTGTGCGAACAATGCCAAGGCCAACGCTACAACGAAGAAACGCTCACTGTAACTTTTAAAGGAAAGACCATTGCCGATGTGCTAAATATGCGGGTTTCCGAGGCTGTGGAATTTTTTGCTGCCCACAATGCGATTTTAAGACGCTTAAAATTGTTGGAAGGAGTAGGTTTGGGCTATTTGCGTTTGGGGCAAAGCGCCACCGCACTTTCTGGAGGGGAAGCTCAACGGCTTAAACTCGCTGCGGAATTGGGACGCTCCGCCCGCACCAAAGTCCTCTATTTATTAGATGAACCCACCACAGGACTTCATAGCCACGATATTCAAGCTTTGTGGAATGTCTTGCGAGGCTTAGTTGCCCAGGGGCACACGGTGATTTTGGTGGAACACCAGATGGATATGGTGGTCCTAGCCGATTGGGTGGTGGATTTAGGCCCCGAAGGTGGCGATGAAGGGGGCAAAGTGCTTTTTGCCGGCACCGTGGCCGACTTTAGGAAAAGCAAGGTGCAAAGCTCTACGCTTGCAGCTTTGGAAGGATAAGTTATAAGTAGTAAGTAGTTAGCCCACGGACATCGAGTGATTTTTCTATAAAATCAAGGGTAAAAAGACTGAAAAATTGTACCGAGATGGCTTCCGGACTCTCAATCAGCCAGCATTAGCGGGCTGATTAAAATCATCTAAGATGCGTCCGGAGATGTATCGAGGGGCGGTCATAGATATTTACAAAATAGTTTCGTGCAAAACTGTATCGACTGTATCGATGAAAAAGCAAAGCTTTTCGCAACCTAGTCCCTAAGACCTAATACCTAAAATTTACACGACGCTAGTTACAGCTTACAACTCCCCGCCAAGCTGGTCACATCCCCCTACTTAATCTCTTTGATTAATTCGTTTTCAAAATAAAAGCGCTGAGAAATAATTTCACCATCAAAAGTGCGATAAGTGGTGTCTAAACCCATGCGTTCGTCGTATTTATACTCGATTTTTTGCAATAACTGCCCATCTTCATGAAAAATGCGCAAATTACCGTGAATTTTGCCGTTTTCAAAAGGAATAACCCCACAAACCTTGCCGTTGGGGTAATAATAGTGTGCTTTATCAAAGAATTTACCTTGAAAATGATAAAATTCTGCTAAAACACTTCCATCTAGGTAGTATTTTGTGAGTTTAACCGGCCATTCAGATGCCAAAATCTGCTTGATAGTCAATGGCTGCTGGTGTATTTTTGTGGCTGGCTCAAAGGAATGGGTGTAAATAAGAGCATCAAGAGTTTCTTCAAAAAAGCGACATACATATAGTAGCTCGTAAGAAAAGTGATAGCGAGTATTCATATTTCCTCCATTTTTGCTTTACTTCTATCAATATAGAAATGGGGAACTTAGAATGGACATTTAAATAATTAAGTATTATTAATCACATGCTTAAAAATTCAAAAGCCTCAGAAAATGTTTGTATTTTTGGTAAAGAAATCATTGACAAGGGAGCCATAGAGCAACTTTATAATTGTATTAATTCTCCCCAAGACATCGCAGTCTTAAACGCTGATGCCCATTACGGATACGCTCATCCCATTGGCGGAGCTATTGCTTATTCCGATCATATTTCCGTGTCTGGTGTGGGCTTCGATATAGCCTGTGGTAATAAAGCCGTACAAACTCCTCTCAAAGCCAGTGAAGTGGATATTATTTCCATAATGGATGAAATTTATCGGCGCATTTCTTTTGGTATCGGTCGCATAAACAATGAACCCGTGGATCACGAAGTTTTGGATTTAATAGCTCAAGCAGAATTTAAACCCCAGCGCGAATTGTGGAAAATGGCCAGCCAGCAGTTGGGGACGGTGGGGGCGGGGAACCATTTTGTGGATTTATTTGCCGACGAAGATGACTTGCTGTGGGTGGGAGTTCATTTTGGCTCTCGGGGTTTTGGACATCGTACGACCACAGGTTTTTTAGCTTTGGCCCAGGGATTAAGTTTTACCGGAACCCCCAAGCAAGGTCCCATGAACGCCAAACCCGTGTTGCTCAAAGCAGATTCTGCCCTAGGTCAAGATTATATTCAAGCGCTAGATTTGGCAGGTAAATACGCCTATGCAGGCAGAGATTTAGTGGTGGACAAAGTTTTGGAAATACTTGGAACCACCGCTAGCCGAGAAGTTCATAATCATCATAATTTCGCCTGGCGCGAACAACATTTTGGCAAAGATTATTGGGTGGTGCGCAAAGGTTGTACCCCGGCTTTTCCCGGTCAACAAGGCTTTATTGGGGCAAATATGCGAGATTTCTCCGTGATTATTGAAGGGGTTGATACGCCTTTGGCTCGCAAAGCGCTTTTTTCCACTGTTCACGGTGCGGGTCGAGTTATGTCACGCACCCAAGCGTTGGGTAAAGTGCGTTGGCGGCGTCGCGGTAAAAAACGCGTTCAAGAGGTTTTGCGACCGGGCTTAGTCGATTTTAATAGAGTAAAAAATCAACTTCGTAGTCACCAAATTCAACTTCGTGGCGGAGGCGCAGACGAAGCACCCCAGTGTTACAAAAATCTCGAAGAAGTCCTAGCCTATCAAGGCGATACCATCAAAATAAAGCACCGTTTGCGGCCCATAGGTGTGGCCATGGCTGGCAGCGATGTTTATGACCCATTTAAAGATTAAATTATCATGTTAAAAGCAATAATTACCATAATTTTGTTGATTTTCTCCAACGCTTTTATGACTTTTGCCTGGTACGGTCCATTTAAAATTTAGTGAAATGCAATGGTCAAAAAATCTAGGTTTAATCGGCATTATTTTTATCAGTTGGGGTATCGCTCTTTTTGAGTATTCTCTGCAAGTCCCAGCCAATAGAATAGGTCATCAAAGCACCGGCGGACCTTTTAGTATTTGGCAGCTAAAAGTAATACAAGAAGTAATTTCACTCTCCGTTTTTGCAGGTTTTAGCGTGCTTTTCTTTAAAGCAGAGCCTTTCAGGCTTAATTATCTCATAGGTTTCGGGTTTTTGGTGCTGGCTGTGGTGATGTTTTTTAAGCCCTAATTTTTTTCGGGCTACGCGAGCGCTATACTTCTTCAGACTGCGAAGAAAAAGCCCTCAAAAAACTGTGAGTATTCATCGAACTTTTTCTCTTGTCTTTATCGTCTAGCATCTCGCTCGCTCCGAAAAAATTATTCT
>JAAZFC010000055.1 GCA_012511955.1 Fibrobacter sp. | reverse complement strand
TAGAATTTTCCCAAAGCAAAGCGGGCAAAGACCTTAAAGTCACCATTAAAGCTGCGAAACTAAGTGGCGCCGACAAAGGAAACTATATCCTCTCCTTGACAGGAGCACCCACAGCCAAAGCAAATATCACCGCAGACCCTACCCCCGCCTCACCTATGCGCCTAGCATCCCCTACCCTGCGCTATGTAAATAAGACTCAACGCTTGGAAGTAAACGCCAGCGATGCCCAAGTACAGCTTTACACAATTTCCGGAAATTTGCTAAACGAGCATCGCTTAGCTTCCCCCGGTAGCGTGGATTTGACTTCCCTTAGCCCAGGGATTTATGTGGTGCAGCTACGCAGTGCCAGCGGCAAGCACAATTTGGTGATACACAAGCGGTAATAAATGATATTAGTGCCCCCTTTATGGGGGCTTTTTTATATCTAAAATACCAGAAAATCGTGGACATAGCTAAAAACCATTGAACATTTGTGCAGTATATTGTAAATTTGCATAATGGCTTATTCTGCATTTCAAAGTTTACACCCGGCCAGCGTGGGCACTCCCCTGCCCCGCCCTTTGGTAACGCTATCTTGTGGTTTTCCTAGCCCTGCTCAGGATTATTTAGAACCCGCTTTAGACCTCAATGAGTTACTGATAAAGCACCCCGCCGCCACTTTTTTTGGCAGAGTGCAAGGGGATTCCATGCGGGAAGCACAGATTTTTGATGGCGATGTGTTGATTGTAGATCGGGCCATAACTCCACTCCACAATCACATTGTTTTGGCGGTGTTACAAGGGGAATTTACCGTAAAAAGGCTGTATAAACAAGGAAATAAAGTGGCTTTGATTCCCGCTAATCCCAACTTTAAGCCCCTAAATATCGATGCCGAGAGCGATTTTAGCGTATGGGGCGTGGTAACATATATTATCCACCAGGCGCGTTAATGTTTGCTTTAATAGACTGTAATAGCTTTTATGCCTCTTGCGAAAGGCTTTTTAGGCCGGATTTGCAAAATACTCCCATTGTGGTACTTTCTAATAACGATGGTTGCGCCGTAGCGATGTGCGCCCAGGCCAAAAAGCTAGGCATCAAAACCGGAGAACCTTATTTTAAAATCAAAAGCCTTTTACAGCGCCACCAAGTGCAAGTTTTTTCGTCGAACTACACTCTTTATGGGGATATTTCTCGGAGAGTGATGCAAACTTTGGAGCAGATGGTTCCCCAAATGGAAGTTTATTCCATTGACGAGGCTTTTTTGGATCTGAGTGGCATGAAAAACTGGGATTTAAAGCATTTCGGAGCTAAAATCCGCGCTCGAGTGTTGCAAAATGTGGGGATTCCCACCTGTGTGGGCATAGCTCCCACCAAAGTTTTGGCCAAAGCCGCCAACCGAGTGGCAAAAAAGTTCCCAGAACGCACCGCCGGAGTGTGGGTATTGGACACGCCTGCAAAAATCGCCAAATGTCTGCGCTGGCTCGCCGTAGAAGATGTGTGGGGCATTGGCCGGCAAAGCAGCACCAAACTTCACGCCTGGGGCATCAAAAGCGCCGCCGACTTTTGCGCCCTGCCCCCCGCCCGCGTGCAAAAACTTTTGGGAATAGTAGGCGTGCGTTTGCAGCAAGAGCTGCAAGGCGTTCCGTGCCTCCCCTTAGAATTGCATCGCCCAGAGCAGAAAAGCATCTGCACCTCGCGCACTTTTGGCAAAACTATCAGCGACTTGGCGCCTCTAAAAGCTGCGGTGAGTTTTTACACCAGTCAATGCGCCAAAAAACTGCGCCAACAAAAGCTATGCGCTCAAAAAATCACCGTGTTTTTGCATACCAACCGCCACCGCAACGAGCAAAAACAGCACCACGCCGCCCTGGAAAAAACCTTGCCGGTAGCCAGTAATGACACGCTGGAACTCAATGGAATAGCCTTGGAATTACTAGCTCAAATTTGGCGGCCAGGGCTTCAGTTCAAAAAAGCTGGGGTTAGGGTCAGCGACTTGGTGCCACAAAATCAGGTGCAAAGCGACCTTTTTGACACGGTAAATCGCCAAAAATCCGCCAATTATTTAGCCGCCATGGACCAAATTCACCGCAAACACGGCGCCGCCAGCTTGCACCTGGGCGTGGTGCGTGAATCCAACGACTGGCAACTCCGCCGCGACCATCTTTCCCCCCAATACACCACCAACTGGGAGCAACTCTTTACAATATATCAAATGTAAATTTGATTTCAGCGATTTTAAACCCACCCCATACGATAGGAGTTGCTATTCCAATAATAGATGCTACGCCGTAAGCTTCATTATTAATAGCAAAATAAGCTGCTAAAGATGCTAAAGAAACAGTCACTAGCTGACCTACTTTCATATAAGAAAGTTTATGAGCCGTTTCTACATTATCATATTCATAGATAGGATAAGCTGTGTGACTTGCAATTGAAGTCTCCTCAATCTCAGTTGCTTCTGGAATTTCAACTGCTTTTGTGAAGTCATTTTGCCACTCCCCAGCCAAAGAAGCTGAAAAGCAGAACATAATCAATAGAACTATTTTATACATAAGAACCACCTTTTGTTATAATTTGTTGTTTAGTCATAATTTAAATGCAAGCTCAAATGAGCGACGTCTTTTGTCATACTACCATAAAATGCCCTTCAGCAAAGTTTTTGTTAATATGATAGTATGAACAATTACAAAGAAGAAAACGCAGACATAGACAAATTAGTAGCACAAATCAAAGAATCATCCCACTGTGTGGCTTTTACCGGAGCCGGCATTAGCACCTTATCGGGAATACCCGATTTTCGTAGCGACAAAGGCATTTACAACACTGGCGGCAGCCAAGAAATGTTCGATTTAGATGTGTTTTTGCAAGACCCCAGCGTATATTACGACGCATCGCGAAGTTTATTGTACAACTTAGACGCCAAAAAACCCTCTATTGTACACACCACCTTGGCCAAAATGGAAAAACAAGGGTATTTACAGGGCGTAATCACCCAAAATGTGGATCTTTTACACACCAGAGCAGGCTCGCAAAAAGTATATGAAGTGCATGGCTCGCCCAGCATACACCGTTGCTTGCGTTGCGGAGCGCAAAAAAGCTTTGACGAAATCGCCCCCGTGGTGGCCCAAGGGGAGATACCCCAATGCAGCAAATGCCGACAAGCTTATAAACCCGAAATCACCTTTTTTGGAGAAGCTCTGCCCCAACACACCCTAAATGCGGCGCAGCAAACAGCACGCTCCGCCGATCTGATGTTGGTACTGGGATCTAGCCTCACCGTTTACCCCGCAGCGGGTTTGCCCGAAGTGGCAGTGCGCCATGGAGCTAAATTAGCCATAATCAATCAGCAAAACACCTATATGGATCCACTGGCACAATTCCGTTTCCAAGACCTGCAACAAGTTTTTGAAAGGATAAATGACAAGCTTTTTGAAGATTAAAGATGGTGGTTAAATTGGGATAAACTCATCGATACAGTCGATACAGTTTTGCACGAAATTTATGCTGTCTTTCCTTGTTAATTTGTTTTTCAAATCAGCTAATGTGGATCTTTAAAGACACTCCCAACTGTGTTTAAATATAAGTAATATGCTAAGGATTTAGCTATAAAATAATTCACTAAAGTCACAGCAAAGTAAATTGCTAATAATCACTCAAAAGTAGCCTGCTTGCTATGAAAACATTTTTGCACCTGCTCTATTAATACAACTCAAAATGAGCGACATATTTTGTTATTTCACCGTTGTGAATTGCTTACATTTTTAGTAATATAAGAATAGCTGAAACAGCTAAAGACGATTTCCACATCTTGGTTGAAGTGTTGTGAATTGCTTACATTTTTAGTAATATAAGAATAGCTGAAACAGCT
>JAAZFC010000054.1 GCA_012511955.1 Fibrobacter sp. | reverse complement strand
TAGCTTATAATATCTCAGGAAATCAAGGCTTGCAACTAGAGCTTAACAATGGTAAAAAAGTGTTAATCGGCACCAATAAAGCCCCAGAATTGACTGCGGTTTTAAAGGAAATTGGGGTGGTGGGGGGTTGAGTAGGATGATGCCACAAGCGTTTCAGAGAGTAGTCAGTAGGTTGACCCTACAAGCGTCACGGGCAGTAGTAAGCTGCGACCAGCGTCGTGGAACTTTTAGGTTTTAGGGATTAGGTACTAGGTGATGTTTAACCGCTAAAACCAATTTCAACAAACTCACTCCGTCGCTTGATTGACTGTTATAGTTTCAAAGCAGTTACCGGCTTGCAATTCTACTTTTATCCATCTTTCAGCATCGCTGGAGTTGGCTGCAAATTTGATGGATAGTTTCTGCTCAGACTTTTTGCACACCTCAAACCAATCTGATTCCATGGCTAGCACAGCACCTTCTGCAATATTGCCATCCAAGTCTGTTTTTTCTTCGTAGGTGTTTGCCGTTTCGCTTTGGGGGCTGGTTTCAATATAATCGTTTAACCACCATTTCACATTGTCAGTGGTGATTTCCACGATGCCACCAGCTTTGTCAAAGTTATGCTTGGTGAGCGATGCGTTAATTGGAGTGCAATCACCTACCAAACTTGTGCCTTTATCTGTGCAACTAACTGCGAAAAGCGCGATAAATAATAAGGGTAGGATTATTTTTTTCATTGGGATAATATATGTTATTTAATGGTTAATGGTTAATGGTTTATGGTTAATGGTTAATGCTGTAATGCTTGTCGTTCACGGTCCCCGAGCTACGGTCATCGAGTGTTTTTACTAAAGGAATATGTCAAAGTCTGGGGTAAAAATGTATCGAGATGGACGCTTTTGCAACGAGCACCGCATTTTCATCGATACAGTCGATACAGTTTTGCACGAAATAAACAACTAGAGGACCGTTGCACAACGAAGCTGTGCGCCCGCATCGCCCCTATCTAAGATGCGTTCTTTGGATTTAGCGGGATGTAATGCGAGAAAGGCAATGAAAAAACGGTGAGGAATACTAATCGTATTTTGAGTAGTTTTCTACTGAAGCGCAACGAAGCAGTACGCCCGCTAAATCCAAAGAAAACTAGAGGGGTTGTTGCTTTGATAAACAATGCAACCCACCCCCTTCTTCAATGACCAAAGTGCAATCTACCCCCACAATTTTCCGCTGGGGATAAGCTTTTTGATAGAAATCCAGGGCGATTTGATCGCTGGAGCAGTTGTATTGGGGAATGAGCATGGCATCATTTACAAAAATGAAGTTCATATATGATGCTGGCAAAATCTCGTCACCAAGAATGCGTTGTGGGGGTAGGGGCAAAGTGCTAAGCTGCCAGGTTTCGGGCTGAGCATCTATCCAAGTGCGCAAAATATGCTGGGCCTCTTGTAAAATTTCGTAATTTGGCGAGTTTTGGTCGCTGGTATCATTGACCACAATATGCCGTGAGCTCACAAAACGGGCTAAATTGTCTATATGCCCATCGGTGTGATCCCCTATTAACCCTCGGGGCAAAATCAAAAGTTCACCTAAATTAAAGGCTTGTTTTATTAACCTAATCAAAGCTTCTAAGTTGTTTTCGGGATTGCGTTGCTCTCCCACCAAGCAATCTAAAGTTGTCATACCTACACCATCACCGTTAAATTCTACGGCACCGCCCTCCAAAATTGGTTTAAAACTGGTTAAATCTAAGCCCAAGGTTCGCGCAAGGTGCTGAGGAACTTGGTTATCGCGCTTCCATGGAGGAAACTTTTGTCCCCAAGCATTAAATTCAAATTTAATGCAGTGAACTTTAGTACCATTGGTCATAAAAAATGGACCATAATCCCTTATCCAAATATCGTCCGTGGGAATTTGGTAAATAATCACGGGAAATTTTTGCTTTTTCCAGTCTAAAATAAAACTTTTGGACACTCGTCTTTCGGGAGGGACTAGCAAACAAACTGGCTGAAATTCAGTGATTTGTAGTATTAAATTATGGTAAAAAGCTTCTATCTCTGCGATGCGGTGAGACCAGTTCAGCGGATTATGAGGCCAAGCAAGCCAAGTGGCGGCTTGGGCTTCCCATTCGGCGGGATAACGCCAGTTCTTCATGGCGTGCCCCATTGTTTAAGTAGCATTTCGTACTGACAAACTCTGCGATCGCGCATAAAAGGCCAGGCTTGTCGTTGATTTTCAATTTCACTAAAATTAATGCTATGTTGAGCAACTCCGTAAAATTTGTGGTCGGTTTCCGAGGCGATATGTCCATCGGGTTCGCTTACAAAAGAGTGTCCCCAAAAGTCTAAATTATCTTCGGAGCCCACTCTGTTTACGGCCAAAACAAAAACACCATTGGCAATGGCATGCCCTTGCATAGAAGTTTGCCAAGATTTTAATTGTCGTGGATACAGCGCTTCGGGCTCGTTTGCATCCCAAGCAATAGCGGTGGGATAAATCAGCAATTCAGCTCCTTGTAGAGCTAAAATCCGCGCTGCTTCGGGAAACCATTGATCCCAGCATATTAAGATTCCCAAAGTCCCCGCACTAGTCTTAATGGGCTTAAAACCAGTATCCCCAGGCATAAAATAATATTTTTCATAAAAACAGGGGTCGTCGGGAATATGGGTTTTGCGATAAAGGCCTGCCACGCTCCCGTCTCTTTCAAAGACAAAAGCAGAATTTTGATAGACCCCCCGGGCTCGTTTTTCAAAAAAAGGAAACACCACTACGCAATTAAGTTCTTGGGCAATTTGCTGCCAAGCTTCAACTATGGAATCTTCTTTGCTAATAGCATAATCAAAGTTTTTAGGGTCTTCTGTTATGGGAAAATAGGGGGTATGAAAAAACTCAGGCAAAACAAGTAAATCAACCTTTTGTCCTTGTAGGCTGCGAGCTTGTTCTAAATAAATTTGCTGGGTTGTGGCTACATTGCCGTGCCATTTACCTTGTATCCACGCCATATTAATTTTATCCATAGCATTTCCTTCAAAAAAAAACACGAAGTTAATTTTATTAAATATAGTCTTGTCTTTATAGTTTTAGAGATGAGCTTAATTGTAAAGTTTTATTAGCTGTTTTTTGGTATAATTATAAATATGGTTCAAAAAGACGAAAAAGCAAGTATGGCTGACAGCTTAACAGCTGCGCTACAGGATAAGTTAAGTGATAAGTCTGCCTATGACTTAAAAATATCATGCAGTTTAAAGTACCCAGAACCCCCAACTTTACCCCGAGAACTAATTGCAGGCACATTACATTTCGGTCGTAAATTGCTCTTAGCGGCTCCTTCTCACGGCGGTAAAACTAGCTTTATGTTGGCTATGGGCTTAGCGGTTTCCCAAGGAAAACCCTGGCTAGGCTTAGATACCACTCAAAGTCATACTTTGTATGTGAATTTAGAAATCAATGAAGTTGCCTTTATCCATCGTGTGCATAGTGTAGCCAAAAGTTATGGCTTAGAGCCTGCAGTTAAACACTTTCACTATATGAATTATAATGGAGGTAATTTAGAACCGCAATTATTTATCGCAGCGCTAAAAGAAAAAATCATTGAATCTAAGCTCAATGGTGTGGAATTTAAATTTATAATCATCGATCCCATTTATAAGTTGATAGGTTTAGGAGGGCACGACCAAGAATCCAATAGGCGAGTTTCTGAATTAATGGGAGAATTAAGTTCATTATCGATTTTAGGCGATATTTCCGTAGCATTAGCTGTGGAGGTTCCCATGGAAAATGCCCGTTATCAAATCACTCACGAAATTCACAATGGGGTGGGGCAGCTGGCCCGTGATGCTGATTCTTTGTTGATGCTCTGGCCTTTGCAGGGACATACTCACGCATATAGATTAAAAGGTCATTTGCGTGAGTTTGACTCCTTTGAATCCAAATCTTTGCGTTTTGAATTTCCCGTGTTCGAAGAAGATCTCGAATTAGATAAAATACCCATAGCTGATCCTTCTTTGGAAGGTGTTTTTGAAACTGTGGATACAGAACAAAAAGTTGATATTTGGAAGGTTTGGGATTCTTTTGCTACTAAAGATGCAATATCCCTAGAAGACTTTGCTTCCGCCATGAATTTAACTTCTTTTGAAGCTCGCCAAAAAATAATTCGCAGTGGGTCTCATCCTCAAAACCCAATTTTAAGACTGCGCTTAACAATGGGTTCTAAGGTGCAAGCCGAAGAAGATGCTTAAAAATTGTGGTATTTAAGCAAGGATTGGGCTTTGTCGCGAATTAATTTATGGATGCGCGTTTCAGCTTCGTCCCCACGAGCGGTATCTCTTACGCTAACCAAGGGCAAAAATAGTGGACTATTAAAGAATGTTCCCAAGGGAATAGGATTTTTGCGACAGAAAACCGCTTCTACAAAATCTCTAGTTTCATCTTGCAAGTCGTCACATTTGGCAAAATCACCTTTGTGAAAGGCATCAAAAAGCTGTACAAAAATGCTGGCTGCTTCAGGAATGTTAGCTGAAGCGCTAATTATACCTGTGCCGCCCATTTCTAGCACATCGATAAAGGAATTATCCTCTCCAGAAACCACTGAAAAGCCCCAATCTTTGGTTTTTCTGATAGCGCGAGCCGTATCTTCGTGATGTTCTTCGCCAATGCGAAAGGCAACGGCTTGTTTTAAACCGATAATATTGGGATCTTCGGCTAAGCGAATAATAGTATCGGGATGAATATAGTTGCTAGTGCGGCCTGGTACATTATAAACTATGATTTTTGCCCCTGTTTCTCGGGAAAGAGTGAGAAAATGCTCTGCAATACCCTCTTGACTGGGGTTATTGTAGTAGCCTGTAACGCATAGTACGGGAACCGAAGCTATATTTTGCACTTCTTTGATTATCTCTACAGATTCTCGGGTGCAGTTTGCGCCAGCTCCTGCAATTACAGGAACACGGCCATTTACATGTTCTAAAGTGAATTTTATGAAATCTAAGTGTTGTTGATGTGAAACTGTGGCAGATTGACCAGTGGTTCCCATGGGTACTAATCCGTGAACCCCTGCAGCAATCAAGTCATCGATCATCTGTTTAGCTTTTTCATAATCGATGGAATTGTACATACATCTGGGGTCATCGTTCAATAAAGGTGTAAAAATAGCGGGAAAAACTCCGCGCAACTGAGAAGCGTGTGTTATTTGCATAAAACAAAAATAAACAAAAATACGGGAAATTACCATATCGAGTAGATAATACCCACTAACTAAAAATCATTTTCTAAATTATAACCATGGAAAATATTAGTCAATTATGGAAAACAGTTCAAACTCCCGGTTTTGAACTCTCACAAAACAATAATATTATTGAACAAATTCTTGAATTTGCCCGAACCTCTCATGCCCCTGCTCAAGTTTCTTTTGGAACTTCAGGCTGGCGTGGTGAAATCGGCAGCGAGTTTACAATTCGCAATTTACAAGTAGTAGGTAAAGCCATTGTGCGTATGTACCGCGAAGCCGATGCAGCGCTGTTTGCTGAGTTGGGAATTAAAGACTTTGCTGAACTGCAAAAAAAGGGACTAGTGCTCGGCCATGACAACCGTTTTTTAGGTAAAGAATTTTGCGCGGCAGTGGCCCATGAGTTTTTACAAGCCGATATTCCAGTTTTCTTTGCTGGAGAAGCTACCACGCCAGAGTTTTCTGCTGCCGTTGAAATGCTCGATGCGGCTTGTGCCATAAATATGACTCCCAGCCATAATCCCAATCACTACGGGGGAATCAAGTTTAATCCAGCCGATGGCGGACCCGCTGATACTGGAATTACCGATGTCATTACGCGTTTGGCTAATGAAATGATGCCCGATCATAAATTTGAGCCCATTCCTGCAGAATTAGCTTGGGAAGAGCTAGATATTCTCAAGGTTTATAAAGAGTTTTTAGAAAAACAAGAAACTATCAAGTTTAATCGCATTGAAAGCTTGGTAAATGGTGGTCGTTTAGCCTTAGTGGTTGATCATGTACACGGAGCCACTCGTGGTCGTCCTGGCTATTTATTAAATAATCCCAAATGCTTAGTCTCATTGCGTACCGAAGATGATCCGCTTTTTGGTGGTGTGGCTCCAGAACCATCTTCTAAGAATTTAGAAGGGGTTAAGCAAATACTAGACGCTTCCAAGGCTTGGTATCGTTTAGGAGTGATTTTCGATCCCGATGGCGATCGCATTCGTTTTTACGACGGCACTACGGAAATTGATATGAACGCTTTTGGGGCCATAGCTTTTCATTATATGGTAACTTGGCGCAAGCTAAAGGGCGTGGTGGCTAAATCTGTGGCTACTTCTAATTTTGTAAATATTATCGCCGATTCTTTGGGAGTAGAAGTAGCTGAAACTCCTGTGGGTTTTAAAAACTTCCGCCCGTGGATGCATCGCCAGGCAAAGCCCAAAGCACTTATAGCTTTCGAAGAAAGTGATGGCATTTCTGGCTTAAATAATACTTTGGAGAAAGATGCGCAGTTTGGCTTGTTATTAGCCTTAGAAATCATTGCGGTTACTGGCAAGAATTTAGGAGAATATTTAGAAGCATTATATACAGAGTGTGGCCGTTTATATCCAGAAAGGTCGGGCTTTGATGTGGAAAGAGCCATGGTGGGTGCACCTCTGTTAGAAAAAGTGCAAAGTATTGGTGAAAAGGTGAAAATTGGCAGTCAAATTGCTGTAGGCGATAATTCCAAAGAAGTTAAAACCGTACTTACTGTAGATGGTGTTAAAATAGTTTTCACTGATAATTCATGGATGTTAATTCGCCCTTCAGGCACTGAGCCTAAAGTTCGAATTTACACTGAATGTTTAGACCCTGCAGAAAAAGATGATTTATTTGCAGCAGCCAAAAGCTTGTTTTTTGGCAAATAATATGTATTTCGTAGTTAGTGGATCTTTAACTCTAATGGAGTAAATATGCTTTCCAAATTTAAAAAATCAATGCTATTAATGT
>JAAZFC010000053.1 GCA_012511955.1 Fibrobacter sp. | reverse complement strand
CACTAGGATACGCTTTGGCTGTTTCAGCCATGCGTAAAAACACTTGATAGTTGCTATTATCTTTAAAATATGGATGGCTCCAAGTGGCTTTTAGCGCCGGTAAAAAAGCACTAGTGCGCGCCATCTGCAACTGTACTTCTGGCCTGGCTACTAAGTACTCTAAAAGCTTAATGGCCTCTTTACTATGCTGCGTATATTTAAAGACAGAAAGTCCGGATCCCCCTATAAAATAACGATTTTTACCCGTGGGAGAAGTGGGAGGTAACATACAGCCATAATTACGGGCTGCAGGGCTTTTTGCTGTATTGCCGGCATATTGAGGTCTATCCATGTAAATAGTTTTGGTGGTAGCATCAAACCAAAATGCTAAACGCCCATCATCAAATTCTGAACTGACTTGGGCGGTGTTTTTTTCCAAATTACGGGCTTCATTGTACCCCAAACGCACAAAATCCAAGTAAAAGATGATCGCCTCCATGGTTTCAGGACTAGATAGCATGCTTTTGGTTCCCGCTTCATTTAAAAAATCCCCACCCATGCCGTAAATCCAAGGGGCAAAATTGTGAATGACATTCCAGTCATTTTTCCCTGGGTAGCCCATGGGTAGCACAGAAATTCCTTCAATTACAGGTTTAGCCACGCGAATTTTTTCTAAAGCTCTTTTAAAATCGTGCCAAGTAATGATTTTCCGAGGATTTATGCCAACTTTTGCTAAAACATCTTTTCTATAAAACATGGGGCGCACATCTACAAACCAAGGCAATGATGTTATGGAATCAGAGCCTCGAGGCTGGGAATATTGCATCATGGCAGGGGGAAACTTTTGAGCGCCCCCAATGGTATGCAATAGCGAATCCAGCGCCAAAAGGGAACCCATTTCAGTGATGGCTGCAGTCCATGAAGTGGGCATTTGAATCACATCGGGGCCATTTTGGGTGGTGGCAGCAGTGGTGATTCTAGCCCAAGCATTACCCCAATCCACCACGGTAACATTAACTTTAATACCAGGATTTTCTAATTCAAAACCCCTCACCAATTTTTCTGTATCCCGTTGGGGCTCTGGGGAATTAGGCATCACCCATAAATCCAAAACCACTTGCTTATTATCTGTTTGATTTCCGCAGGCACTTAATAAAGCCACAATAACTATATAAAAGAAACGCTTTAGCATATACTTAGGCATATTTACTCTCCTAAAGGAGACAAAATTATTCTTTGCCCCGTGGCACCATCAAAAAAGTGTGGTTTAGAAATATGCAAATAAACATTTTCACCCACCTGAAGTAAATCTTTATTTTGACTGCGCACAATGGTGCTAAATTTGCCATTTCCCACATGCAATAAAGTCTCAAAACCTAAGGTCTCCACCACCTCTACTCGACAAGGAATCCCTGCGGTATCAGTTCTGGAAAGAATCAAATGCTCGGGCCGCACCCCCACTCGAAACTTTTTAAAATCTTTTAAATGCTCATAAGCTTGTACAGGCAAAACCACCTCAGTTCCCTGTAAAACTACACCGCCATCTTGAAATTCGCCATTAGTAAAATTCATGGGTGGAGTCCCAATAAATGATCCCACATATTCATTGATGGGTTCACTGTACAATTCCATGGGTTGCCCCACTTGTTGAATTTCACCATTGCGCATACATATTATCCTATCTCCCATGGTCATAGCTTCCACCTGATCGTGGGTAACATAAAGCATGGTAGTTTGCAAACGGCTATGCAAACGCCCCAATTCGATGCGCATGTGCGCACGCATATTGGCATCTAAGTTCGACAAAGGCTCGTCAAATAAGAATACCCGAGGTTTGCGTACTATAGCTCTTCCCAAAGCCACTCTTTGTCTTTCTCCCCCTGAAAGATGCTTAGGTTTACGGTCTAATAAATTGCGTATTTCTAAAATTTCTGCAGCTTCTAAAACCCGGGTTTCAATTTCAGGTCTAGTCAAGCGTCGCGCCATTTTTAAGCCAAATTCTAAGTTTTCGCGCACGGAAAAATGTGGATAAAGAGCATAATTTTGGAAAACCATGGCTATATCGCGATCTTTAGGTTCTAAATGTGTGCAAGATTGCCCTCCGATAAAGACTTCTCCTTCGGTGGGACTTTCTAAACCAGCAATAATACGCAAAATTGTAGATTTTCCACAACCAGAGTGCCCCACTAAGACCACAAATTCCGCATCGGCTATATCCAAGTTAATATCTTGTATAGCTGGTGTTTCAGACCCTGGATACACCTTTTTTACATTGCGCATAGATACGGAAATTTCAGCCATGAATTAGCTCCAAGTATAAGTAATACTTATCATTTTTTCTTTTCTTCTTTTTCAACTTCAAAGAGTTTTCTTAAAATATCTAATTTCGCTGCATTATCCTCGTCACCTTCAGTGAAAGTACCAAAAGGCAAAGCCACTAAAACAGCATCTTTTTGGTTGTTTGCTCTTTTTACAAACTCGCTATTCGACACCGCTTCTTCGCGAAAATCTAACACATAGGTATCCCATTCTCCTTTATGCATAGCTTTTAAAGCATCTTCAGGAGTATGTACGGCTTTAATTTTGGCTCCAGGAAGCATATTGCGAATAATTTGAGCTGTTATTTCACTATGCTCTTCGTCTATTTCTAACAATAAAACATTACGATCCGAATAATCTCTTGGGTTTTCATTATTATTTTTATTTTGCACTTCTGTTTTTCCTATGTTATTATCAATTTAATTAGTTTAAATGTCTTTTGCATGGTTTATTTGCATTTCCAAGGCTTCAATGCTTTTGGACATAGCTCTAGTTAGATTTTCACAACCAGAATCAGTGATAAGCAAATCATCTTCTATTCTTATACCCAATCTTTGACTATAAACTGTTCCATCTATATTTATAGTAAATTTTCCATATAAGCCCGGCTCATTGCTGATAATCATTCCCGAATTCAAGGGTTTTTGCTGATATGTCCGTAAAATGTCGCCTTCGTGTACTTCTACACCCAAAGCATGGCTAATACCATGGGGCGCGACAAAACTCTGCTTTCTTAGCGGATATAAACGCTCCGCTTGTCCACCCAAAGCCAAAAAGCGTTCTTCTAGCAATGCCTCTAAGTAATTCCATGCTTTTTCGTTGAGATCTTTGAGTAAAATCCCCCCACGCACGGAATTTTCAAAGTACTCTTGAGTATCTAAGACTATTTGGTAAAGAATTTTTTGTAAGGGATCGAATTTGCCATTTATAGGCAAAGTTCGAGAAATATCTGTGCATACGCTCCCCCAACGCAAGCCAAAATCTAGTGGCACTAGTTCCCCATCTTTTAAGCTCTCATCGCTTTTTTGGTAATGCAAAACCTCCGCATTGGCTCCTCCAGCTACAATGGTGGAAAAAGCCAAGCCATCGGGGCTTTCGCTGTGCAATAAATAATCTAAATAACCCCGCAACTGATTTTCCGTCTCAAAATCTGGTAGTTTCTGCAACAATTTGTTGAAAGCTCGGGCGGTTTTGGCACTAGCTTCTTTGACACTAGATTGCCGCTGGGAGTCTAAAGGCAAAACACTTTGGTAATACAAATCGTGGCAGTTTTTAAGCTCTATTTCCCCAGAAATTTCATCTAAAAAGCTTTGCAATTCACTGCGAAATTTTCTGAAATACAAGCTGGTTAATCGCGGCGGAGTTTCGTCATTTCCTTCCCAAAAGCTATACAAACTAGCCGTGGGGGTATCCAACAACTCATTTTCTAGCAGTTCCCACAAATCTTGACTGTTTTCCATGCGATTAAAACCCAGCAAAGCTTGGAGTTTTTGCAAATGGGCTTGGGCTTGGGGACTATCTTTTTCGTATAACCCCAAGCGTGCCCCTTCCCAAAACTCATGGTGGGGATCCACTTTGGGCAAAAACAGGATTTCTTGGGCATTTTTTTCTGCTCTAGGGTCTAACCACAAATACACTTGCGTTTGGTTAATGCCCGTCAAAAAAAGCATCTGAGGGTTTTGCACCCTGCGCTCCAACTGATTGTACCAAGCTTCTGAGCTTCCCGGCGCTTGTCGCACCCCTGCAATTAAGCAGGGATGCTCCAATTTCTGCAAAAATTCGCGACGCCTTTTTGCGTAAATCTCAGCCCCATTAACACCGCAATCCGATGTTAAAAATACTTGCGAGTAATGGAGCTGTAGAGATTGACTCAAGTCAATCCTCGTAGTTGTTTACATAGGCTAGCTTTTCAGCTACCGCACGAACTTGGTCTAAATTGCGCAATAAACCTGCACGAGCATTCCAAGAACCATCTAAGAACTGTCCCCGAGGTCCATCGGCGAGTTCCAAAACGATTTCTTCGCCGCCCATAAGCAATTTGCGCTCAGCCACGGAAGTTTGTAATTCCCCTTCAGGATTCGCTTCGATCCAGCTTAAAATCTTTTCGGCGGTGGCGGAATCCACTTTAAAACATGGAATACCTAAAGAAACACAGTTGCCAAAAAAGATTTCGGAATAACTTTCGGCGATAATAGCCTGGATGCCCCAACGCATCAACGATTGCGGGGCATGTTCGCGGCTAGAACCACTGCCAAAGTTGGAATTAGTGGCTAAAACCGCCCCTTTACTATAAATAGGGTTGGCAAAAGGATGCACCTTATCTTGTCTTTTTAAAGCGGCAATATCGTCTTCAAAAGCATGATCGCCCAAGCCATCAAAAGTTACTCTTTTTAAAAAACGCGCAGGTATAATGCGATCGGTATCAATGTCGTTTCCCCTTAAAGGAACGCCAGAACCTGAAGTTTTATCGATGATTTTTACGCTCATAAGTAATTCCTCACATCTACAACTTTACCTTCCACTGCAGCTAAAGCCACCATGGCTGGGCTCATCAAAAGAGTACGCCCCGAAGGCGAACCTTGACGACCTTTAAAGTTTCTATTCGAAGTCGAAGCACAAATTTCCCTACCTTGTAAACGGTCAGGATTCATGGCTAAGCACATGGAACAACCAGCTTCACGCCATTCAAAACCAGCTTCTATAAAAATTTTATCTAAACCCTCGGCTTCTGCTTGTCTTTTCACTTCCATAGAACCTGGAACCACTAAAGCGCGAATACCAGGAGCTACTTTACGCCCTCCTTTAAGCACTTCGGCAGCGGCGCGGAAGTCAGAAATGCGACCATTGGTGCAAGAACCTATAAAAGCCACATTAATGGGTACGCCCACCATGGATTGACCTTCTACAAAATCCATATATTCGTAAGCTTCTTCTATAACTTGCTTTTCGGCACCGCTAAAAGAGTCAACTTTTGGAGTCTTTTCAGAAATACCCAAAGCTTGGGCAGGAGTTATACCCCAGGTAATCATGGGCTCTATGCTAGAAGCATCAATCACCACCACATCGTCGTAATGGGCATCGGCATCGGAAGCAATGGACTTCCAGTCAGCCAAAGCTTTGTCCCAATTTTCGCCACTGGGTGCATAAGGACGACCTTTAATATAATCATAAGTGGTTTGATCGGGATTAATATATCCGCAACGAGCACCACCTTCAATGGCCATATTGCAAACAGTCATACGACCTTCCATGGTCATATTTTCTATCACCGGACCAGCAAATTCATAAGCATAACCCACGCCGCCATTTACGCCTAATTTGGCGATATAAGTAAGGGCCACATCTTTGGGAGTAACTCCCGGGGCTAATTCCCCAGTAAATTCTATGCGGCGCACTTTCAAACGGGACATGGCCAAGGTTTGGGTAGCCAAAACATCGGCCACTTGGGAAGTTCCTATACCAAAAGCCAAAGCTCCAAAAGCACCGTGGGTAGCAGTGTGAGAATCACCACAAGCAATGGTCATACCTGGTAAAGTTAGCCCATATTCGGGACCCACCACATGAACCACTCCTTGCTCGCCTCTTTCCATGCTAAAATAACGCAAATTATGCTCTTCGGCATTTTGTTCAAGGTGTTGTAACATTTGCTCAGAAACAGGATCAGGCAAAGGTCTTTGCCTATCCTTAGAAGTAGTGGGTATAATATGGTCAGCAGTTACAAAAGTTCGCTTCGGAAAAGGCACAGGCAAATTCTGCTCTTTAAGCATAGCAAAAGCCTGGGGCGAAGTAACTTCATGGCATAAATGTAAGCCGATGAATAGCTGATACTGACCGGAGGGTAATTTAGCTACCACATGGCGGTCAAAAACTTTATCGTATAGGTTTTTTCCCATAAAATTCCTCTTGAATAAACTTGTAGAAATATAGCAATTTATGCGTTTTTGGCTGATTTGGCGCATTTGCTCTAGTTTTGCTGCTTTTTTAAAAATTTGGCTTTATTTAGAGTTATTAAGATTTACTTCGCCTATTCATTAGCACCCCTAATAACAATCCCCCGCCTAAAACCCACAAAACCGTTGAAAACAAAGAACTTTCCACCACCTCCCCCACAAATCTCTCTGCTAAAATCATTCCCGTGATTCCCACCACCATAAAGAAATTCCATTTACGCCAAAAAGTCATATTTTTCTTATAAAACATTTACGCCTCCATCTATGACCCATAAAATTAAGCAAATTAACCACACCGAACTAATAGCACCATTGGCCAAAAAGAAATCCCTATTTATAGCATCTAAATCGTTACTTTTTCTAAATAAATGTATGTATATCAGCAACATAGCACTGAGAAAAAGTGCCAAAAGTAAAGCCCAATGCCAGGCACTCAAATACCATAAAATTACCCCCACTACCAGCATCAAAGCATGACTTAACATGGCTATTAACAAAGACTTTTCTACTCCAAAACGCACAGGCACCGATTTCAATCCCTGCTTTATATCTATCTCCACATCTTGGGTGCTATAAATAATGTCAAATCCCCCCATCCAAAACATTAAAAACACCCCTAAAAGCGATGGAAATAACGCAAATTCCCCACGCACAGCAATCCACGCCCCCAAAGGCGACAAACCGATGCTAAAACCCAAAAACCAATGACATAACCAGCTCCAATGCTTCCAGTGAGAATATGAAAGCAACAATAGCCACACAAATGGAGCAAATATGATAGTTAATTTATTGAATAAAGCAGCGCTGACCCAAAATAGCAAACCATTAATGGCGATAAAAAACTTTACAGACCTTTTTTCCAATTGACCGGTGGGTAAATGGCGGTTTTTAGTACGAGGATTCTCTGCATCTATGTCCGCATCTACCAAACGATTGTAGGCCATGGCTGAGTTTCGCGCTGTTACCATACACATAAGCACACCTAGCAGATTTATCCACTTAAAATACCCGATGGAAGCCACCGCAAAAGCCCCTAAAGCAAAGGGCAGAGCAAAAATTGTATGGGAAAACCTTACCAGGGAACCATATTCTTTGATAGCATTCCAAAGTTTCATGATTTTCCCCAGGGTTTAACCAAATTTTGTGGTATTTTCATCTGTTGCAATACTTTGGCCACCACCGTATCCACCACTTGTTCCACGGTGGTAGGATTTTGGTAAAAATGCGGGCAAGCAGGTATCACCCCCGCTCCAGCTTCAGAGAGTTTTAGCATGTTTTCTAAATGAATTTTCCCCATGGGAGTTTCGCGAGGAACCACAATTAAAGGACGATTTTCTTTAAGGCAAACTGACGCGGCGCGGGTGAGTAAATTATCGGCAATGCCATGGGCTATCTTTGCCAAAGTCCCCATGGAACAAGGAATGATAACCATCCCCGCATAATCCGCAGAACCGCTGGCTGGAGGCGCAAACCAATCGTCTTTGGCAAAGCTTTTAGTGGCCAAATCCATGATTCTAGTCTGCTTTTCGTGTTCTAAAACTTGTGCGCCAGCATCGCTAAGCAATAAATGCGTGTCAATTTGCGTTTTCTGTAAATGACGCAGTAATCTGGTGGCATAAATTGCCCCAGAAGCACCAGTTACGCCAATTATCCAAGGTACTTTATTTTTCATATTTATCCAAAACTACCAAGTGAGCAATGCCGCCATCCAATGCTTTAATCTTAGCTTTTTTAAAGCCATGTTGCAGCGCTTGATGCTGAAATTCCGCTGCGCTGACAAAATTTCGCACCGATTTTACCAAATAATCGTAAGCTTCTTTGCGACCGCTAAAAAATGCTCCAATAAAAGGGATGAATATAGGAGCTAAAATGCCGTAAAAGAACTTCGTTCCTATATGAGTGGGTTTAAAGAAGTCCAAGATCACCACTCTCCCCGACTCGTCTAAAACCCGGTGTAACTCGTCCAAAGCTCGGTGATAACCCGAGAAGTTTCGCATGCCAAAGCCGCAAAGCACCAGCTCGAAACTCCCATCTTTAAAGGGTAAATCCAAGGCATCGCATTGCACCAGTGGTGCTTTTAGGCTTTTTTGCTGAGCCTGTTGGAGCATTTTAAAAGAAAAATCACCAATTACAGCTTCGGCGGATGTGCCCCATTGCTTTTGCCAGCTCAGCAAAAAATCCCCGGTGCCGCCGCATAAATCTAAAACCCGGTCAGCATCGCCGGCGCACCGTGCGGCTTTGCGCCGCCAAGCCACATCCCTACGCAAACTTAGGAACCTATTTAAGAGATCATAACGAGGAGAAATATTGTCAAACATTTGTTGCACAGATTTTGCCATAAAATGAATATAGAAAACCCTTGACAAGAGATTTATTCTTTCTAAGTTTGATTTTACTTTGGCTCTGTAGCTCAGTCGGTAGAGCAGAGGACTGAAAATCCTCGTGTCAGCGGTTCAATCCCGCTTGGAGCCATTAAAGGTCGCTTTTTAAGCGGCCTTTTTTTATATTTAAATTGTGAAAAACATTAAATCTAAAGCTATTAAAAGCGCGGCCAACCAATCAGATATGGTACAGCGCCTGGGACAATTCCAAATTTTGGAGATAGATCCCAAAGAAAAACGCATTTTTGCCTCTATTATTTTAAAAGGCGAAGGTGTTCCCATACAGTTTGATGGGTACTATGAATTTATCAATACCGCCGAAGCTTCGTATATTAAAATCGTAAAAGGGGAAGTTTCTAAGGAATGGATTCACGAAATTTTACAGTTGGGTCTGGAACAAAAAGATGGGATTATGATCCCTATTCCTCAAAAATACAGCTTTATCTTAAAATTTATCATATAATTATTAATGAGTACTTTAAAAATGAAGGAAAAACCTTTGCATAACTTTCAACAAAAAGCCGCGGAACAAAGCGCACGCATTTTGTATGATATTGTGTCGCACATACCCAAAAGCAAGCTAAAACCTGTGGTAAACCCGCAGATTGCTAGTGAAGAGCTTATTAGCAAAGCGGCTATTTTTAGTTCGACTACCAGTGCTAGTCTATCAGCACCGGGAGGACTTTTGGGTTTGGCCACTATATTCCCCGATTTAGCTACTATATGGCGAATTCAATCTAAGCTGGTGGCCGATATTGCTGCGCTTCACGGACAAAGCCATCGCTTAAACCAAGAAGCGATGATTTGGTGTTTGTTTAGACATACCACCACTGAAGTTGCCAAGGATTTTGCAGTGCGTTTAGGGGAACGAATTTTATTGCAACAACTTTCACAAAAAGCTTTGCAGCAGTTGTTAAAAAGAATAGGTGTGCAAAGTTTTAAAAAGATTTCTAGTAAATCTATAGCGCGTTTTATCCCCTTTGCTGGTGCAACAGTCTCTGGATTTTATACTTGGCATAGCACCCAAAAAGTTGGCCAAACCGCCATGGAGCTTTTCTCAAATTATGAGTCAGAAGATACGCATTAAACCTTTGATTTTTGGAGTTTTATTTACCATAGCTTTTTGGAAAGTCCTTTCGGTTATTACCTACAATTCCCACTCCGAAATCAAACATTATACTTATCCTTTCAACTATTTTACCGTGAATATTTCCGCCCACGGTTCGCAAAAAGATATAGATGCGGTTTTGGAAGATCTTCCCCAGTGGCTGGCGGAATTTCAAGCCAAATATAGGCATGGCGGAGCCATGGACTCGGTGATTTACCACGCGAAGGCTTATGACACTATTCCTCTAGATTCTCTAGCTTACGCGATGTTTGATTTCGCCTTGTTTTTTCGCGAACTCAGCGAGGGCAAAATAGATGTGAGCATTGGAAACTTGTTGCGGGCATGGAAAAATGCGTGGCAAAATAATCAGAGCCTGGCAGATTCCACTAGGGAACGCTTGGTGGCTGAAATGCAAGAACCTTTTTACCAACTGGATTCAGCTTCCCAAAGCATGATAATTCTGCGGGAAAAGCAGCATTTTGCCTTGGGTGCTTTTATGGAAGGAATCATTCTCGATGAAATCGACAATCGCTTGGCCAAAGCACAAATTCCGGGCTGGTTAGCAGAAGTAAGTGGTGATTTTTCCTGTTCAGGAGTCAAAGCAGATGGCAAACCTTGGGTGCTAGGCATCAAAAACCCCGAACCGTCCAAAAACTTGGTAGCTAAGGTAGCCATGGACCCTCAAAAATTAAGTTTTTGTACTTCCGGTGATTACGAGCAAACTCATAGCACCCCCGATGGCAAAAGACATCATCATATCATGGATCCTCGCACTGGCGAATCTAGTATTGGAAATCGCAGCGTTTCGGTGATGCAAAGCATTCCTGGGATGAATAAAAACACTCTTTGCACTTGGTTTATGCTTTTGCCCTTAGATGAAATTAAAGCAAAAACACAAGAGTTTGACGGTAAAATTGCAGCTCTGGTTATTTTAGCTTCCAATGAAATTTGGGTATCACCAGGGCTTGAACAATTTATCGAATTTTTCCCCAATGACTACAAACTTTTAGATTAATAATCTTCTTGAATACAACGCACTGCAAATGCGTTTTCTGGTTCAAAACGAGGAGTTTCATCAATGTTGCGAACTAGCATATCGTGATGCAAAAATGTTCCAGAAGTTCCCCACCATATAGCCTCATTTCCCTGTGCAAAAAACAAACCACCTTCTATTTTAGGTAGATTGTCAACAACGATTTCTGGTTCTTCTTCGTCGCTCTCATCACCGTCAACTTCAGGAGCTTTGGCAACTTCAGCTATCTCGTCATCTCCGTAAATCACACCAAGATATCCACTCAACAAACCTTTAAAAGCAAAATTATCGCCATCTTCATAGTGTTCTTTCGCCATTAAAGTCTTTACAGCGACTTCAGTTCCGCCTGCATTTTGCACTAAACTTTGAAAGTCACTTGCCGAGGGCACTTTCCAACCTGGAGGACATAAATCCTGTAAAGCAGGAGAATTGTATAAGGCACCAAACTTTTTATAAGAAGCACTGGATTTAGCTTTTTCCAGATCTTCACCGTCATAACCATAAACATAAGAACGACTTTCTGTTCTGGAAATATCATCTTTAGCATTTACCACGGTTAAATAAGCCAAATTCTCTGCCATCCAAGTTTGATTTTCTATGCGAACCCATAAATAAGAGCGTTCATCGCGAACATCAGTAAAACGCCCACAATTTTGCGGGTTTTCTAAGCAGTATTTTGCTTCGGTGATAAGCATTGGTCTAGAAATAGCTCCTGCCCCTTTATTGGTGGGCAAATCGCCATTGCTAGGAACTACCATAAAGGAAATTTCCTGTTCAGCATCTTCGGCTTTTATCACATACTGTTTTTCCGTAGCATTTATTATAGGTGTTTCATTGCGGAACCATTGATAATAACTACCAGATTCGCTTAAACCTTCAAAATCCACATAAGAATAATGACCTTCTAAAGTAGAATCAACCAAAGGAGTACCAGCTATAAACACTTCCACAGCCAAAGGTGGCATGCTTATATAACTATAAATTGTATCAACAAATTCACCACAAGTAATCAACATTCCAATTCCAGGGGCAAATTTGCCATTACATGAAGTTCCATCACCACCTTCACCGCCATCTTTACCTGGTTTTCCTGGTTCACCATCTTCACCTTTGGCACCATCTTTTCCTGGTTCGCCCTTTAAAGACAAATACTGGTGCTTTTTGCCATCGCAGTAAACCAGAGAATTAGAATCTGTCACATAAAAAAACCTATTTAACTGTTCTTTTTTGCAGGTGGGCAAATCACTGTGATTTTCTACCACAGTGATAGGATCAAAATCTAATTCTGTACTTACTGGATCCCCCCCGCAAGAGTAAAGCATAACTAAAGTAGTGAGTAGTAATAACTTTTTTTGCATTTTTTAAAATCCTTTTAACCTATCTAGGACTCCTTCTATAACCAAAAGTCGTTAAAACCTTATCACTGTTTCTCAGCTGATGACCTTTAGGATGATTAGTAGTATTGCATCTTAAAACATATGAGCTGGTAACTTCACCATTAATAATATATGCACCTGTTCCATAAGCTCTGCCCTGTTGACTGCGTAACCCTTCTTCAAGAGAAGGTTTAATTTCTAAGTACATATTCACCATACCATCATCGCTTATATAGTCAGGGTTATCAATATGTTGAATGATGCGAATGCGATCTACAAACTGCCCTATGGCATCGAATATAGATACATTTATAACCACTTTTCCCTTGTACAAAGGAGCGGCTAACAAATCATCACCACTTAGATCGTCAAACGCTCCTTCTTCACAATGATTGCTTAAGTATTCATTAAGACTTACTCGAATACGGTCTTCGCCAGTGCCGTTATCCAAAGCTATAGTGCCATCTGGCTCTATAATAGAACCTAAATTTCCACCACGGGGTGTTCCCGCCGCATCTACACCACCCATTTGTGGCATTTTTGTTTCAATGCGCAGGGTGGGGCCTAAATGTCTGCCATTAAAGTCAGGATAGGGTTCTCCCCCAGTACCAGGATAGGATTTTGAACCTATACCGTATTGAGTATGCTCTTCTTTTCCAGTTACTGTATTATAAACAGAAACCGCAAAAAACTCGTCTTTTTTCAATGGATTTTTAGCATAGTACTCTTGGATTGTTTTATTATCCAACATCACCAAAGATTCTATTAAGCTAATATCCACATTTTTGCGATTATCCTCTAAGTTAATATTTATAGTATCGGCACCGATATTTCCAGCCCTATCCATAAAAGATCGAATCACTTGGTTCCAACCTTCTTCTAAAGTCTGATGACTAAGAGTATCCATCTCAAAACCATCTACACTCCATTCCACTGGTACCACATAGCGCAATGACACCAGAGAGTCTTGAGGTTTTAAAATTTCTACCACTGGTGCTGTAAAATCATAGTAAATCCAAGTTTCAGTAACAACTTCATTTCCAAAAGCGTCTTTATATACATGACTTACCAAATTTAGACCTTGTTTAAGTTTAGGCTTAATAACTTCTTCTGTGGTTTTTTCCCTTAGATTTTTGTCCAAGTAATTAATTCTAAAGTTAAGATCTTTGGCTGTATTCATAAAATAAACCGTGTCGCCATGGAGTACATCGGGCAAGGGAGGTACTGACCAAGGTCCTGCTTGAGGATAAACCTTAGCTGTATCGTGTACATACACATTGGGACCTTCCACAATAGTTGTTCTAGGCGGTACTGCCCTGCTCGTATCAGTAGTCATAGTTACCGTAGGTTCTTTGGAATTATAAACAATCATAACCCCATCTAACCCACAAGCATTTTTAGTGGGATCACAATATTCAATCTCTA
The DNA here is from genome assembly GCA_012511955.1 of Fibrobacter sp. Lineage (GTDB taxonomy): Bacteria > Fibrobacterota > Fibrobacteria > Fibrobacterales > Fibrobacteraceae > JAAZFC01. Next base: position 3,736 of record JAAZFC010000053.1, on the reverse strand, counting down.
TCCAATTTGGTCCTGGTTTAAGATTTTCAACATCTAAGTTAATTGTGCTATCATGTCTCCATAAAATTTCTGCTATGGAATCATTGGTATAAATACTATCGATGTTAGAATAAGTAGAGTCACCTGTGGTTACACTTATGATTTCTACTTCTGTTTGCTCAAAGACATCTTCTATATAAACTATAATTTGAGCTGTATCGCTTAATCTTCCATCACTTACCACCACAGTTAAGGTTTCCATCGGTACAGTTTCATAATCTAACTCTTTAATTACTGTAACTTTTCCTGTAAGCGAATCTATAGAAAACGATGGCTCTTTGCTAATAATACTAAAGATTAATGTATCATTAATATCCTCATCATAGGCTTCTATTTCAGCAAACTCAGAGCCCACAGGTTCATCTTCTTTTACTCTCAATTCTTTGGTGATTATCACTGGCGCATCGTTTACATCAATAATTCTAATATCAAATGTACCCGTTACTATTTTATTCTTAGCTCTAGAAGCTGAATCACTAACCATTACTTCGATTTTGTATAGAGAATCTTTTTCATAGTTTAGCTTGGTGCCAGGAGCAACTACCACTTCACCAGTCAAAGAGTCCATTAAGAACAGGTTTTTCCCGTCTCCTCCTATTATTTCAAAGTTCAAAACATCATTTTCTTTATCTTTTGCTCTAACTACTCCAACTTTAGTATATGCTGGACTATTTTCTTCGATTTCTAACACAGTCGGCAAAAAATAAGGTGCATTGTTAAGTGGAAGAATGGTAATTAGTGTCCACTTAGCTTTAACATCGTATTCTCCATCCGAAACAGTAACTTCTAATTTAAAATCTCGTTCACCTTCTTGTGCGTGCACAGGTGTAAAGATCACCTTATTGCCTACTATACTCAAGCCTTCAGCGTTGGCATTTTCACCTGTTAAAGTATATGTTAACTCATCATCATCAATATCATAAGCTTCAATTTCCCATACTGTGGTAATTATGGAATGAATTGTTGTATCATTGGGACTAACAACTTCTGGAGGGTCATTAACATTTACAATATGTATTTTAAAGTTTAGAGTATCAGACAAGCCACCATTATCTACAACTTTTAGTCTAATAGAACGAGTTTGGTTTCTTTGATCATTTCCTGGTTGCCAATAAATACTGCCATTAGTAGAATTTACACTCATACCAAGGGGAGCCGCCAACAACTTGTACTTTAAGCCATCTCCGTAATCAGGATCATAAACCACCACTGAACTTTCAAATTGTTGATCTTGATAGACATTAAAGACTCCACCTTGCCACTGTCCATCAACTACTGCAGCAATTTCTGTTTTTTCTGTTGTAGCTTTTCTTGGTATTGAATCAGTTCTAGTTAAAGTCATACTGATAAATTCAGGTCTTTCATTAACATCCTCCACTTTTACATTGACAGTAGCAGAATCAAAACTCACATCATCTAAAGAGTCATCTGCCCTGTTTCTAACCTGAACCTTAAAAGAATAATCCACTATACACTCATAGTTAATTTCACCAGCCACATTAATATCGCCAGTTAAAGAATCCATAGTGAAAGGAAGTTTTTTATTAACTCCGTAATAGTCTTCAGCACATTCATTGCGAGCTAATTCTCCATACAAATCTTTAAAGTAGCTTACAGAAACTGAATTTTCTAAAATCCTGTAGTAAAGCTGTTGATTGTCTTGGTCCATAGCTTTTACTCTAACAACATTTTGATTCAAAGGAGAATTTTCAGGGATAGTCACATTATAAGATTTATGTTCGAAGACTGGAACATCTAATATGATAATCGCAAGGTCTATTTTTTCAGCAAGAAGCGTGTCTTTGACATTTTGTTTTAAATCAGCTGTTATTTCCACAGGAATAACAAAAGGCTTTATGCCTTGTTTAAAAAGAATTTCTTTGTGAACAGACCCTTTTCTCACCGCCCCATCTTCGTCTATGGAAAATACTCGATGCTGTTCATCTAAAGTTCCACGAGGTTTTTTAGGTGTAAAAGCTTGATATTTAACTATTTCAGCTTGGTCAAAAACTTTTTGATGAGGTGTAACATAACCGAAAACTGAGTCAATATTATTAATTGAATCTCTAATATAAAGTGTATCCTTAAATCTCGGGATAGAATCTATAGTAATTACCAAAGTATCTACTTCAGACTCGTTAATACCCCCATTTTCTGTACCACCATTATCTTTAAGGACAACTAGCACAGTACAAACACCAAAAGTATCCAAAGCTGTTTCAAAGCTTAATGTACCACTGATAGAGTCAATTTCAGGTCTTGTTTTGAACAAAATGGGGTAATCTGGCGTTAATATAAATTCAACTATTTGCAAAGTGTCATTAGATAAAAGAGGGTTATCTTCATTAAAGCCAGGGCCACTTAATATTACAGGTGCCCAATTAAACACAGAGTCTGCACCTGCATTTTCAACTACTACTATATCGTGGCCTTTAACAAACAGTGGTGCTTCATTAACATTAAGGACATTAATAAAAACATCCACAGTGTCATAAAATTCTTTGTCTGTTACCTCGACCTTGAAATGATAATACTTACCATCTAAAACCAGTGTATCTTTAGAGACACTATCATTTTCATCAACTGTTTCATAAAAAACCGTATCTTTAGAGACACTATCATTTTCATCAACTATTTCATAAAAAACCGTATCTTTATATTCATAATCAAGTGAGTCAATTGCAACCGAAACAACACCAGTTAATTCATCTATTTTAAAATGTTTTCTGTATGGATTGTCATAAATTATGCGATATTCTAAACCAGTAGAATCTGTATCCATATCAATTGCTTGCACTCTGCCAACTATTGTTTCCTTATCAGAGTTTTCGTAAACATCGAATTTATAATCAGTAACATTAAAATATGGGGGCTTGTTTACATGTTTTATGGTAATTTTAAACCTTTTCTCTACAGAAATGCTATCACCACCATTTGCTGTACCGCCATTATCTGATAACCATAAACTTACTTCGCTCGTCCCTGACGCATTTTCAGCTGGGGTAAAAGTTAAGTCGCCTTCAGGAGATATTTTGGGACCTTTTCCTGGCTCAAATAAATTCGTTGCTGTTTCTTCGTAATTTGTACCAGCATGTATGTCCCTCACATCAGTATATTTAACTATGAATTTAAAGGTTTGAGGCTCACCTGGCCTTTCAGGATGATTTTCATTTTGCCCTTTACCATTATCAAGCTCATTAGAGCCACTAAATCTTTCAGTGGCCCACTCCTCTTCAAAGTATTCTCTAGAGTTTTCATCTACTACAACATCGGCACCTTTCTTAAACACTGGCTTTTCATTAACATCGAGCACATTTATGGTAACTTCGGTGGTAGCTACAAGATCATCATCAGAAGCTTGAACTACCAAAGTGTATTTTGCAATATCTTCAAAGTTTATGGGGCCATTTACGGTTAATTCAGCTGTTTTTTCATTAATGCTAAAATGTTTATCATCATCGTCAACTATGCTGTAAGTCAGAGTTTCGCTGTCCATATCAATAGCTTTTATATAATGTGGTCCACCAAGCAACACCTCGGTGTTTTCGTAAATCTCAAAAGTCCTATCTTTTTCTTCAAAATATGGGGCTTTATCTACATGTTTTATGGTAATTTTAAACTTTTTCTCTACAGAAATGCTATCACCACCATTTGCTGTACCGCCATTATCTGATAACCATACACTTACTTCGCTCGT
>JAAZFC010000052.1 GCA_012511955.1 Fibrobacter sp. | reverse complement strand
GTGGGTTTTAAGGTTAATAACGAAAGAGCCGTTAATCCTTGAGGCAACGCACTGCGAACCCTTGGCTCTTGACATTGTAGTTCCTGTAAATGTTGTCGTAGTTGTAGTACAAGTTCCGGCCGTAAGCGAAAGACGGATCGTCCGCTGTGGCACTCCACCAGAAGCCGATGATCGACTCATTGGAGAAGCGGCTACCGTAGAAGTAATTGCCGGGCAACGCTCCGAATCCGTACTGATTCGATCTGCCACCAGAATAATCTTCTAAAACACTCCACTCCGCATCAGTAGGCAAATGCCAACCCGCAGGGCAAGCCTCTAAAGCAGCCGGCCAGTTATACAAAGCGGCATGTTTTTGATAATAACTGCTAGTTTTTGCCTCTGCAATGCTACTTCCAGTATATTTATATACATAGTATTTAGGATCTGTGCTACTTGTATCAATACCATCAACACCCGGCAAGTAACGCAAGTTTTCAGCCATCCAAGTTTGGTCGCCGATTTCCGCCACTTTATAAACATTGCCATCTCGGGCATCGGTTATTTTACCGTTTATAACTGGCGTGTCTTCTGATTCACTGCTACTGCTGGAATCTGTGGCAAAAACGGGGCGATAAAACACAATGCTATCCACCGCATTTATAGCGATGTTTTTCACTGAATTTTTCCCTTTAAAAAAGCCTAGCTGGTATTCGCCATCGGTTTTGCTCACGGCAACGCTGTCAAAAACGGAGTTTATAGCGAATTTATCGGTTATTTTGCTGTCTTTAATCACAAACAGCGTATCTACATCACACTTTTACCACACTGGTCCATAGTTTTAGAATTTTCAAAGTTTTTTTAGTTCATAATTAGTGCTACGGCCACCTTCGCCAGTTTCTTGTAGCACTCCTTTGTTGATTAAGTCTTTGATGTCGCGTAAGGCAGTGTCGGTGGAAACTTTGGTGATTTTCGCCCACTTGCTGGTCTTCAGCTTTCCTTTAAACCCGTCAAATAACATGTTTATCATAAACCGTTGTCTTTCATTGATGGGAGTTTGCTCATGTAGTTTCCAAAATTCAGCTTTGCGCAAAATCCCTTGACTGGCTTGCTCGGTTACCTTCATTGCATTTTTTAAACAATACAAAAACCATTCTATCCACTCGGTAATATCGCCGGTACTGTGTTGCACCCTCTGCAAAACACCATAGTATTGCTTTTTTTCAATTAAAACTTGGCTTGATATACTATAAAAACGCTCACCGCTACCTTCTGCACGCGCAAGCAACATATCTGTTATCGCCCTGGCTATGCGGCCATTACCATCATCAAAAGGATGGATAATTATAAACCAAAAGTGAGCTATGGCTGCTTTAAGAACAGGGTCGAGCTGTTGTTCATTATTAAACCAATCTAAAAACTTGCTCATTTCGGCGCTAACAGATTCTGGGGCAAGGGCTTCGTAATGAACTTTTTCATGCCCCATTGCACCCGATACCACTTGCATTGCGCCGGTGCGGTACTTAGCCACTTCTATTTTGTAAAGTCCGCTATAGCCAGTGGGAAACAACGCTGCGTGCCAACTAAATAACCGCTCTTCCGTTAAAGGCGAATCCCAACGCTGGGTAGCATCTAGCATCATTTCTACAACACCTTCGATATGGCGATCACTTGGCACAAGACCTGCGGTATTAATACCTAAACGCCTGGCTAGGGATGAGCGAACTTGATTATAATTGAGCAGTTCTCCCTCTATTTCAGAAGATTTTACCACATCTAAAGTTAAAGATTTTAGCATTGCTTCTGCTTTGGCGGCAAACCCTAAAGAATTCATTAGTCCAATGATTTTGCCTTGCATTAAGCGAACTTCGCCAAAAACAGCATTTATAGCCGTATCTTCCCAGCTAAAATCAGTCCAGTTTTCGTGTTCGTAGATGTATTTTTTCATGTTCATAACCTAGTTATGCCACAAATATACTCATTATTCACCGTATATTTGCGACAAATAAGGTGTTTATTCACCGCATTTAGGAGTAGTCTCTGTAAATTTTGCCGTTTCGGATTGAGATAGCGAACATTTTAGAATAGCCAAAGCTTTTTAGCATTCCGTTTCCCAAAACACTTCAAAACAACAGCTACTTTTGATTGTAATATTTTAACTGAATTTTCATTGTGGTATTTTGCTTTAATGCAAATTTACAATCCTCAAAAGTGGGCAGCGAAAACTTAGGT
>JAAZFC010000051.1 GCA_012511955.1 Fibrobacter sp. | reverse complement strand
TTCCTCTTGGAAAAAGCTGCTGCAAAAATTTGCCATCAGCCCAGTGCAACAATTTGCCTATACCGTGGGTAAAAACTCCGCCGACAGCGCTTTGATTATAGATGCCATGGATTTATTGTATTCGGGAAAGTTAGATGGCTTTTGCATTGTAAGCAGCGATAGTGATTTCACTGGACTGGCCAATAGAATCCGCGAAGAGGGGCTTTTGGTCTTAGGTTTTGGTGAAAAAAAGACTCCCGAAGCATTTAGAATGGCTTGTAAAAAGTTTATTTTTACTGAGGTTTTAAGACCGGAAAAAGTTCAGGATAAGTCTGCGGAAAAAGTTAAAAGTAAGGTGATTTCAGCGCAAAATAATGACGAAGTTAAAAAACAGAAACAAGCTTTTCCTACGAAGATCATCCAAGAAGCTTTGGATAAATCCGCCGATGATTCGGGGTGGGCTTACTTGGGCGCGTTTGGCAGCATTCTTAACCGACTCTTGCCTGAGTTTGATGCCCGCAATTATGGTTTTCAAAAATTGTCGGATATGGTTAAAGGCAGAAGCAATTTGTTTGAAATAGAGGAAAGAAGTCTTTCTGGTTCTAACTCTAAGCAAATATATGTGCGCTTAAAATCAAAAAAAGACTGATTTAATCAATGACTTAGTTGTGTTTATGGGTGAGCCAATCAATGGCGTTGATTTTTTTGATGCCATTATAAGTTCCTGTGTCAAAATCCATGGTTATCAGCAGTTTTTCATGATGATCTGAGATAGAGTTCAGAGGAGCTAATTCTCGTGCTAAAGTTTTAGGAGCTTGGACAGTTTGTGAAACTTGAATGTATTGTGTAAAACCTGCGGGGGTGCGCACCACAAAATCCACTTCTAAATTAGCGGTTTTGCCGACCCAAACCTGATTGTTACGGCGTAATAACTCTAAATAAATAACATTTTCTAGTAAGTGTCCTGCATCACTTGCAAGTTCTTTGCCTAGCAAACCATGGCGAAAACCTAAATCCACTAAGTAGTATTTGCCTAAGGTTCTTAAATGTTGTTTTCCTTTGATATCGTAGCGATTTACATGATAAAACAAAAAAGCTTGGGTTAAAGTGTCTAAATATTTAGATACGGTCTTATTATCGATTTTTTTCTGTTGGGAACTTAATACCTTGGCTATATTGTTAGCTGAAACACTGGAACCCACGGAATCAATTAAAAAATGCACCACTTCTAAGTAAGAATCATCGCTGTAAATACGGTGGCGGGGGACAATGTCGTTGGTATAAATATTTTGAAAGACCATTTGCAAATATTCATAGACATAATTATAGCCGCTTTGGGCCAAACGCACCGCTTCGGGGAAACCACCAATGTGTAAATAATCAGCAAAGGCTCTATCAGGCTGGTCAGTTTTACCCGTAAACTCTAAAAACTCAGTGAAAGAAAAAGGTAAAACCTTGATTTCAAAAGCTCTGCCAGTGAGTAAAGTGGCTAATTCACTGCTCAGCAAAAAAGCATTGGAACCTGTGATATATAAGTCGATTTTGGGGTGGCTGTATAAACCTTCAAGTAACTTTTCAAATTCTAGGATATTTTGCACTTCATCTATAAAAACATAGTTGGTGTTTTGGGGCGATATGCGTGCAATTATATAATCATAGACTTCTTTCCAGCTTTTTTCAGCTAGAAACCTATAATCGGGTACATCTAAGTTGATGGCTAATATCGCAGCCTTAGGATTCTTTTGGCATAAGAAATCCTGAAATTGCAGCATTATGGTAGATTTACCACAACGACGTACCCCAGTAAGCACTTTGATAAAGTTTTGGTCTTTCAAGGTGTTTAAAGTATTTAGGTATTGATGCCGGATGATGGTTTTCATAATATAAATATAAGCAATATTCCTAAAAGTGAGCGAAAACCAAAAGTTTTAGGAATAGAAAGCGGTTTGATTCCTAAAAAACTGTGAAAAGAGAGGGTTTTAGGAAAGTTGTGGGTGGTAGAAAGATTTTAAAAATTTATAGAAAGGGCTAAATTGTTGCCAGATGTTTGCAGATATACTTCGGTTTTCTCTAAGAAAGATTTTTTTTCTAGTCCTTGATTATAGGCATCTACGGCCGCCAGGCCTTTTTTCTGTGCAGATTTTGATATTGGTATAGCTATAGCAATGCAAACAGCACCAATGCCAATTAACTCCAACATCAGCCCATCACCTGAGGTTAAAGCATACCCTAATGAATATCCTATGGCAAATCCCCCTGTATAACTAAATATAGTAGTAACAATATTAGTGTTTTTAGACGATTTAAACAATTTATGTGCTTCTTGATTTGTTGCCATAAGCTCGTCTATTTGCTTGGTGTTTAAAAGTTTTCCATCTTGGTAAAGCGCATAGCCTGCGAACTTTTCTTGTACAGAAATTGGCTTGTTAGGATTTTGTGCAAAGGTGGTGGTATATGCGATTAAAAGTAAGGCAATAGTTAGAAATTTTTTCATGGGTGAAAAATAACTCTTTATTTTCAAAAAGCTATGATAAATCTAAATCGTATTTGTACAACAAGCCAGCTAAATCTAAAGCGGAAAATTTGGCCTGTTTGATTTGGTTGTTTTCGGGGTCGATGGCAAAGTTTTGTGCGGTGCGTAAATTGGCTTTGACTAGCTTTGTTTGGGCAAAAGTGGCACCGGCTAAATTAGCCTCAGAAAAATCTGCTTCGCTCAGGTCGGCGTTGCTAAAATCAACTTCGCGTAAAGAACAACCCTTGAATTTAGTTCGGGGAATTTTGATTTGGAAAAAGCTACAGTAGTCTAAAACGGAGTTTTCAAAACCTAGATTAAGTCCGAAGGGGTTGCAGACGGAAAAATCTACTCCGGTGATTTTGCAATCTCTAAAAACCACTCCTTGCAAGCTTAAATCGCTGAAATTAGCCATGGAAAAGTTGCATCCTGTAAAGACGCAGTCTTCTATGGTGCTTTCCTGAAAATCGCTGTAACTAAAATCGCAACGCACAAATTGGCATTGTTGAAATTCTGCCCCTTGCCAATCTCGTTGGGTAAAATTTTGGTCAGAAAACTCCTGATTTTCATAAAAACTAGCATCTCTAAGCATGGCAAAACCTGGGAAAAGTGAGTCCGAAATATAGGATAAAATGATATTGCACAGTTGCTTGAACCGAATATCGCATAAGCCAAGCAATTAATTTATCTTTTGGAAAGGTTAAACTAATTGGGTGAATGATGAAGATTGATTCAAAATATTTTAAGGATTATAGAAAAAGCTTAGGATTTACTAGCCAAAAAGCAACAAAAGATTTTTTCGCAGCTAAAGATATTAAGGCTCCCATTGATTATGCGTATATTGAGGCTCTTAACCAAAGACTTTGCGACATTACCATAAAGACAAATGACTTAGTTTCTGATGAAATCAAAGACGATAATATTAATTCGTTTTGTGCACAAAATATTTTGGAAGTATTTAATAAATTGCGTGAACACGAAATAATACCAAGGCTGAACAACCAAGGACGCAGGCCTGAACATGTTTATTTTTCATGGATGCGAGGTTATGTAATATCAACATTCTTTTTAAAAGCTTTAAGTTACTTTTTTGAAGTAGATATTGATACCATAGAATTAATTGGTGATGATGATTTAGAAAGTATCGCAACATTTAGACGAACACCGAAAGCTGATATGCAAGTTAAGCTAAATGATGGTGAAGTTCTTAGGGTTGAGGTACAATCTGGTTTCCAAGGTGTTAATGACATTAAGCAGCATAAAGTGTTAGAAGCAAAATCAGTAAAAAAAAGCAATGGCTTATCATCATTAGTTGTACACTTTGATCTTTACAATGGGCAAGTGGCTTTTGTAAGCTTAAATGATATAGATGATGACAGTATTAACTGGATTACTAGACAACAAATGGAAGGCCAAACAGTTTTTAATATTGCTCAAAATTATTTTCGCTGGAAGTTAACAGAAAAACCACCAAAGTTTTCTGAAATACGCATGGACCTATGAAGAAAAAGATTAAAATCATAGATTTATTTTCTGGTGTAGGCGGGCTGAGCTACGGTTTTGCTCACGATGGAGCCTTTGAGATAGTGGCTGCCAATGAAATATTGCCCAATATGGCCAAAGCTTACGAACTAAACCACCCAAATGTAAAAATGTACTGCCAAGACATTAAAAACTTTGGTTTAACTGAACTACAAAAAGATTTGGGTATAAAAAAAGGTGATATAAGCTTAGTTGTAGGAGGACCTCCTTGCCAATCGTTTTCAACTATTGGTAAAAGAGCTGTGGATGATCCGCGCGGTAAGCTGTTTGAAGAGTATTTTAGGGTTTTGCAAGAGATTGAACCTAAAGTGTTTTTGTTTGAAAATGTAAAAGGATTGCTCTCCATGCAAAAGGGTAAGTTATTTGCAGAAATAATAAGGCTTTTTGAGAGTTTGGATTATAAGGTAAAATATCAAATTTTAAATGCAGCAGATTATGGAACTCCGCAGATTCGTGAACGAGTGATAATTATTGGTTCTAAATTAGATTATGATTTTACATATCCACAGCCTACACATTACGACCCTGAAGCTGAAAATTCTTTGTTTGCAAATGGGAGTTTAAAACCATATTTGACTTTAGCTGAAGCTATAAGTGATCTGCCATTTATTAAAAGTGGCGAGGAAAGTACAAGCTATCAAAGCCCACCGCAAAATTCATATCAAAAACAAATGCGCATAAAAGCAAATGGCGAGTTAAAAGATCATAGTGCCCCCAATAACAATGAGAATTTAGTCAAACTTATGAAATTGCTCCCCGATGGGGGAACGCCACGGGATTTACCTGCTGAATATAGGCCTAAAAGTGGCTTTGCTAATACCTATAGTAGGCTATGGTGGAACAGACCTAGCACAACCATAACGCGCAATTTAAGCACGCCATCTTCTTCACGGTGCGTTCATCCCAAAGCCGCACGACCTCTAACCACTCGTGAAGGTGCTAGATTGCAAGGATTTCCCGATGATTATGTGTTTTATGGGTCACGGAGTGATAAAAATTTGCAAATCGGCAACGCTGTGCCACCATTATTATCCATTGCTTTAAAAGAAGCTATAAAAACGCATTTTAGGGCTAGTGGATATGGTGTTAATGGTTAAAAATATAGGGAAAGCTCAATTATGATGCAATATGACAAACTAAAAAAAGCGCTGATACATCTGGAAAAGCAGTATGCAAATTATCTGTCTATGGATAATAGAGAGAGCCTTTCAGAGTTAGATAAGGAAGGGATTGCTGAATCTGTGATACAGAGGTTTGAAACTTGTTATGATACTGCATGGAAGCATTTGAAAAAACACCTTGAGGTAGAATTAGGGCTTCCTGATGTGACGAGTAGTCCCAAACCGGTGTTGCGTTTAGCTCATGAAAATAACATAATTAGAAATATTGAAAATTGGATTGATTATGCAAATGTTAGGGTAGCGACTGCCCATGATTATAGCGAAGAAAAATTCAAAGATGCACTGGAAAAAGTTGGTGGTTTTATTAAGGATGCCATTTGGGTATATGAGACCATGACCAACGAAACTTGGATACAAAAATGATAGCCGAAAACAGCATAGATGTTGAGCCAAGATATCTGATTATTCTAAAAACAGTATGTTGTGTTGCAGGAAAGGGGATAAAATGACCTATCAGCCGCCATTTACCATCACCCCGGAAATCTTAACTTTGGTGGCAGATATATCTTTGTCCTTGGGAAAATTAGCTGTTATTCAGCAAGGGGAGAGGGCGCTTAAACTTCGGAAAATTAATCGCATTAAAACCATTCAAGCCTCACTAGCTATTGAAGGAAACACTCTTAATGAAGAACAAATCACGGCGATTTTGGATGGGAAACAAGTGCTTGCCGCTCCTAAAGATATACAGGAAGTTCAAGGTGCTATTAAGGCTTACGAAATATTAGACACCCTAAAACCCACATCAGTAAAGGATTTATTAGAAGCACACAGAGTGTTGATGGAGGGATTAGTCAGCACATCTGGTAAATTTCGTACCGGCGGTGCTGGGATTATGAAAGGCAAGGAAGTTATACATGTTGCACCCCCAGCAGAACGCGTACCCTTGCTTATGGAAGATCTTTTGGGATGGCTTGCAAAGACAGATAACCACCCTTTGATCAGCAGTTCGGTGTTTCACTATGAATTTGAATTTATTCACCCTTTTCCCGACGGAAATGGACGCATGGGGCGACTCTGGCAAACCCTAATTCTTTCTCGCTGGAATCCACTTTTTGCATACCTGCCGGTGGAAACACTTATACATGATCAACAACAAGAGTATTACCAAGCTATTAACCAGAGCAGTGCAATAGCTAACTCAACTCCTTTTATCACCTTTATTTTGCGCATGCTCCACAAGGCAATAAAAGATAATCTTACCATGTCGGAGAAAGTGTCGGAGAAAGTGTCGGAGAAAATTATTAGGCTTATAGGAGAAAATAACTCTGTAACCATAGCAGAATTAGCTGTTATTATTGGTGTTAGCACTCGCACTATTGAGAGAAATCTTAAAATTCTTCAAGATGAAGGCTTGCTTGAGCGCATTGGTCCAGCAAAAGGTGGGAGATGGAATGTTTTATGAGGTAGTCCATGACCCAAGAACAAGAATTAAAACTTTAGCATACGCTTTTATAGGTCAAAATGTTATTAAGTTTTAAATTATGTAGTACCAATGATTGATTTTACTATTAAAATATTTAAATCACTCGAGGAAACATGGGAATAAAAGTTTTATACAGTTAAGAACTGTTATATCTTTTAGTCAAAGCAAAAATAGTTATAAAACTGAGCGGTATATTTTAAAAGAATGGGTTGATGATAATGTTCTGCCTACAGTGAACTTGGACAATTTCGCCTTAGCTAATAAGTGAATTTGTTAAACTATTTGAGTTTTCCCAATAGTCCTGTCTTTTCTGATTTGCATTATACAATTTTTGCTTTCTTTCAGCAAGTCTATCTTCTTTTTTCCCTTCAAACACCTCCTTTGGGGTTAAGTAATTCAAGGCTGCGTGTAGCCTTTCATTGTTGTAAAAATCAATCCATTTCCCCATCTTTTCATAAGCATCTTGCTTGCTAAAATACGGGGTACAACGAACTTCTTCGCTTTTCAAGGTTCTATGCAAGCGCTCTACTTTACCGTTGCTCTGCGGATGATAAGGTGAGGTCGCGGTTTCCTTTAACTCTAAAGTTCGGATTAGATTTATGAAATTCTTTGACGAAAATTGCATACCATTGTCGTGAATTACCCTTGCATGCGCACTTGGATATAGCTCTTTGGCTTGCATTAAAAGGATTTCTATGTTGATGGACCCCATAGTGCTAAATAGCCCCCAGGCCAGTATGCGCCTGCTAAAACCATGCTATATACCTATAGCCTCTGAGCGAGTCTTTGTAATCGCAATAAAATTTGATTGCAACAGCTTGTTCTTGGGGGGTAAGCCAATTGTTTTTAGGTGTAGCGTGATTATGGCGTGTTTTAACGCGTTGACTAAGGCTCATTTTACTCTTTCCTAAAAGCGGCCTTTATGCGGCGTCGCCTTTTCTTGTTTTTGTCATTTTTTTCTGCCATAAGGTTATTCATTTATTATAAATATACACCTTATTAGCTTTGTCGTTTTTGTCCAAGTTGCGGGGAAGCGCTACAAAATAATGGCAATGAAAAGAAAATGATATTCAATGACATTGATGAACTTTTAAGTCATTGGCATATTTATGCAAAAAACACTGATAATAAATCACTCCACCAATTTAAAAATGCAATGGCATTAGGTAAAACTCATCCGTTAACAGAGCATAAAGGAATAACTTTAAGTACAGTGCATACAATGAAAGGTCAAGAGTTTGACATAGTCTTTATTATTGGGATGGATGATGAAACATTTCCAGATTATAGAGCAATTAAAGCTGGTGGAGTTGAATTAACCCAAGAACAAAACAATCTTTATGTCGCTTTTACTCGGGCTAAAAGATGGCTTTATGTTACTTTTCCTATTTGTAGAACAATGCCTTGGGGTGATACAATGGAAAGGCAAATATCAAGATTTTTAAAAGATTTTGAATCTGGTGTGGTTCTTCTATGACCTTTATTTTGCGCATGCTCCACAAGGCAATAAAAGATAATCTTACAATGTCGGAGAAAATGTTCTCTCAAGTGTAAACAGCAAGCTTTTGTTCGCGAATCAAGTGGTAAAAGTTTTGGTAAGCTTTGTGCTTAAGCTGAGATTCTAATGCGGTGATTTTTCGCAAAACATCACTGTCATTAGAAATATCGTTTTCTTGTTTGAAAAGCTTCTCGGCTTCAGAATCAGGGAATTCTTTGTGAAAAAGTAAGTACAAATCATTGAGCAAAGCCACTTGCTGGTCGCTTTGGTAGTAAGGCAAAAACAACACCAAAAACTCTTCTAAATTCGTGTCGGGATCGGGCAATTTCACTGCTTGGGTGTTGCGGAATAAGTCCCCAGGGTGATTTATGAATTGAATGAGGGTGGAAGTCATGAATTAGCCTTGGTTAAAGCAAGAAGATTGATGAGTTTAGCAGCAAAAGGAGCGCCTTTATCACTTCTACTAAGGTTGCGATTACCGAAAATCTTTTGATATTCGGGAAGTTGAGTAAAATCAACATCTGATACATTCCCAAATTTATCCACTTCTTTGTCCCCTATGCGCATGATAATATAAGCTTCTTTGCTAGGATTTTGATAACCTAAATTAATTAGAAGTTGCTTGCTCACAATTTCAGGATTACCAATAATATTGTGTAAGTGTAATCTTCCATTATAACGCAAAGCGATGTATTTAGCTCTAGCCATATCAGAATCAATCAAAAACCTATTACTCTTATCATCTACCCTAAAGTTGTAGAATTTGCGTTTTTTGTAGAATTGAAAATGACCTTTTGATTTAACATAACCAAACAAAACTAAAGTACCATCATGTAGTTCATTGTTCTCGCGCGGGTATTCAGCCAAACTTTCACTGATAAAAGGCGCTTTGATAGTCGGTTGTTCTGTTTTATAGGTGTGATAAGTATGGTAAGCTATTTGCTCTTGTTGAGAAATGCGATTTTCTAAATGACTAATTACCTTTTTTATGAAATCTCTTAGTTCTGGGATACCGTTATTGCTTTTTGAAGGGCGAATAGCAAAAGCCCCCAAACCAGGTTGAATTTCATGAAATCCTGCCAATTCTTTGGAAACATCGCCTGGATATAAAACATAAGCACCTGAAGTGCGGCGAATAGCGTCTTTATAAGCGTGCATTTTAAGCAAATCAGCATTTTTATAACGGCCCTTTAAGTTTTCTTCCTTTTCTTCATCCAGTAGCTTTTCATCATCTGTACTGGTTTCAGGAATTATATCAGTGAAGTTTTCCACTTTGTATTTAGCATCAAAATGGATGTGGATTAAGTTTTCTTCTTTTTCAGCATCGCTTTCCTTATAATCTTCTCCGTCTTCCTTAATAAAACAAGGCCAAATAGTTAAGGTATAATCGGGTCGCATTCTAGTTGTCCAACTACCAGACTTAGAATAATTAGAATTGGCACTAAAAGTGCGATTATAAGAGAATTTGATGTTTAATTTCCTCTTGCCGGTACTATAAACCCCTTTTGAGGAAAGCCGTTTCCCTTGCTTTAGTCGCAAAGAAAGCCCATTATCGCTAAGTTTAATCAAGTTATTGCCTTTAAAATCTATTTTGAACAAGTCTGAAAATAGGTCGTGTAACATAAAGAATAGCCAATATTCGTACAAGGTAGCAACATCTTTTTTGCCCGCTTTATAGACATCATCACCGCCTTTCCACACGAGTTTGGCGGCCATATCTATCATTAACCAAACCCTAAGAATCTCTCTATAACCTTCTCTTCTTTGCAAAGCAGGGCTGCTTAACGGTAAGGTTTTAGGAGAAGAAACATCTTTAAATAAAGCGTGGCTTAAATGGAAATCCAATTCGTTTTCTAATAGCAAAGCTTCGTTTTTAAGCCTTTTTTTCTCAGTTTTACGGGCAATATCCTTGATTTGTACAATAAAGTGCAAAAAATACTCTAAGGCATATTTAACAAAGCGATTTTCAGGCGTATCTACGGAGTCAATTTTCTTTAGCGTAGGAATGCGGTGTGCTATTGTGTTAAGCCCAACAGATCTGAGTTGATGCTGCTTAGGCAGTGGTATTTGATTACTGCTTTTGAGTAAATTTTTGACATTTTTATTAGAAAAACGACGGATTCTTCGTACATCAACCTCTTCTTCAAACTCATTCCATTGGGTAACAGGATTAGAGATAATCTTTTGCACTGACTCTCTAAAATCGTCGGTGTCTAAAATGGATTTTAAAAAGCTGAATCGCTGGTAAAGAGTTTCTGAATCTTTGTCAAAATCAACTTCAAAAGACTGGGTTACAGGAGAGTCAACTTGCATAAGCAAATCAGTGCAAATTGTGGTTATCTCCTCTAGCATAAAGCGATAATCTTCGCGATAAGACGCTTTTACAGATTGGACTTCTAATGCAATTATTTCAAGAAATTTACCATTTTCAAGAATCTCCAACTCCAATGTGCCTACATAAATATTGGGTTCTATGCGGCCTAAATATTTTTTTGAAGAGTGGGGTTTTACCAGTTGATGATCTTTAAAGCTTAGATTTTCTTTACTAAACTCATAATCATAGGAAAGTCCTTCGAAAACCTGATGTTTTGCTTCATTATGTTCATGAGCATCATTTTTGATAACAAGATCTTTTGCTTCTCTAGAGTAGAGAGTTAAAATATCACCGTTTTTTAGAGCGATTTCCATGAAATAATTTCTTAGCGACTACGCTTCTGCAAAACTGGCGAAACCATTGTTAATGGCTGCTCTATACATGCGAGCAATTTTTTCAAAAGATAGAGGGTATAAACAACTTTCTGGTATGGCTGTATTATCAGTTAGGGTTTTTTCTATATCAATAGTTTTTTTCTCATAACACAATTCAGCCATTTTAATCAAGGTTTGGGATAACTGCCTTCTTGAACCATGCACTTTAGGTAGGAGTTTCTGCATAATGGCAAAGTCAACCATTTCGTCAGTTGTTAAAGTGTTTTCATTATCGTTTAATTGTGTTAATTTTTCACAAAGCGTGATGATTTCAGCTGCGGTTCTATAACCAAATTCGGCGCCTATTTTAGAAAGTTCCACGAAAAATTCATTTAGTTTTTTGATAACTGTTGCATTGTCTTTAATCTCGAGGGTAGCAGGTTTTTGTGCAAGTTCAACGAAGTTAGCTCCCATACCTGCACCTTGGGCAATCAGTTTTTCCATGTTTAAAGGTTTAATATCTTTGAAGTATTTTCTCATTTCTTCTGTGGAAATTCTAAACTCAATGGTGTTAGCTCTATCCAAAACCTTAGGGCTAAACATGTGGGTGGTTTCATCAATGTTTACCGTGCCAATAATGAACAAGTTTTCAGGCAAATTGATTTCATTGGGGATGGTTATATCTTGATCATTCGCTGCTTTTAGAGGTTCTACTGAAGAATGTAAGGGAATGGCATCTTTGGACTCCATAGTGCTCAAAAAATCAGCAAAATAACGCTCTACATGGCTTAAATTCATTTCGTCAAGGATTAAAAAGTAAGGCTTTTGAGAATTTTCTGGCTTGCTAGCATCAATTATCAGTTCTAAAGCACCATTTTCTGGCAGTACATATTCTTCACTGTTAAGAGCATTGGGATATCCCAACAAAGGTTCTCTATTGGTCCAATCTGCACCTACTGGAATGATTCGGTATTGACTTGCGTCTTCGGAAATCCATTGGGCAAATGCCTGAGCCAACTTAGTTTTACCCGACCCTGAAAGTCCCGTGAGTATCACAAAGGGTTTGGTTAGCAAAGAAGCAACAAAGCGATGAATTAGCTCGGGGGAATAAATGAGGTTGGAGTGTGAAACACTATCTATCACTGCTCCTAAATTAAAGTTAATACTCTGTACTTTGTTAGTCTTTAAATAAAGGAAAAAGTTATTGTTTATGTTTTCTAGCAAATAACCAGGAAATTCGCTTTCAAAATGTTTTTTTAAATTGTTAAATGAAAGATTATGGTTTCCACTTGCGTTCCATTGTGTTGTGAAGTAGTAATGTTTTCCATTATCAATAAATATGGGGTTTTCAAAATAACATAATAAATTAGACCTTGTTAGAGTCTCTTTAGGTTGCTCAGTGTCAAAACCTGCTATTAATGATGTGAAAATATTATAAGTATAAGATTCATATTCTTCATCATTCATTGAAGAGGTTTTTTTAGTGGATTTTTTAAGTACTTCATTCCAATTATCACCATGAAAATACTTAAAAACTAATTTTGCAAAATTTCTTATCTTACTTTCTACAATGATTTTCGATTTCTGTTCTGCATCAAAATCTAGTCTTATGGTTAATGGCAAGTTTTCTACTAAAGCAGTAAGTTTATTTACAGCAGTTTCTATAGCAATCTTAGATAAGATGATATTTGATTCAGGGTTGTTATCATTATAAGAGAGGGAGTTTGCCCACATTACAAGTTTACTTAAAGTGACAAACATTGGTTTTGTTTGCACAGTACACATTGCATTTGCTGTAGGGTCTTTGAAAAACTTGCTACCTAAGTCTCTCCAGTTAGCTTCATTGTATTTACTATTGTTGTCAAACTCAGCTAGGTTATTCAAGATGTCTGTTAAAGATGTTAAAAGTGAATTTAAACTAAGCGTAAAATATTTTACATCACCTCTCTTACCTGAATTACTAAAAGTTACATATTCTCCAAATGGAGATAATTCAGCAGTAAAGCTAGAATTAGCGTTTTCATACTTTTTAAAATCTATTCGCTTCATGTAGTTTATCCTTTTAATAATTGTTCCTTTATTTCTTTAGCAAGTGCTGATACTACAGGCACAGTAACGCTATTTCCAAGTTGTTTATATGCTTGAGTGTCTGAAACAGGAAAACTGTACCAAGTATCTATAGGGAAACCTTGTAATCGAGCTGCTTCAATTGGATGGAGTTTCCGAGGTCTTCTATTTGTTTTTGTTTGGTCAATTAATATCTCACTTCCATCTTTGTAATATCTAGCAGATATAGTACTTGTATAACTTGAATTATTATCAAATAGTGAATAACCAAAGCCATTCCCTTTTTTCCTATGTTCTTTTTTCCTTCTTTGATGACCTGCCCAAAGTTTCTCAGAAATCGTGTATTTTCGATTTGCTTTCTTTTCTAAATCTTTTATTTCACAATTAGAAAGTAATATTTGTTGTACTTCAGTTTTTCGGGTTTTTTCTAAATCTTTTTTATTATAGAGGTAGTTACCTTTTTCATCAATACCAACAGGGAAATCAAACTTGTCTGCCTTTATAAGATCATGGTTCCAAGCTACAATAAAAATTCGCTCCCTATTTTGTGGAATTCCGAAGTTTTTGGTGTTTAAAACTTCAGAAGTTACTACATAGCCAAGATGATTTAAAGTCTTTTCTACAGTTTTGTAAGTTTTTCCCTTATCATGATTTTTAAACCCCTTAACATTTTCTAAAAGTATAATTTTAGGAGCTTTGTTATCTTCTATTTTCTTTCTTATAATCTCTTTTATATTAAAAAAAAGTGTACCTCTTGTATCATCAAAGCCTTTTCTTAAACCAGCATTTGAAAATGGCTGGCAAGGAAATCCAGCGCACAATACATCAAAATCAGGTATTTTTGAGTAATCTTGTTTTGTTATGTCTTCGTTAAAATTGCCGTTTGTAAATACTTTTGGCGAGATTTTCTTAAAATTATGTTCATAAGTTTGTCTTGCGAACTTGTCGATTTCAGATGCAAAAACACATTTACCTCCTGCTTCGTGCATTGCAATATGAAAACCTCCTATCCCAGCAAGTAAATCAATGCAAGTAAATTTTTTATTGGTCATATAGAGTGCGTATTTTTAATCAAGCGAGCGTTTTTTATTATAATAAAAAATAATATAGCTTATATGGAGTTTTTTTGTTATTGCTTAGTAAATTGCATCCCCCCCTGGTTCGCCCAGTATATGATTTTTATCATTTCAGTATAGTTGTGGGGGGGATTTTAGCTTAGTTTCTAAATAGCACATAAAATGAGGTATGGAATGAAGCGAAATTGCTTATTAATTTTTCTTTTGATGTTTTTAGTGGCTTGTACCAAATCCACAGCGCCTTTGCCAGAGGAACTGCCTGACATTCCCGATTCGGTGGAAACTCCTGCTCCAGATACGGTGGAAACACCCCCAGCAGATAGTGCGGATAATTCAGATATGGACCCCGTGGAGCTTGATTCCGCCGCTTTAATCGATGATTTTGAGGATTCCAGCCGTGAATTGTCCAATGCCCAGGGCGGTGCTTGGTATTCTTTCTCTGACAATGGCGATGGGGGCGAGTCGGTGTTAAGCCCTCATGAGGGGGAAGAACATATTAGCTACGAAGCCCACGGTTACAACTCCAAAGGTGCTTTGGCTGTGGATTTTGCCTTGGATAAGGGCGCTTATGAATGGGAGCCCTATGTGGCAGTGGCCACTATGTTAGATGGTTTCGATGCTTCGGATTTTGGAGGTTTAGAATACTATTTTAAAGGCCCTTATCACCGTTTGCGGGTGGAATTGAGTGCAGTTAAGGACTATGACTTTCATTTTGAAGCTGTGCCAGCCAGCGCAGATTGGCAAAAAGTTACCATTGATTTTGCGGAGCTTTTCCAGGAAGGCTGGGGCGAAGAAATTGCTTTTGATCCCGCCTTAATTCGCGCCATAACTTGGGAAATTCGCGGTAAAACTGGCGATGAAGGCTCTATGTTTATAGACAATATTCAGTTTGTGGATTCCGTGGTTTGTGAGTTGCAAAACGATATGTTTATTCGCGAGCCCATGCTCCCAGCCATACTCGATTATGGCGATTTAACTGTGAATACCGCTTTTAACGAGCAAGTGATTCCTTATTTAACCAAGGGTTTAAACTTTACCAACTGGCTAGAAGAAGTCAAATTTGATGGAACTTGGAAGTTTTCCGAAAAAGATGTGCGCCGTCATGCGCTGCAAGGTTTTATGGGTTTGCGTTTGCCCATTGATTTGGATTTATATGTGGCTAATCGGGATTCTGTGGTGAGCGGCCATGCGGAATTTGCCGTGGAAGATGAGCTATGGGAGCTTTTGGATTCCTTTGATATCTGGACGGAGCGTCATGGACTTTCTTTGACCATAGATTATCATCAATACGATGGCAGCTTTAATGGCACCACCGCTGTAGATGAAGGTTATCGCGCCATGGCGGCCAATGCCTGGAAAGCAGTGGCCAAGCATTTTAAAGAAACTACTCGCAAAGATCTGTTTTTTGAGTTGACCAATGAGCCGGATTTGGGAGCAGGAAGCAACACTATTAGCGCGGAGGCGTGGCGTGCTTTGGCCCAGCAGATGATAGACTCAATTCGTACTCAACACCCCACAATCCCTATTATTTACGGTGCAACCGACTTTTATAGTTTAGACAAATTGGCCAATGAAGATGTCTTGGACGATGAATATATTGTCTATGCTTTTCATTTCTACGACCCCTTTATTTTCACCCACCAAGGCGCTTCCTGGTCGGACATGGGCAACACTCGCAATGTGCCTTTCCCTTATACCCCAGAGCAATGGAGCACGGAATATCGCCATTTTGGAGTGAATAAAGCAACGCCCAGTTGGATAAAAAATGAATATCGTAACTACTATGGGCGTGGCAACGCTAATTTCATTAAAAACCGCATTTTGAAAATCAAAAAGTGGGCTCACGAAAAGCAAGTTCCCTTAATTTGTAACGAATGGGGCGCTTATCAACGCACAGTGAGCAATGAAAGTTTAAACAACTATAACCGTACCATGGGTGAGATTTTCACTGAGTTGGACATCGCATGGCAAGTGTGGTTTGGAGTATTTGATGAAGAGGGCAATTTATTGCCAGGATTAGGCGAGTCTTTAGGTTTAGCGCCTAGATAATTAAATAAAGAGGCTATCATAGCCTCACTAATTCCCTAAAATACGGGCTTTTTGAGCGGCAAATTCCTCGTCGTTCAAAAAGCCTTGGTTTTTGAGTTCCACCAGGCGTTCCAGCTGAGAGATTATAGCTTCGTTGGCTGCAAAATTCTCTTGGGCTTGCTGAGTTATTCCCGTTTTGCGGTTTTCAATGGCATCGCGCACTTTGTTGGTAAAGCGCACCACAGTTTTTTTGAATACATTGTCGATGGTGTGGATTTTCGCCCCATCTTGGATGATGATTTTACCGAAAAAGATCCCTGCTTCTCCCGAAATGGCATTTACTTTGTCCAAATCAATAAATATCTGTTTTAGTCCAAAAAACATACCTTTATCTAAGAGAATTATCCTTTTATCTGTGAGCGCAATCAACCAGGTTTTCTTCTACATGATTCCTGAACTAAAAGCCAACACTTGTTCACCTTCCATTAAAACTTCGGGAAGATGGTTCAGTTCTTTGCGAGTAAAAAAGCGTGCATCGCCCATTTCTTGGGCAATGCGATCGTATTGTTCTTTTAACTCTGCAGGTTTGGCGTTTTTAAAATCAAAACTCATGGAGTCCTCGCTTTATTCCACCACGCTAAACCATTCTTCTATGGGCAGGCGCGCAGGTTGATATTTGTTCACATGGCTGTCTTTTTTGGGAGTCCCAAAAGGCAAGCCGGTAATCATCAAAATATTTTCGCTATTGGGTATATGTTTGCGCAATAAATCGGGGTATGCCGCAGGAGTGTATTGGGGGCAAGAGCCATAACCTTGGGCGGTGAGTAAATTCATGATATTGTTGAGAACAAATCCGCAATCCATGACGGTTCCATGGGTAAAGTTATCTTTATCTACGCCTAAAACAAAGATGTGAGGCGCTCCAAAAAAAGCGAAGTTTTCCCTATTGTGCAAATGTCGTTTATCTTTATCTTCTCTACCTATACCTTTGTGCTGAAAAATGCCAATGCCGCATTCCCGCGCTAACTTTAGTGAAGGGGCGGGGAGGGGGTTGGGGGAGTATGCAAAGTCGGGGTGGGGTTTCATACCTTCGTCAAAGCCTTGCAAAAAGTCATTGCGCATAGCTTCCATGGCTTGGCCGCGCACCAAAAACAGCTTCCAGGGTTGGGTGTTTTTCGATGAAGGGGCTTGGCCAGCGGTGCGCACAATGCGCTCAATTTCTTCCATGGGAATTTCAGTGTTTTCGTATTCGCGAATACTGTTGCGGGTGTTTATGGCGCTAAAAATATCTAACATAAAAGCTCCTAGTTTTTGCGGGCGCAAACGGCCCACCATTCGTTGCGAATCAAGTCCGCGGTTGTTTTTAAACCCGATGTGCTAAACCAATCTAGCACCGGGCTTTGCTCAGCGGCCAAATGCCCTGATAAAATCAAATGACCTTCAGGTTTTAGCAATCTCAAAATATCGCTACGCAATGGCCACATTTCGCTGCGTATCATATTACAAACTATTAAATCAAAACGATTTTGTCCTGTCAAACATTCTAAACCGCCTAAATAGCCCTGGGGCTTTCCGCATTGATTCAAAGCGTAGTTTTCTGTGAGGGGAGTGATGGTTAAAGGGTCGATTTCCGTGAAAAAGCAATGCTTAGCTCCACGGCGCAGGGCGTACATGGCTAAAATGCCCGTTCCCGCACCAATGTCCAACACTTTTTGTCCGTTTAAATCGAGCTTTTCCATAAGCTCGGCGCTCAAAGCGGTGCTTTCGTGTTCCCCCGTGCCAAAAGCGGATTTGGCTTCGATAATCAAAACCGTATCTTGGGGATTGGGGCTGCTAAATTCCACCCAGGGAGGGCGCACCCATAGTTGGGGAGAAACTTGCACCGCTTGTTGCTTTTCGCGCCACCATAAATCCCAGTCTTGAGCCGGTTCCTGCCCGCTTTCCCACTGATATTGGGGGAATTTTGCGACAATTTCTTGGCAAAACTCATCACTTTCGCTGTAAAAGCGGAAATTTACCACATTACCGTTGTCTTTTAGCACTGGTTTCGCAAAAGTCGAGCCGTGGTCCGGGGCCGCTAAATTAGGGTCTAATTCTTCTATGCTTTGCACCCCAGCTTCAAATAAATAGTACGAAGCTAGCTCAAAATCCGCTGTGGCGCAATGCCCCTGGGCCCAATACCAATACTTCTGTCGCAATTTACACCTCTTCCTTAAAAATCAAGCTTTTTTGACCACCAATAAGTGTCCAGGGGCTTGTTCTGGGTTGAGTTTCACAAAGTTTTCCGGTCCTTTCCAAGTAAATCCCTGATCGGTGATTAAATCTTTGAGAAAGTAAAAGTCATGGTCACCAAGTCCCAAAGCGCCCATATCTATCCAAACCCGGCCGCTTTGTTCGTGGTAAGGGTCCAAGTTTATGCAAACCAAAATCGCATCGCCCCCGGCAATGGTCTTAGAATACACCATAATTTGCTCGTTATCGCAATGATGGAAATGCAAATTATCATATTCTTGCAAAGCTTTAAACTGACTACGCGCCCAATTTAGGCGAGTAATAAAAGCTTTGATATTGTGGGGA
This sequence comes from Fibrobacter sp., assembly GCA_012511955.1. Taxonomy (GTDB): domain Bacteria; phylum Fibrobacterota; class Fibrobacteria; order Fibrobacterales; family Fibrobacteraceae; genus JAAZFC01. The sequence continues at coordinate 6,422 of JAAZFC010000051.1, read as the reverse complement.
GAATCCCAATCGTGGGTCTTGTATTGGTATTTTTCGTTGTGATATAGCTCTTCTTTGTCGGGGTTGGGCTCGTTTTCGCACAGTTCGTAGCCATTGTACATTCCGTAAATGGAGCTGAGCGTGGCGGCCAACATAATGCGCATTTTAAAGGCACTGGCCGGAGCGTTGTGCAAATATGGGGGGAAAATATCGGGGGTGGTGGGGAACAGCATGCCGCGCATATATTCCGTGGCGGGGGATTGGCACAGCTCTTTGAAATATTCTTCGAGTTCCCATTTTTCTTCGCGCCAGGTGAAATAGGTGTAGCTTTGGTCAAAGCCCAATTTTGCCAAGCGGTGCATCATTTTGGGACGGGTAAAAGCTTCGGATAAAAACACCACTGCAGGGTATTTTGCTTTAATATCGTTAATCAACCATTCCCAGAAAGAGAAAGGCTTGGTGTGGGGATTGTCAATGCGGAACATATCGAAGCCCTTTTTGTGCCAATAAACGATAATGTCACGGATTTCTCTCCATAAAGCTTGATATTCTTCATTAAAATAGTCAAAAGGATAAATGTCTTCGTATTTTTTCGGGGGATTTTCTGCAAATTTGATGGTGCCGTCGGGCTCGTGGAAAAACCACTCGGGGTGATCTTTTACATAGGGGTGGTCGGGGCTGCAGTTGAGGGCGATGTCCAGCACCATGCGGAAACCAGCTTTTTTACAAGCGGCCATAAAGCGCTCAAAATCTTCCATGGTTCCCAGTTCTGGATCCACATCGTAATGACCGCCGGCGGGTCCTCCCACGGCATAGGGGCTACCCGGTTCGCCGGGCATAGCTTTTAAACTATCGTTGGCTCCTTTGCGATTAGTTACGCCAATGGGGTGAATGGGCACCAAATAAATGGTATCAAAACCCATGGCTTCAATATCGGGTAAGCGGGCAATGCAATCGTCCCAAGATGCGGGACCGTTGGGGTTTTTCCCTTGGGAGCGGGGGAACATTTCGTACCAGGTGCTATAGCGGGCAAAAATAGGATCCACGCGCACTTCATAAACTGGGCTTTCCGTGGGAGTGTCTTTAGGTTCAATAGTCCAGGCGACGATTTTGTATTCCACAAAACCTATGCTTTTTACTTGGAATTTACCTTCCCATTCGTCATTGACCAGGTGTTCCATGGGGGCAATGCGCCATTTTTTTTGCCCTTTATTTCGGTAATGAATGGCGGCATCGTATTTTTCGTGACTGCAGCGAAATAAATCCGCTTTTACTTCCACCCAATCGCCGGGTTCGCGTTTGAGGGGAAATTGCCCGCAGTCAATTAAGGGGCGAATGTTTTCTATAACGAGGTTTTCTTTTTTTTCAGGAAATGGAAAAGTCATGATTTCTCCGCATGGTAGCGATCAATGGTTTGTTGATAAAAATTAAATGTCTGTTCAGCTATGGCTTGCCAGCCAAAAATATTTACAGCTCTTTTGCGGGCAGCAGCGCCCATTTTTTTGGCTAATTCAGGGTTTTTGACCAACAAATTGAGCTTTTCGGCCAGATCTCGCTGAAATTTTTGCGGATCTAGGGGTTCAAAATTTGTTGCCGATTGAGCTTCGATGGGGACTAAAAACCCTGTTTCGTCGTGGACGATAATCTCAGGAATCCCCCCTACAGCTGAGCCCACTACGGGGATTCCGCAAGCCATGGCTTCCAGGTTAATAATCCCAAAAGGCTCATATAAACTCGGGGTTACAAAGGTGGTGGCATGGCTATATAAAATGCGCAATTCGTTGTGATCCATCATTTCGGGGATCCATACCAAGCCTTGGCGCTGGGATTTTAGAGCGGCAAAGCTTTGCTCCATTTCCGCAGCGATTTCCGGGGTGTCCGGCGCACCGGCGCATAGCAGCACCTGGGTTTCGGGGTCTAAATGCTCGATGGCACCCAGCAATTGGGCAATGCCTTTTTGCCGCGTGATGCGCCCTACAAAAATGATGTAAGGGCGATCGGGATCAATGCCTCGCGCCCGCACCACTTCTGGGTCAAAGGTGGGGGTGTAAAAATCGGGGTCAATGCCGTTGTATATCACTTGCACCCGATCTTCGGGTACGCCGTAGAGTTCCATGACATCTTTTTTCATCTGGCTAGACACCGCCACCACTCCGTGGGCGCTCTGATAGGCGGTACGTTCTATCCAACAGCTAAGCTCGTAGCCCCCTGCGCCCAGCTGTTCGGATTTCCAAGGGCGATGGGGTTCCAGGGAATGCGTGCTGAGAATCAGCGGTGCTTGGCTGAAACGACTGGCTAGAATCCCCGCAAAATGGCTGTACCAAGTGTGGCAATGCACCAAATCGGCGCCTTCTAAAGACGAGGCCATTTGTAGGTTGATGTCTAGGGGTTCGAGAATCTTATTGCGCGGATCGGCATCGGAAACTAGGTTTAGCGAACGCGCTTGCAAGCCCAAAGCTCGTAAATTTGGGCGTTCTTCGTTTTGTGCGCCAAAGCTACGCACCTCCAAACTACAGAGTTTTTGGAGTTCTCTAGTTAAAAACTGTACATGTATTCCTGCACCACCATAAATATTGGGAGGAAATTCATTGGTTAAAATTGCAACTTTCATAGGCCTATAATGTAGAATCTTAAATCAAAGTGTAGTATCTTAAAAAATTGTCTATTATTTGTGTATATTACTGAAAAATTAACGCTATTTCAAGAAGGTTATAATGCTTTCCAAATATTTGCAAAATAATACCCATAAAGGTACTGTAAATAAACTGATGACTCCTGGTTTGGCCGTGGAATTTATTCAACCTTGGTACACACCACTTTCCACCACTCCTTCTACTACGGGAATGCCCGTGGGGGGAATAGGTAGCACTTTTACGGTTACCCCGGCGGGAACCACCCCTGTGCTAAACTTTTTGCCAGGAATCCAGGTGCAAGGCACTGAGGAATATCCTTTACGCTTAAATAACTTCTTTTTTGCCGAAAGTTTAAACGGTGCGCCCCTAGAAGTCTTTAACTACGATGCTTGGCAACGGAAAATCAGTTTTTACCCCTTGCAAAACTCCGCTGGGGCGCCACTTTTTGCGGAATTGCCCGCCGAAGCTAATCCCCAAGAATTTTACGCCGAAGCTTTGAACAGCGTGGTGAGTGATGCTAAAATTTGGGAAGCAAACCAAGAAGCTTTGCACCGTTGGCAAATAGAATTTTCTCCTCGTACGCAAAAATTTATCACTGCTGGTGATACTAGCAGCGTGGCCTTTAATCGCGCTTGGTTAGTGGACTTTTTTGATGGTGCAGTGGGCTTAGCCACGGTGGCACGAGGTGCTTTAACCGGCGCTTGGGATGGACAAAACGAAATTTGGGGCGAAAAATGTTACCCCGCCGAGCAAATGGAATATCAAGCTTTGTATCCAGTTTCGGAAACTAAGTTTAATGGGGAACAAAAAGTAGCCATTAGCCAATATAAATACAGCTCTATTATGCCCCACGATGAGCGTTTAAGCTCTTTGCCTTTGAATCACACCGTTTTCACTTTGCACAACCCTAGTTCGGAAACTCGTCAGCTAACTTTGGTGCAAATGCAGGACAATATGTGCGGCTATCAAGTGCTCAAAGACCGTCAAGGCGTGCAAGATGCTTCTTTTAACTTGCAACCCGCAGCGAAATTTCCCCAAGGTGAAATTTTCAGTGCCAACTTAGGTAGCAGTACCGCCCAAGGTGTGGTTTTTAGTGGCAATAAAGCTTCTGATTTTGACGGATCCATGGCCATTGCAGCTATGTGTGAAGGGGACAGTAATATCACGGTAAAACCGCATTTTTACCAAGATCATAACCCCGTAGTGGTGGCAGGAGCTTTAAGTTCTGGTCGCTTAAATGGTAGCTTTATGCGCAATGTGTATAGCGGGCGCGAAACCACCGCTGGAGCCGTGTGCGTCAATGTGGTGCTAGAACCTGGACAAAGCGTCGAAGTGGTGTTTAGCATGGTGCTAGATTTCCCCACGATTTCTATGCCTGGGGTGGAAAGCGTTAAAAAATATGTGAAATTTTACCCTGAAAGTGAAGGTCGTGCAGTATCTATGCTCACCGATTACCTCAAAGGGGAAAAAACCTTGCGCGGTGAAATTTTAGAGAAATTCCAAGCCATGCTCAACGCAGAAAATGTGAAAGCACTCTACCCCCAAGCGGACGCTGAATATGAAAAATTCCGCACTTTATCTTATAATACCTTGGGTTTCTTGGCCGAAGCCACGGTTTGGGACATAGAAGACCGCTTTTTAGTGCGGGAATGTGCGGATTATCCCTTCTTTAACTCCCTAGATGTGTATTTTTACGGATCTTTCTCCTTATTGGCCTTATTGCCACAATTAGACGGTGCGGTGATGCGCAGTTTCTCCGATGCGGTGTTAGCTACGGACAGTGCAGTGCGCCGTCATCACGAATATGTGAATCATCCCCATGCGGACTTGCCCTCGCCTAAGTTAGAAGGCGTGCGCGCTGTGCGTGGTGCGGTTATCCACGATTTGGGTAGTCCTTTTGATGCCCGCCCCGATGCCTATGATTGGCACAATGTAAAATCATGGAAAGACCTAGCGCCGAAATTTGTGATGATGGTATGGCGTCATTTCCGCTTAACTGGCGATCGTGGGATTTTGGATTACTGTCGCGAAGCGGTTTATGCTTCCATGCAATATTTAGAAGCCATGGTAGAACCTGGCCAAGAATTTCCCCTGACCCAAGGCACCGATGATACTTTCGATAACTTGAGTTCCCACGGAATTTCCGTATATTGCGGATCTTTCTGGGTGGGTGGGTTGCGTGCCGCCGCAGCGGTGGCCCAAGAATTTGACGATGTAGCCCAAGCCCAACGCTGGAATGATTGGGCAGATCGCGCCCAAGAGCAATTTCACACCGCTTTGTGGGATGAAAAAGAAGAATATTTCCACTTCTTTATTACCCCCGTGCAAGTGGGCGACCTCAAAGCAGACAAATTGGCAGAGCTTGCTGCAGTACCCGCTTTGGCAGGTAAAACTGACAATGTATTAAGCGCCACCAATGCTTTAAACGACTATTTGAATGAATACGATTATAGCAGTGAAGTTTCTCGTCGCGAGCAGCGCCGTGCCAAAAAACACGCTTTGCTAAAAGATGCGCCCCAAGCTTTTAACCAGAGTTTTGTGGATAAAATCGACTTGGATAGCGACGATGTTTTCGCAGATTCCATGCTTGCTGACACTTATGTTCGCATGCTGGGTTTGGCACCGCTAACCACCGATGAAAAAGCCCAACAAACCCTGCGCAAAGTGTTTGCCACCAACTACAAAGCTAATAGCCCTCATATTGGAGCGGCCAACATGGTGCACGCAGACGGTATGCCCCTAGATGAGTTTAACTTCCAAGCCCACGATGTGTGGATTGGAGTGCAATATTCCCTAGTAACAGCGCTTAGCCTACACAAAATGTACGACGAAGCCCGGGACATAATCGCTTCCATGGTACGCAATCTCTACCAAGAAGCCCGCATTCCCTTTGCCGCCCCCGAAGGCTTTAACGGAAGTTCCAAATTGCATTCTGCACCCGCTGCCCAAGCGCTAAATTTAAGCTCTGACCAAGGAGAAAAATTAATATCTTCCCTGAAATCCGCAGCAGCGCTTTTACCCGATAACCGCGTATCACCACAAATTCCCCACAGCATAGAAGAATTTGGCGCCCAATACGCAGCAATCATCTCCGAATTCGGCGTAGAAGCTGAAGCTCTGTTCAGATTGTTGCATTCCACTGCGCTGAAATATACTGCGGGTAGGTATTTGCGGCCTGGTATGGTTTGGGCTATTTCTTCGGGCTGTGCAGGCGCACTGCTTCGTTGCACTGCGATAAAATAACACTCAAAATATTATATATATTCCTCGTGTTATTTTTCTTGTGCGCCTCGCATTGCATCCTGCTCGCTCCGAAGAAAGTCGTTTCGGGGCGGGCATGCGTTCCGCTTCGTTGCACTGTGATTAAAAGCTATTAACAAACCAGACAATGCAGGTTTGTGAAAAGCATCCGTGCACAACCCGGAGAAGTATCGAGGGGGCATCACCCTACTTTTTCGCCACGGTCATCGAGTGATTTTGTCGGTGCAAGGATATGTAGGCTAAATGACAAAATATTATCGAGATGCTAAAACAGAATTTTTTAAAAGCGAGAACCAAATATGAAAAAACAAAATAATCCCCTTACAATCCTCACCTTGGCCTTAGCTATGGTGATAATCATTGCCTGTACCAAAGAAAACGGTGTAACTAATGGTAGTGAAGTGCCAAGCGATACCACCGCAGTGGCCACCTCCAGTTCTGGGGTTGCAAAAGACAGTAGCTCCAGTGCCAACGGAACGAGCAGTAGTAGTTCTAGCAGCAGTGAACCATGTAAAGAAGGTACCTGGTTAGAAAAAGGAAAAGATAAAT
>JAAZFC010000050.1 GCA_012511955.1 Fibrobacter sp. | reverse complement strand
GCCTTTGATTACTTTAGACCCCCAAGAAATTAATGATTTTAATCAAAAATATCCGCCCCGCGACAATGAAAACTTCAATTTAAAAGTTGTTAATCAAAATACTTTAAATATTGAAGAATTACAGTGGGGTAAACCAGGCCAAATAAATGTGCCTAATAGTGAAGAAAGAAGGGACTTTGATGCTTCAATTAACCCACATATTGGTCCAACTTTGCGCATAGAAACTCGCTTTCAACATGTAGGAGGATTAAATGTTGAGGGAGTGCCTAGAGGCGGAACTATGGCTGATTTGTTCGAAAAAATGCGAGCTGACGGTTTGGCTGAATCTAAGGCTTTATGTGGTGAATCTATGCCTGCAGATCCATTTAATACACCTTTGTGGCGCAATGATATTCGCTTAGTTGTGGATTATTTTGATAACCTTGGGCAGTTTGTGGATAGATTTGTGGTAGAACATTAAGATATAACTCACGAATATTTAAATGATGGCGGAGTGGGGGTTTTCTACTTTACTTTAGAACCTGATAAGCGAGATCAACGCTTGAAAACTACAGCTGGGCGTGCTCTAGGAAATGGACCTTATGTGCTTAAAAGCACGGTAACTGCAACATCCACCTATTTATGGTGTGCAGGAGAATATAAAAAGGGAGAAGTTATCAAAACCAACGATTCAGAAATTAAATTGTTCGGTTATAGACGTTCTTTACCTTAAAAAGTTTTAAGTTTAAAACAAGGAAGTGTGATATCCGTCACGCTTCCTTGTTTTTTTATGAAGTTTGTGCCGATTATCCCCCAAAAAGTGCAAAATATCAAAACAAATTGAATAACACCCTTTGAATAAAAGTGGATGTAAACTATCATTTACAAAAGCAAATGATTCAAGGTGGAGTATTCCATCTTGGATTAAGGGTTGCAATGTGTTGATAAAGGAGCAAACATGGGTAAATCAATAAGAAAAATTAGCTGGGTAGCTTTTATAGCTAGCATTTTCTCTTTTTCATGGGCATTAGGTCCTAGCCCTTTAGTATTTTCGTCAGGAAATCAAAAAGAACTTTGGGATGAACTGCTGAAGTATAAGCTTTGGGGGCGTGATGCTTTAGATTTTAATAACTCTAATATTCACTTTACCACAGTTGAAGGTTATGCGGGGACTAAGAAGGATTTCACTCTTAGAAATGGGAATCATATAGTAAATGGTCATTTTGTAGTGGGGGAGAGTTTTATTACGGACACTGGTCCCCATACATTTGGTGATGGTTATGTGCGCATTGGCGGTGATTTAGTTGTCACAGAAAATGCTAAAAATAACACTACTTTTAATGACTATGTATGCGTGGAAGGTAAAGAGGCAAATCCAAACAATGGTGTTTTTAAAAAAGGCACACCAACATTAGGTTCTTGCCCTGGTTTTTTCCCTCCATTAGAAAATGATTTAGATATTCCTGTACTAGACTTAAACAAATTAAGCGGAACAGAATTAGCTGACTTTAATGGGGGAAGAACCGAGCATGTAAATAACGGTGTTTTAGTTATCGATGGTCTTCCAGATAATCCCGAAGAGTCAAGGCTAAAAGATATTTATATTGGTGAACTTAATATTAACAATAATTCCACAGTTTTGATTCATCAAAATTCTAGCAATAACATCACGCGTGTTTTCGTCAATAAATTTATTTATAGTGATACTGAATGGGATATCAAAGTTAGTTTTGATGGTGAAACTGCCATTGATGATTCTACTTATGCAGGAACATTGTTGTTTTATTTTCATAATGGCTTTACTATACCTGCCGGTGATCGCACTTTGCATGGAACTTATATATCTAATGGAGATATGATTCTCAAAGATCACTTGCGTATGGCTGGACAACTATTAAGCACTAGTATAACCATAGATGCAGATTTCAACTCAGAACATTTCCGCTATGTACCTTTTGATCCTCCATTAGTTGATCCTACCGCTTTTGCTAATTACATATTGCAAGAAGGTATTGAAGGCCCTCAACTGATAAATTTTGAGTTGGATAGACCAGCTGTTATAGATGTGGATTTAAAATATTGGTTTGAAGTTCCCACTGAAGAAGATGTGGCAAATTACGGGGAAGGTCTTATCAATGCCAATGATTTAGCCTCTGGGTATCCAACCAGTGAGACAAATGCTAAAGAGGTGTTTTTTAAGAAAGGGCAAAGTAAACCAACAGAGGAGCAAACAATTGTCATAATAGATGATGAATTTGTAGAAGAATTTGAGATTTTAGTTTTATGCGTGCAAATAGGAGTTGGTGCTAGCTTACCTAATGGTACAACGCATCAGTGTTTTGACTTATACATAGCTGATGACGATATATACTTAGTTCCAGAGGTTAATGAGGAATTTGATTTTAGTGTTTACGAAAATAGTGAACCTAAAACAGTTGTCGGTAAGGTAAAAGCCACCCATGAAAAAAATGATAGCTTAACCTATGCAATAGTTGATGGTAATGAATTAGGCACTTTTAGCATAGATTCTAATGGACAGATTTTAGTTGAGAAAAAAGAAAACTTAGATTTTGAAAGTGATTTAAAGCAATTTGTGTTAGTTGTGGAAGTTTCTACAATTTTTAATAAAAAAGCGACCACGCAAGTAACCATAAATGTGCTCGATGTTAATGAAAAGCCAGTGTTTAAGAAAGGTGCCGATGTTGTGGTAGATGAAAACTCTGGAGAATACTTTGAAGAGGAGTGGGCCACTGAAAGATTTAGTGGCTCTAATGAGCTTAATAATGGTAAAGGGCAAAATGAAAATCATCCTGAAAGGCCAGGTGAGCCTCAAACCTTTAAATTCATAGTTAAATATACTGATGTGAGG
>JAAZFC010000049.1 GCA_012511955.1 Fibrobacter sp. | reverse complement strand
TGCAAACTCCATGCGTTTTTTTGAAACCGTATCCATTGGCCGCATTGTCTGTAATGCCATTTCTAGTATTTTTGCATTTCTAATTCTCTACAACTTCTTTCCCCAAATCACCCCTTTTCTTTGGGCTAATTTTTTAATTAAAATCATCTTAATTGGGGTAATTATTTATAGCACTGCTATTTTTATCCCTACTTTAATTGGCAATTTGCGCCCCTATTCTTTAGCTCGAATCACTTTAATTCTATTTAAAATATCAAGTTTTCCTTTTAAACATCTGGCTATTTTAGTGCGAAAGTTTTCTGATTTATTACTCAAAATCATGGGTTATGACCACCGTTTAAGCTTTTTAACCGAAGATCAACGAGAAATGCTAGCCAGTGATACCACAGCAGAAGAAGACAATTTATTGGAAGATGAAGAAAAACAAATGATTCTAAATATCTTTGATTTTGCCGAAACTCCAGTGCGTGAAATTATGACCCCCAGAGTCGATATGTTTTCTTTAGAATCCAATACGCCTTTAGAGACTGTTACCAAGGTATTAAATCATGAACGCCACTCTCGTATTCCTGTATTTAAAAAATCCATCGATAATATTGTTGGAGTTTTGCATAACCGCGACTTTCTTCACTGGTTTACAGAAAATCACCAAGATTCTTTTAAACTAGAAAGCATTGTAAAACCGGCAATGTTTGTTCCCTACAACAAAAAAATAGACGACTTGCTTAAAGATTTTAGACGCACGGGGAACCAAATCGCCATTGTGATAGATGAATATGGTGGCACAGCTGGTTTAGTCACCATGGAAGATATTTTAGAAGAAATTGTCGGCGATATTCGCGATGAAGATGATTTAGATGAAGAATTGCAAATAAAAAGACTTAAAGACGGCAAATTTATTATCAACCCCCTAATAACCTTAGGCGACTTAGAAGATGAATTGGGCATTGCGCTAAAAGCTCCAGAAGATTCCCATGTGGAAACATTAAGCGGCCTTATTCACAGCACCTTAGAATCTTTACCCGCTCCTGGCACAGAATTAAACTTAGGCGTGTGCAAAGTTAAAATTCTTAAAATAGAAGGGACACGCATGGGTAAAATCTTATTAACTCTGCCACCAAAGTAGATTTTTTTTCTTGTTTTTAGTAAATTCCAATTCATGGAGTTTATAAAAAAGTTAACTATAGATTTTATAAAGGATTTTCGCTGGATTTATCCAGTATTTATACTATTACTTTCGCTGATAACATCTATTAGCAATAATTTACGCGTGGAAGAAAGCAGAAAAGTCGCCTGGATTGGCGGACAAGAGATTTTAGAAGTTCCGGAGGGCTATTAATGGCACAGGAGACTACTAAAAGACTAATTGCTTCGTTAATTTTCGTTATACTTTCTGTACTATTTATAACTCTAGGTATTTTTGAAATATCCTTTTCAGATACATTTTCTTGGGCTGAAGTTTTACACAAGCAATTTCCTAAACTGTACCGCTACTCCATGCATATAGGTGTAATAGAGTGTCTAGTGGGAGGCTTGTTGGTAATTCCTGCGTATTTTTTACATAAAAGTTTTGCGATCAAAGCCATAGAGACTTGTTTGCGTTTAGGTTTAGGCGGCATGTTTATTTTTGCTTCTATATTTAAAATCGCTGACCCTAAAGAATTTGCCACTTTGGTGGCGCAATATCAGTTTTTACCCCACAACTTAGTCAATCCTTTTGCGCTATTTTTACCTCAAATTGAATTTTGGGCAGGTGTAGCATTAATTTTCACTCCTTTTGTGAGAGAAAATGCTAGTTTAATTCTAGGAATGTTCATCGCTTTTATCATTGCTTTGATATATGCTTTATGGCACGATCTCGGTATAATCTGCGGTTGTTTTGCCATCGAAGGAGCCCAAGGCAAAGACGAAACTTGGACTTCACTAATCCGCGACCTGATTTTATTGGGACCCACCGCTTGGCTTATGTGGCGGCCACGGCGCACCTTATGGAATATTTGGTTGCAAAAATAAACCATTAACCTGAGTTTGCAATGTCTTTATTAAATAAGATTCGCGGTGAATTCATTGATATAATCGAATGGAATGATCCAAGTACTGACACTATGGTGTGGCGTTTTCCTCGTTATCAAGATGAAATTAAAAATGGAGCCCAACTTATTGTGCGCCCTGGACAAATGGCTGTTTTTGTTTCCGAAGGCCAAATCGCTGATGTTTTTAGTCCGGGTACTCATCAACTAGAAACAGCTAATTTGCCGGTACTAACTAGCTTAAAAAGCTGGAAATACGCTCTAAACAGTCCTTTTAAAGCCGAAGTATATTTCACCAATACTAAGCTTTTCACAGACCAAAAATGGGGCACTAGCAACCCTATTATTGTCCAAGACCCAGAATTAGGAGTTTTGCGCATTAAAGCTTATGGCAATTTTGTGGTTCGCATCACAGATTCAGCATTGATGCTAAAGCAACTTATTGGAACTAACAGCATTTATAGCGTAAAAAATATTCATTCCCAGCTGCGCGCTATAATCGTTTCTACTTTTGCCAATATTCTCGGCGAAGCGCAAATACCTGCCACTAGCTTGAGCGCTCATTACCAAGATTTGGCGAAACTATTACGCAATCAAGTGGCGCAAACTTTTGCTGAATTTGGCTTAGAAATCAACAATGTTTTTATCGAAAATATCAGTCTTCCTCTAGAGCTAAGCACCGCCATAGACAAAAAATCTTCTATGAATACCATTGGAGATTTAGACAAATTCAGCCAGTATCAAGCGGCGACAGCCATGGAAAAAGCTGCGGAAAACCCTGGTAGCGCTGGAGCCGCCATGGGGATGGGCGTGGGCTTTGCTATGAGTCCTCAAACGCAAAGCGCTCCTCAAAATGTCTCTCCACCACCACCGCCTGTAGGAGAATGGTGGGTGGCACTAAATGGCAAACGAAATGGCCCCCATAGCTTAGAAGCATTAAAAAAAATGATTGCTGAAGGCACTATAAATTCTGAAACTCCCACTTGGAAGCCCAAATTGGCTGATTGGAAAAAGGCCCATAACTTCCCTGAACTCAAAGATGCTTTGGATAACATCCCTCCCCCATTGAAATGAGCACAAAATCTGGAAAATGCGAACACTGCAACGCTCCTTTGGGACACGGTGCTATTAAATGTTCCTACTGCGGGGGAATTAACGATGTGGATCTAAAAGGCCACTATTTTACCCTTCATGAACCGGAGGAGGAAAGGATTTGCGCAGGTTGTGACCAAGTGATGCAAACTTTAAACATCAGAAGTTCTGAAGCTCCTTTTTATATAGAGCGTTGTGATAACTGTTTGGGCATATTTTTAGATAATGGTGAAATAGATTTAATAATAAACGACCACGATAAGTTAGTACATACCATCGACCATATTCGCTTAGGAGCGCTAAAAGAAATCCCTCGCAACGAGGCAGTAAAATATGTGAAATGTCCAGTTTGCCAAAAAGTCATGAACAGGATGAATTTTGGAGATTCCAGCGGTATTATCATTGATCAATGCCGGGATCATGGGATTTATTTGGATGCGGGAGAACTGCAACGCATTGTGAGTTGGGTAAAGCAAGGCGGGTTGCGACGCAACGAACAGCGGGAAGCCCTAAAAAAAGAAGATTTTCAATGGCGTGAAGTTTTTCATGCTGAAACGCGTAGCCAACATAATTATGATCGCAGAGCCCAAAGTTTTTTACGGGGCTTAGGAAATTTTATCCAGCATTTGTGGAGCTAATTGGATTTCTTTTTCCCTGAATCTCCTTTGCGAAAGCGCATTTCTTGAAAAAACTCCTTTATTAAAGCCAAAGCTTCACTTGCATAGTACTCTCCCCCACTCACTTTTACAAGACGATTAAGGGCGTTTTTCTCCAAAACATTGGTTTGGGTACCACAAGCTCCAAAACGCTGATCAGGGGATGCGTAAACCACCTGGGATATGCGAGCGTTTAGAATCGCTCCAGCGCACATAGGGCAAGGTTCTAAAGTTACATATAAAATGCAGTCCTCTAAGCGCCAATTTTCTAAAGTAGCACTAGCTGCGGTAATAGCCAAAATCTCCGCATGGGCAGTGGGATCTTGCAAAGCTTCCACTTGATTGCGACCCCGGCCAATTATTTTACCATCTTTAACTATCACGCAACCAATAGGAACTTCACCAGCTTCGTAGGCCATTTCTGCTTGGCGAAGGGCCTGGCGCATAAAAAAATCATGACGATTATCAAGCGGTAACATTAACTTTAGCCCGGGGAATAATGAAATCTATTAAAACTGCACTTATCACGGCTATACTAAAAGAAATCAAAGGATTCCAGGGCCAAGAGAGGAGTTTGCCAAAAGGTGGCACATAATTTGGGAAAACAGGCACTGCATTAAACAAAATTAAGCTAAACATACCCAAAACAGAGGCGAAAATCACCACTGCAGGGTTGGTGCGAGGTCTGAAAAAAGACAGTATAAATATAGCGAGCAAAGGTCCGGTGAATAACCCTGTAAAAAACAAAGCTTTTTGCAAAAGTGAACCCGAAGCATAGGCCGCAATCACTGCTGCCACCACTCCCACTGTGGCCCAAAGGACTGTCCATATTTTGGCTCTTCCCAAACTTTTGGGATCCTGAGGATCTCGCCCTAAAATATCTACTTCAGTAGTATTTGCTAATGCGTTAATGGCACTAGAAAGACTGCTCATGGCAGCGGCAAAAATAGCCGCCACCACTAAACCTGTTAAACCAGGGGGCAAACCATGCAAAATAAAATGTGGAAACACTTGATTAACATCGGTACCAACGGGCAATTTAGCGTGATTCACCACTTGATAATACACAAATAATGCTGCGCCCACCCAATAAAACACCAATGAAACCACAACTCCCAAAACCATTGATAGGACGCTAGATTTATTGGCCTCTTTGGCCCCGCTACAGCTTAAATATCGCTGTACAAACTGTTGATCGCAGCCCCTAATAGCAACTTCTAGCACCGCATAGGCAAAACCCGCAGAAATGAGCGTACGAGCTTCACCAGGATTTAAAGAGGGATTGAACCATATGGTTTTGCCGGCATTGCTAGCCAAAGAATACAGGCTACCGAAACCACCCACCACATCAGCTACCAACCATAGTACAAACAAGCCCCCCACAAAAAACACCACAAATTGCAAAACATCAGTCCAAATCACCGCTTTTATCCCCCCATACCAGGTATAAATCGTGGCAAAAATCGCAGAGCACAATATGGCATATATGATATTAATATCTAAAATCTTCGATAAAACCAAAGAAGGTGCATAGAGCAAAATTCCCGTGCGTAAAATTAAATGCAAACTATAAAAAACCGCTGCCACCCGACGCACTCCGCGACTAAAATGCACTTCTAATAATTCATAAGCGGAAACAATGGATAAACCTCTGAATCGAGGAATAAAAACATAACCCACTATAAAAATACTGATAAAAGCACCAATATTAAACATTAAAAAGGTCATATCTTCGGCATATACATCGGCCGGTGCACCTAAAAAAGTTGTGGCACTTACGGAGGTGGCAATGATGCTTATACCCACAGCTACCCAAGGGATTTTCCCTCCGCCTAACATATAATCGCTAAAGTTTTTCTTTCCCCTAGAAACCCATAAACCCACAAAAACAGATGCAACTAAATAAAGTATTAAAACCAGCCAATCTACGCCTAAAAACATCAGCTATACTCCACCACTTTATTGCGTCCGGTATTTTTAGCTTTATAAAGAGCTTTGTCGGCAAATTCTAATGCTTTGCGAATATCGTCGTGTTCGGGGGTAATTAAAAACACGCCTATGCTTATGGTTAAACGAATGGGCTCTATACGCTCAATTTCAAATAATTTTTGCTCCACAGAGTGGCGTATTCTTTCCGCTGTATCTCTTAGACTTTGGGATGAGGCATCTACTAGCATAATCACAAATTCTTCACCGCCATAGCGAGCTACCACATCTATATCGTTACGGACCTCTTTACATAAAATTGACGCAATGGTGCGAATCACAATATCCCCAGCTGGATGCCCATAAGTATCATTTATATTCTTAAACTTATCTATATCGGTCATCAATAAACCAATATTTGTGCCCTGACGGTTAGCTCGTAGTTTTTCTACACGGAATTTTTGATGAAATGTGCGATGATTAATTAATCCCGTAAGGCCATCACGGCTAGCTTGTTCTTCTTTCTCTTCAAAAGCTCTAGTGCGCATAAAAGCAAAACCCGCCGCCCCTGCAATGGGCTTTAACAATCCCATTTCGTGACTACTATAACGCGCAGGGGCGCGCCTTTCTAAAGAAATTACCATCTCGGCTTTATTTTCATCTGAATTTGTAATTATTGGTAAAACCAATATATGTCGAATCAAATCTGTTTGTTTTTCGGATCTTTTTATCCTAATGGTGGGCTCTTCTATGCTTCGCTCCATGGGCGTGTTGCGAATCATAGATAAAATCAGTAAACCTTCATCACTTAAAGTAAAAGTTTGGTTTTCAAAATATTCTTCATCTATACCATTGGCGTAAACCACTCGACCGGAATCACCTTTGGGGCGATCTAAAGCTAAAATTAGCAAGCGATCAAAAGGAATGGCAGATTTAATATACTCAGCAATATGCACATAAATATCGTTCACACTCATGGAATGAAAAAAGTTTTGCTGATATTGATACAAAACTTCGTATTGATCCTTTTCTATATGATTTTTTACCTTCATATAGCTCATGTAAGCCGTGGTTCCCACAATTTTTGCCACACTTTTCAACAAAGTTATGGTTTCACCATCAAAAGCATTGTGCTGCAATGAGTCTATAACCACCGCTCCACGAGTTTGCTGATTTTGTATGATGGGTACAGCAGCAATAGAGTGCACAGGAGGATTATTTTGATAGTAATAGAGGGTTTTACCACCAGAAATATCACCTTCTAAAATCCTAGACACTCTTTTTTTAATTAACTGCCCTACTAGGCCATGACTGGGCGATAAAGTCGCTTTTTCTAAAACATCAGAAGATTCAGAGCAAAATGCCTTTAGTTCAAAATAACCAGGAGCTTTACTAGGGAAAAAAACTGCAGCGGTATAAACATTGGGCATCATGCTTTTGAAAAAAACCAATGTTTCATAAATAAATTGTTCTACATCATTTTCTACTTCTTGCCAAGATTTAGAAAGTTGTAACACGGTTTGAGAAGATTTTTCTTCTATGAGTTCCTCAAGAGAGATAAATTCCGTCCCCTTAGATTCAATGCGTACTAGCCTATCTAATTTATCAGTAATTGGTCTAGTTAACGAAGGTAAGATTTTTTTAGGTCTGTTGAGCCAACCAAAAACCAATGCAATTATGCCAAAGGGAATAAACCAAAGGTAAGGTCCACCTAAAAAACTTAAACCCAGCATCAAGCCAGCAAGTACAAGGAAAATATCTGACATTAGAGCCTAAAAGATCTAAATAACAACACCAATGCAAAAAGTCCAAAAACAATGTTTCCCACCCATGCACCGAACCAAGGGTTTAAAACACCAGCTTCACCTAATTGCAAACCAACTTTAATAGATATATAATAGCTAAATGCTACAAAAAGACCAATGCCAAACTTTTGCGAAATTCCACTAGAGCGAGAATACCTATGCGCCAGGGACGCTCCAATTAACAAGGTTATTATTGCAACCCAAGGGCCGCTGTACTTAAAATGTAACTGAGTTTCCATAATGCTAGTTTCTTCACCAGAACGGCGCAAAACTTCGATGCGTTGGCGAATCATGGTCGAACTCATTTCATCGCCAGTCTGCCTTTCATTAATTATATCTTCGGGGCGTGTTTCCACTACTCCTTGCAAGCTCTTATGATTAAAACTAATGTTTTCTACTACGCCATCCCGATGAAAAACCCTACGAAATCCATCTTGTAGAGTCCAATATTCATCAAATTCATTCCAAGTCATTATACGAGCATCGTATCTTTCTTTTAAATGACCTTGGGCATCGTAAAGTAGCAATATCACCCTTTGCGCCCGGCGATGCACTCCAGAATAAAACCTAAAATACCATGATTGAGTATTAGAGTTTACATATACGAAGTTAGATTTTTCTTTGATTCTTTGGGCGCTTTTGCGTTGCGAAGTATTTTGCAACATCTCTAATCGGCGATGGTTGGCATCTGGTAAAATATTTTCTCCCGCCCAAAACATTCCCCCAGAAAGTAACACGCCTATAAGCAATAAAGGGCTTAACATACGCATCGCACCCACACCCGCCCCTTGGTAAGAAGTGAGTTCTAAATGCCTCGCCATGGTTCCCAAAGAGCCAATCACTGAAATCAAAATCGCTATGGGAAGAATTAAATAAATAATGTGGGGAAGATAGTTTAAGTAATATTCGCTGGTTTCTGCCATGCCTTTATTGAGCCAAACCCGAATATTACTCACAAAGTCTATAACTAGAAATATAAGTACAGATCCACCCAGCACTAAAATAAAATGCTTAATGAAATTACCCACCATGTAGCGTGAAAACCTCATGGGGAATCCTCTTTTTTGTTTTTTCTGCGGAAAATTTGCCAACGATGCCAAAACTTATTGCCTGTGTATCTGTCGCGCACCATTAACCAAGTTACAAATACACCAAAAACTCCAATTAATACATTGGAACTCCACATGGCAAATTCCGGACTGATGATCAAGCGGTCGGCTAAGTTTTCGCCGCCTATTAAAGCCACCCAATAAATGATAAAAAAGAGCAAACTATATATGACCCCAGTGCCAATGCCTCCCCTACGGGCCATTATTCCCAAAGGGGCGCCCACTAAAACAAAAATCACACAGGCCACAGGGATAGAAAACTTCTTATGAATTTCCACCCAATATTGAGCCACGCGCTTTTTTTCTTGGGTTAGTCTTTCTACCACTCGCAAAACATTGCGGTGTCGCGCCCTTTCCCAACTTTGCACTTGCACCCTAGCGGAACGCTCCAAATCAGGTCTTAAAGGCAATTCTGCAAAGCCTTGAGACTCTAACAAGGTATCTCCGCGAATTAAAGTGTCGAGAGTACGCAATTCATCCCAAATTTTATCCATATTTTCTTCCCAAACATGGTCGTAACTGGCTTGGGCCTTTTGGGCTACCTCTAACATCATTTCCACCGGCATTTCCCTATCCCCCCTATGCTTGCGCTCTTGCCTTTCTAAACGATCATCCACATTGCGAATAGCTAAATCCTGGTTTTGAAAACGAATACGGAAAAACTTTTGGGGATCATCTTTATCCAAAATATGATTTTCGCCATGGCGCAAACGCATCATGATTATCGCCCCTCCGTCACGATATTCCACCGTGGCACTATCTGCCATAACGAGCCGTGGCTGCCCACCACCTTCGTGTTCAAAAATTTGCACTCCTCTAAAAACTCCCGTATGCTGGTCTATTTGCTGCACCCAAATTTGCACCCCAGGAAAATCAGTGATTAAACGCCCTTCATCAATAAAAGCATGGGGTTTTTTCCTAGATATGGCCACCATTAATTCCGTGGCGCGATGGTTAGCTTCTGGTAAAATCCAATTATTAAAAACTGTAAGTAGTACCATTATCAATGTAGAAACTAACAAAACTGGGCGCATTAAAGTTAAAGGAGAAATTCCTGCAGCCTTAATCGCTGTGATTTCTGAATCTCCTGAAAACCTGCCAAAAGCCATTAAACAAGAGACTAAAACCGCCATGGGAACAGCTAAAGCAATAATCCATGCTAAATTTAGCACAAATAATTCAAAAATTATCGCTGGCGGTAAGCCTTTACTCATAACTCTATCCATTAGAGTCACCAGAAAATCAATTACAAACAGAAATGTTATAACCGATAGTGCGGCGATAAAGGGCGCGATATGTTCGCGTAATATGTATCGAACTAGAATCATATTGCAAAATTAAAGTAAAATACCGATATACTTATATATAGAGAATTTTGCTACCTTATTATTGGAGATAATATGGATCACTACAATTCACAAATTACCAAAAGCTCCACACAATTGCAACGCATTCTGTGGTTTAGCCTAATATTCTTACCAATTATAACATTTTGGTCCTGTGCGCCCCATCAGCCAGTGCGCAATAGAGACGCTGCGCTACCAGAAATCGATGTTTTGCAGTTAAAAGAAAATAGCGATATTGCCCTGCGTTTAGTGCAGGAATGTCGCCTGAGCATAGACGATCTTAGCACAAGAGTAGGCATTTTAGAAAGAACCGTGGCGGATTTAACCGCATCTGTGCAGACTTTACCTTTGGCGCAACTAGAAGAAGCTCACAGCCAAATCACCGTTTTGCGTGAAGAACTGTATATGTTGCGCGAAGCTGTAGAAACTCAAGGAGCAGCCATTCCGACATTTAATCCCGCTCATAAAGCGCCCATGCCCACAAAAATCCCTCCGGCTCCCGAAGAGTATAGATTAGCCATGGCACAATTCCAACAAAAAGAGTGGTCTAAAGCCATTGCACTTTTTGATCAAATGGTGGTAAAATACCCAGAAAGCTCCTGGGCAGACGATGCTTGGTATTGGATTGGCGAATCTTATGCCTTTTTAGGAGACTACGCTCGAGCCATTGAGGCTTTTCATAAAGTTTTAAATTATGCCAATACAAATAAAGGTGACGACGCTCAATTTATGATTGGCAGAAGTTATGTGAAAATCGGTGATCGCCAACGAGCCATTGCCGAATTTAAAAAAGTTGAATTCTTATACCCGGACAGTGAATATGTTAATAAGGCCAAAGCCGAACTCAAAAAATTACAAGCAAATTAACAGCTTTTCAGCAAAACTACTACCTGCAGCAGTAGTAGCTAGTGCTTTGCTTTTTGGTTGCTCCAACAAAACCAATATAGTAGAGCGCAATGTACAATGCAAAGAAACTTTTGCCAAAATAGAAACAGAATACGAAAAAAAACGCTATGTGAAAATGCGCGAACACTCTGAGTTTATCTTAGAACATTGTCGCGGAACCGGCTTTATCGAGCAAACCCAATTTATGATAGCCGAAAGTCACTTCCGCAAAAAAGAATGGATAGAAGCTAGAGGCGAATACAATACCTTCGTATATAACTTTCCCAGTTCGCCTTATGCCGAAACCGCCGCATATCGCAAAGCTGTTTCTAGCTTCCACATGTCTTCTAACGATATGCGCGATGACACCCCCACCCGCAAATCCCAACAGGATTTTGAAGATTTCGTTTTGAATTTCCCCAATTCTTTGCTCAGGGATTCCGCCATGCATTATCAGGCTTTGCTGGTCGATCGCAGCGCCGAAAGAGAATACCAAATTGCCCGCTTGTATTGGCGCATGGATGAACCCTTAGCTGCAACTATTTATTTAAAATCTATACTAGATTACTATCCACGCACTTCGCGCTTATTCGATGTGTATGCCATGCTTATAGACTCCTATATACTCATAGAGCATTTTGAACAAGCAGAGTATTATATCGATGAGTTTAAGCTTGCTTTTAACGACGAAAAACAAGCTTGGAGCAGTCGCGAAAAGAATTTAGAAACAGCCAAAAAACGAGTGAATCAGCGCATAGAAAAAGAGCGCAAAAAGAAATTGCTTATACGAAAAGACGGGGCTTAATCAGCCCTGAACTTAAAATTTAATTATTGCTTGTTATGGGATGGAATCCGTAAAGGCTTTTATAATATTGTAGCAAATCGGCTTGACTTCTAAAATTTGCACGCACCATTTTACGCACTTGGGGATCTTGACGAACTAAAAGTCTTATTCTCTGATCTACATCTCTAAAAAACAAATCGTCAGAAGCC
This sequence comes from Fibrobacter sp., assembly GCA_012511955.1. Classification (GTDB taxonomy): domain Bacteria; phylum Fibrobacterota; class Fibrobacteria; order Fibrobacterales; family Fibrobacteraceae; genus JAAZFC01. The sequence goes on along the minus strand of JAAZFC010000049.1, from coordinate 7,085 downwards.
ATATCTACATGCTCTTTGCGATAATTGGTGTGATAGCGTCTTTCTAAAAGTTGAAACAAATCTATTTGGCAACGAGTTTCTGGTATTTCTCTTTTAATCACAGGAGTATAGCACTCGTAAATGAACTCATCTTTCATGTTTACTATAAGTTCATCAATGGCCATTACACCGTGATTTTCAGGGTGAGATGCTATTTGCGCTTTAGGCAAATTTCTTTTTGCGGTACACGAAAAAAGGGCAGCAATAAACAGAACCATCATTGGATATTTAATAAATTTCAATTTTTTCTCCTTAAATAATACCCAAAACCCTTATAATATAAATTTACATTAGATTCCCATAAATATCACGAATATCGGCTGTTATTTACAATAAAGTGGTGATAGTTAAACAACGTGTCATCTCTATTTAATAAAAGCTATCACTTTGATAGATATTCTTGAAACCACAAAACTGGATCCATCATATTGTAGCGATGAGGACCAGCTGAATATTTCCCTTTAGGGTTCAAAACTCCTGTGGCAATATGAACATGAGGACCTGTGGTATGACCAGTCATTCCCACCGTAGCCACTGGGTCGCCTTTATAAGCTCGCTGACCATCTATATATAATAGTTGGTCGCAGTGCATGTACAACACAATTAAAGAGTCTTGGGCAATGGCGATCACCACCCCTCCCCTATCATCTTCAAAGGTCCAAGCTTTGCCATTAAAGGGGGAAAATATTCTAGTACCTGTACGGCCAGCCACATCAACCCCGCGGTGTATCCGTCCTAAATTTGGGTTCAAATTATGGTATTCAGTTACATAAGCTAAACTGTCACTAAGTAAGGAAGTATAATAGCGCCATGCAGAGCTAATCTCATCGTCTCCGTATATTTTTTCAGGAGGATAAAACCTTATAGTAAGCCCACTATCAGGGTAAATTGCTCTAGTTTTGTTCCATTTGCGCCCCATAACAGAGTCAATATGTGTGTTTTTGCGCAAAGTTTCCTTTAAATAATCAGTAACTTCGGCAACACTGGGCACAGCTGTGGTAAATCTGCCTATGGCATGTTTAGCCACCCTCTGCATAGTAGTTGCACCATCAAATTCGTGCTGCACAAACACTTCACGACTATATTGATTGTATTCGTTTTGCAAATCCTTATACAAAAACATTACTTTTGATAAAGGTGTTGGAATTATAAGGGCTAACAGAGTCATAAACAAAGCTATTAGCCACCATTTATTTATAAAAAAAGACAAACTTTTGCGCGGAGGGTTTAGCTTTAATAAATGAAGTTTATGAGTTTCCTCAAAATCTTGGACTAAAGACTTAGCATCTTGCTCCCAAGCTATAACTCCCTTGCTATGATTGGTTTTAACATCGCCGATTTCGACTATGCATTCAGGCATTACAAAGTGATAATTTGAGCTATTATGTTCAACTATAAATACTATGTAAGGAAACTTGTCTTTAAGTTTTTTAAGATTGAGCCAAAAGTTTCTTTGCTCGATTTTAGATAAGGATGATAAAACTTTTGTATGAGCCCAAACAGCTAAGTTTTGATTTACAAATTGTAATGATTTACTTAAAAGCTCCACTCCCATGGATGAATCCCATAAAACAGGTATGTCAACCCCTTTTAAATCAAAGAATAAATCTGTTTTTCCGGATAAATCAACAACTAACAACGGAAAGTTCAATTCCCGCTGTAATTCCGCAATTTTTATTTTGGAGAACTTAGTCTGAGTTGATAAACACCAAAAAGCACCGTCTTGGAGCAATTCTGTTAAATACTTAACGGGCATAAATCAACCCCAACTTGAAGATAATTTAGTCTTCGCTTTCTACAGAGCTTAATGGGTATTTATATAAAGCTGGTGGTATAGAGACAAAACGATCTAATGTTGAAAATATTTCTTCAGCACTACTATCGGCATGGAAAAATATTTCTTTACAACCGCTGCGACCTTTAAAATGTACTTGTCTCTTGGTTCGCGCCACCGGAGCAAAGGGTAGAGTTTCTAGCAAAGGCAATAAACCAAAATAGCGGAAAAGGCTAAAGCTTTTCTGCCAAGTCTTGCGCTCTGCTAAAATACCTTGAACTCCTTCTGGTATGACCTTTTCAGTCAATAATTGACCACTAGACATAGTAACTAGTTCATGGTTACGGGGGAAATTCTCGACGAAGTTTAACACATCGCCCTTCATATAATTTTCATCACAAAGAAATAAAAATTTCATATTATCCTTTATTATAACTTATTCATGCCTTTGCTTCAACATAGGCTTGAAACTTCTCTTGCAGTAATTCATTCATTGAGCTACGCCTAATACGTCGCAACGCTTGATCTCTCAGTTGGCGCACTCGTTCGTGAGATATATTTAAACTTTCTCCTACTCGCCGTAATGGCAAGGGAGCTTCTTGATTAATACCATAAATACCTGAAATCACCCTGGCTTCTCTTTCGGGTAAGTTAGCCACAATTTCTCGCGTTAATTCCTCCACTGCTTTTAATTCTATTTTATCGTCAGCACCAACATAATTTTCATCAGCGAGCACCTCAGCATAAGACGAATTAGAGTCATCGCTAATAGGCGCATCAAAAGAAATAGCAGCTTGTCCCATTTGAATTAACTCTTGAACATCGTCTGATACTTCTAAACCTTTATTACGCGCCTGTAAAGCTCTGCGAATACGCAAATGTTGATTAGCGGGCAAACGAACTAAATTACCCTGTTCATTGATGGCACGGGTTATATAAGCTTTAATCCACCACACTCCATAGGAAATAAACTTCAAGCCCCTAGAACTATCAAAACCGTCAATAGCGCGCGCCAATCCCATAGCTCCCTCGCTAACTAAATCAGGTAGAGGTATAGGACTACCTCTGTACTGCAGCGCTACTTTTAAAACAAAACGCATATTTGAAGATATTATTTTTTGCTTAGCAGCCTCATTTCCCTGGGCAACCAACTTAAACAAACTCTGCTCTTCTTGTCTGGACAAAGGCTTAGTCTGTCGAATATCTTCGAGATAACGTTTTAAAATGTCATCGTTATTGCTAAAACGCATTAAAACCTCTCAGGCAATAGCCATATTTAACTATTTTTTCTGTTTTTGACTAAAAATTTAAAATATCATTTATTTCCTAAATAATGGCAGTTAAAATATTAAACTTTAAATATGAAAAAGATCTTATTAGTTGATGATGATCATCAAATTTTAGAAATGCTTTCAACCCTACTCAAAAGAGGTGGTTTTAGCGTAGAGATTACTGATAATGGTAAAATTGCACGCGAAATGTGCGAAGGCGGCAAGTATGACCTCTTAGTAACAGATATTGTTTTACCAGGCAAAGAAGGTCTTGATTTGATTTTAGAACTTTCTCAAAAACTTCCAGACATGAAAGTAATAGCCATTTCTGGGGGAGATAGCGTAGAGCCAGAATACTATTTAGAGCTCGCCACTATTTTAGGCGCACAATTGACTTTAGTTAAACCTTTTACGCCATCAGAATTTATGGATAAAGTGCACGCTACCTTGGGTACAAGACTTTGATCACAGGAATTTTTCAGCTAACTTACGCACCCTACTTCTAGGCAAAAAGCGCACCACAAAAACAATGAGTTTGTTTATAAAACCCGGTACTATTACTGGAATTTCGTTTTGAATTTGCCACAAAGCAGTCCTCGCCATATCGTGGGAAGATTTTTTTACCAGCATATTCATAATTCCCGCTCTATTAGTCCCTGCAATGCTATGAAATTCGCTTTTTACATAGCCAGGGCAGAGGGCCAAAACACTAATACCATATTTATCTAATTCTTGGTGTAAAGCTTCACTAAAAGAAAGCACAAAGGCTTTAGTAGCGAAATAAACAGCCATACCAGGCCCTGGAGTATATGAACCAATGGAGGCTGTGTTTAAAACAGTTCCTGGCACTTTGTTTAACTTAAAGCTTTGCACTGCCCATTTGGTCAAAGTCGTTACTGCGTGAATATTAACATTAATCATCTGCTGTTCTGCGACCAAATCTGTTTGAGAAAAATCTCCGTGCAAACCAAAGCCAGCATTGTTTACTAAAACTGTGGGTTCAATATGCAATTCATCCATTTTGTCGCATAGTTCAGCTACTTGTTCTGGGATGCTTAAATCTGCCACTAACACTGTTACTTTGCAAAAAGGTCGCAAATCTTGAGCTAAACTTTGTAGTTTTTCTGCTCGGCGCGCAATTAAAACCAAATGTTTAGTGCGACGCGCCATCAAAGAAGACAGCGCAGCACCTATGCCACTAGAAGCACCTGTAATTACTACACAAGAAAAGCGTTTCATTTTTTACCTAACTCATAAATTTTTAACAATTTCGTCACCCATCTCTGCAGTGCCTACTTGCTTACATCCTTTTGCCATAATATCACCGGTGCGAATGCCTGAATCTACAGTTTTTGCCACCGCATCTTCTATGGCTTGGGCTGCCTCATCTAAACCGAAAGAATAACGCAACATCAAAGCCCCAGAGAGTATTTGCGCAATGGGGTTAGCTATGCCTTTTCCTGCAATATCGGGAGCTGAACCACCCGCGGGCTCATAAAGCCCAAAAGAACCTTCGGCAATGGATGCGCTTGGCAATAAGCCCATGGATCCTGTGAGCATGGCAGCTTCGTCAGAAAGAATATCACCAAACAAATTTCCGCATAATAAAATGTCGAAATCTTGGGGGCGTCTGATTAATTGCATAGATGCATTGTCCACATAAATATGCTCTAATTCCACATCGGGATACTGTTTTGCCACTTCGTTAACAACTTCGCGCCAAAAAACCATGGTGGTTAACACATTAGCTTTATCTACACTAAAAACCTTTTTTCGCCTTTGCTGAGCTGTTTTAAAAGCAAAATGTGCAATGCGCTCTATTTCTCGACGGGTATAGACCATGGTATCAAAAGCTTTTTCTGTAAGACCACTACCTTCCCTACCCTTAGGCTGTCCAAAATAAATATCTCCGGTAAGCTCACGCACCACCAAAATATCAAAACCATCACCCACAATTTCAGCTTTTAAAGGACAAGCATCTACCAAAGCTTTGTAAACTTTAGCTGGGCGAAGATTGCAATACAACTGAAAATGTTTACGCAAAGGTAAAAGTGCACCCCTTTCTGGTTGCATAGCTGGAGGCAAATGCTCCCATTTAGGACCACCCACAGAACCAAATAAAATAGCATGGCTTTTTTCACAGAGCTCTAAGGTAGATTTAGGTAAAGGCTCACCATGATTATCGATGGCCACGCCACCTACATCAGCCCAAGTGGCATTGATTTTAAATGCGAATTTTTCTCCAGCGGCATTTAAAACTTTAACCGCTTCAGTCATAACTTCGGGACCAATACCATCACCAGGTAAAACAGCAATATTAAACTCTTGGGACAAAACTAACTCCTTGAAAAAACTTATACTACAAAGATAAATAGTTCCTAGACTTTTAACCAAGATAGATGTAGTTATATTTTAATATATGAAAGCTAATAGAACTATTTTATCTGTGCCTGGTCACAATCTCAAAATGCATCAAAAAGCAATTTCTACTGCCGCCGATGTAATTATGCTCGATTTAGAGGACAGCGTTTCTTGGGAACAAAAGAGTGACGCACGCATTCAAGTTTTAGATTCAATAAACACTTTAGAATGGGGCGAAAAATCCCTTAGCGTCCGTATAAATTCATTGGACACAGCTTTTGCTTACCGAGATCTGCTCACCATTTTAGAAAACAGCATCTACAAAATAGACTCTATTGTGGTTCCTAAAGTTAATAGCGCTGCGGATATTCACTTTGTCAGCACCTTAATGGATCAAATACAAATACATTTTCGACAAAAACACACAGTGAAAATAGAAGCCTCCATCGAAAGTGCCCAAGGCTTAAATAACATAGATAGCATTGCTAAAGCTAGCCCTCGCATGCACAGCCTTGTATTTGGCATTGCCGATTACACTTCGTCCATAGGAGCACGTATGACATCTATTTCAGGCCACGGCGAAAATGAAGACGACATTTATCCAGGACACAGATGGCATTATCCCATGTCTAAAATAGTGATGACAGCTAAATGCTACAATCTTTTAGCCATAGATGCCCCTTATGGCAATTATAATGATGACGAGGGGTTAAAGAAAACTACGCTAATGGCTTCGGCTTTAGGTTACGATGGCAGATGGGCTATTCACCCAAACCAAATTGCCACTATCAATAAAATTTTCACCCCCACTAGAGAAGAAATTGAAAGGGCTGTAAAAATCATTGAAGCAGCCCGCACTGCCAAAAAATCAGGTATGGGAGCAGTATCGCTAGAAGGTAGAATGGTGGACCAAGCCAGCGTACGCATAGCTAAAAAGCTGTGGAAACGAGCCATTCACTTAAAACTGGTACCCCAAGACGAATCACTGCACAAGTAAAAAATGGCAAAAAAAAATCAAAATATAGATCGACATATAGATCATTTTTTAAGCTATTTAGGCATTGAACTTAATCGTTCTCCCAATACTTTAAGTTCTTACCAAGAGGATTTACGACATTTTGCCGAATATTTGCAGGAAAATAAAATTTCCTTGCTAAAACTTAACATTCAAAATTTAGATGCCTATTTATCAGAGCATTTAAAGAAGAATCATTATGAAATGTCCACTTTGGCACGACAGACTTCGAGTTTACGGAGCTTTTTAACCTTTTTGCAACAAAATAATATCATAGCAGACAATCCCGGCATATATTTAGACTCCCCTAAACTAGCCACATATTTTCCCCAAAGCTTAACCGTCGAAGAAGTTGAAGCCCTGTTTCTCCAAGCTGAATTACAAGGGAAATGGCAATGGCGTGATAAAGCTTTGTTAGAACTGCTATACGGAGGTGGATTACGCATCTCCGAAGCTTTAAATTTGCGCATACATCAGGTACAGCTTGACGAAGCTTGGATTATTCCAGTGGGAAAAGGCAATAAGCAACGCTTAATTCCCCTGGGCTCTCAAAGCTTAGATACTTTAAAGACTTGGATTACTCAAGAGCGCCTTAAATTGAATCCTCAAAGCGATCATGTAATCT
>JAAZFC010000048.1 GCA_012511955.1 Fibrobacter sp. | reverse complement strand
GTAAACAGCTCTTTGGGTGCGATCATGTTAATGTGCAACCATTTTCGGGAAGTCCAGCCAATGCCGCTGTATATTTTGCCGCTTTAAAACCTGGTGATAAGGTTTTGGGATTACAATTAGATCATGGTGGCCATTTGTCCCATGGTCATCCTGTTAATTTTTCTGGCTTGTTATATAATTTTACTCAGTATCATTTAGAAGAAGATACGGGTATTATTGATATGAACAAGGTGCGAGAAATTGCCCTTAAAGAACGCCCTAAAATGATAATTGCTGGTTTTAGTGCCTATAGCCGCAATTTAGATTGGAAAGCTTTTAAAGAAATAGCCGATGAAGTTGGTGCTATTACATTTGCCGATATCGCTCATATTGCTGGTTTAGTGGCGGGAAAAGCTTTGGAAAATCCTGTGCCTTATTTTGATATTGTAGCATCTACTACACACAAGACACTTCGCGGACCTCGAGGGGCAATCATTATGTGTAAAGAACCTTTTGCTCAGGCTATAGATAGGGCGGTTTTCCCAGGTATGCAAGGTGGTCCTCATGATCACATGACCGCTGCTAAAGCAGTGGCTTTTCATGAGGCTTTACAGCCTAGCTTTGAAACTTATGCCCAAGATGTTATTAGCAATGCCCAGGCTATGGCTAACGAGCTGATTAAAAGAGATTATCGCATAATTTCTGGTGGTACTGATAATCATCTTATGGTGGTTGATATGACTTCCAAAGGAGTTTCTGGTAAAGAAGCCGAAGAAGTTCTCGAAGAAATTGGTATAAGCACCAGTCGTTCTACTATACCTTTTGACAAACGCAAACCCATGGATCCCAGTGGTGTGCGTTTAGGAACTCCTGCCATAACTACTCGTGGTTTTGGTATAGAAGAATCTATACGAGTTGCCAGTTGCATTGATAGGGCGATAATTTCACGGAAAGATCCTAAAAAGTTAGAAGCTCTCAAAGCTGAAATTGTAGATTTATGTAAAAAGTTTCCTTTGTACATAAAATAGTTCTGCAAATAAAATTTTGTAATAATACAAGTATTCTAACTACCTTTATGGTATAATAAGGTTAGAAAAAGATGTTGTTTTATGCTTAAGAAAGTTATACTTTTGTATTGTTTTGTGCTTTTGTATTCATGTGCCGCCCCCCAGGCTCAAGCTGAAAAGGATTATGCGGCGGAAGCACAGTATTTAAAATCGCAGTCTGCGAATTTTGGTCAAGGTAGTACCCAAAATACCTCTTCCGCTTCTGGGGCTGAGCGAACTTTGATGCCAAAATTGCGGAGTTTTTCTTGTAAAGATCCCCACGCCTTAAAAGGCGTGGCTACTAGCACAGTGGAGCACGAAGCGGTGGGACAAGCGCAAAACCAGTTAGCTTTGCAAATACAAGCGTCGGTGGAAGGATTAACAGATAGCTATCGCAGTAGCGAGCGTACTGGTGATCAAGAAAATATCACCAGAACCTGGACTTCGCAAGTGCGTCAAATAGCTCATTTATCTAATGCCCATGAAGCTAAAATTGAATATTTAGAAAAACATGGCGATATGTATGGTGCGGTGGTTTGCATGTCTAAAGATGCAGCTGCTCGTCCTTTTTGGGAACAATACGCCTCTTTAGCAGATTCTTTGCAAATATTTATCAATACTGTAATAAGTCAAAATCATCCTTTGCGTAAAATTCAAGCTTGGTGGGAATCCCAACAACTTTATACACGCTTGTTGCCCATAAATGGCGTGCTCGATGCCTTGGGGCAACATGAAAATGCAGAAAAGTTAAAATTACAGGCAAATTATAGAGCAATGGTGGAACATTATACTGCATTTAAGTCGAATTTTAACATGTATTGGGAGGGAGCCGACGATAAATTTTCCCAAGCGATTTTCTCTCAACTGTCGTCTCGTTATAAAATATCCACAGGGGTTTGCAAACAAGGGGTGCGCTTGGTATTAACAAAACCCGAAGTACAATGCAACTATGGAAGTTTTGGTTATATGTGCAGTTGGCAACCTAGCTTAAAGGGGGTGGCCTGCGATGGAGAACTGTATTTCACCATTGATGGAGAATTGTTGCGCGGTATAGGTAAAAACGAAAGAGAAGCTCAAGGGCATTTGACAGAAGTTATTGCAAAATCCTCTTTATGGGGGCAATGGTACGCAGAGTTAGACCAATGGGGATTGAGATGATAAATAGAGTTATACTTTTTGTTATGCTTTTGCTAGGAGTTGTTTCGGCACAGAAACTGGCGATTTTAGAGATTACTGCTGAAAAATCTGCAGATATTGCCCCCACAGAGTTAATGTTTTACACAGATAAAATGCGAAGTGCATCTTTTGAAATTTTAAAAGCACAGAAAACTTTTCAAATACAAACCAGAGAAAGTTTACAAAGCCAAGTGCGCGATTTATTGAATAGCGGCATAACTTTAGATCCAGATTTTGGTGAAAACTTGCCTAAAACAGGTAGTATATTAAAGATGGATTATATAGCCCAGATGCGCATTAACAAAATGGGAAGTGCTTATACGCTCACCGGGGAGTTGCACCAGGTAGAAAATGGAGAATTATTGGGGAATTTCTCCCAAAAAGTTAACTCTATAAAAGAGATGGAAAAAGTTATTGAGAAACAAAGTTCAATTTTGCTAAATAGACTTTTACAGGCTAGAGTAGAAAGTCTAGCAGAAGATCAGCTGGGGATCATTGGAGTTAAAACTAGCAATGAGGATTTTGATGATGGTTTTGTTACTTTGGAAATCACTTCTGAGCCATCTGGTGCTACCATTAATATAGACGGTCGTCCTTTGCCGAGTTGTGTGGCTACGCCTTGTAAAGCTCGAGTTGCCAAGGGGGGGCATCTGATTTATGCAGTTTTGGATGCCCATGCCGATTTAGAACAAAAAATACTGGTTAATGCTGATAATCAAAAGGTCAATTTAAAATTATCTCCAAATTTTGGAACTTTAGTGCTAAATCCCAGCATCCCAGTGGCTTGGAATCCCGCTTTTTTAGAAATGCGCATAGCAGATCAAGTGGTGGACATTGGTGCCTACCGCCTAGCACCAGGCAAGCATAAGGTGAAAATTAGCCATCCTTGTGCTCAAAACACAAGTTTTCAGGTGGGATTAAAAAAAGGCGGGATGGAAGTTTTCGATCGCAAACTATCTCCGCGTATGGCAGAATTAACCATGAAAGCAGAGCATAAAGGGAAAAAAAATCGTGTGCCTTTATGGGTGGATGGAAAAAAAGTAGGCCAAACACCCTGGACAGGACGAGTTCCCGTATGTGCAGAGGTAGAAGTAGGAGCCGCAAAGGCCAAATTAGATGTTAATTTGAGCAGTTCTGAGCCAAATGTTATAGTTTATGAGCAGCCATAGAGAAAAAACTAAGCATATTTGTCATTTTCCCTTTACATTGTAACATTTATTTCTATATTTTCGGCTGCGAAATCAGTTTTAAAGGATTAAATCATGTATTCCATAGTAGAGACAGGTGGTTTTCAATATAAGGTAGAGTTAGGTAAACTTTTAAAGGTGCCTACTCTCGAAGCTGAAGTCGGTTCCCAAGTTGAATTCAAGTCCGTGCTTTTAGTGGCCAATGGCTCCGAAGTAAAAGTCGGCACCCCTGTCCTGGACGATGCTACTGTTAAGGTTGAGGTAATTCGCCACGATCGTGCAGATAAAATCATTGTTTTCAAAAAGAAACGCCGCAAGCGTTACGAAAGGAAAGCAGGTCATCGCCAGGGCTTCACCGAAGTGTTAGTGACTGAAATTCAATCCGGTTCCGATTCTGTAGTTGTAGATCCCAAAGTAATAGAACGCAACCGAGCTCGTGCAGTTGCTCTTGCTAAGCAAAAAGAGGTTAAGCCCAAGCTCACACGCAAAGAAAAGATCGCCCAAGATCTTGCCAAATCTAAGGAGGCCTAAACATGGCACATAAGAAAGGACAAGGTTCAATTAAAAATGGTCGCGATTCAAATCCAAAGTTTCGCGGTGTCAAAAAGTACGGTGGAGAAGCCGTTCGCGCTGGAAATATCTTAGTGCGTCAAAAAGGAACAAAATTTCACCAAGGTACCAATGTGGGCATGGGTAATGATTTTACTTTATATGCTTTGGTAGATGGTTTTGTAAAATTTGAGCGTAAAGATCGCAGAAACAAGAAAGTATCTGTTTATCCAGAGCTTTAATTTGATTTTATAAGAATTTTAAACACAGCTACATTGTTGGCTGTGTTTTTTTGTATTTTAAACATAAATGTACATGCAAATACGGTGTGATAAGTGAAGATTTTATTAGGAATTATTTTAAGCTTAGTTTTCTGGTCTTGTGGACCAGATAAACAAGGGAAAGAGTATTCTTTTGAGCGCAGCATTCAAGAACCATTAGTGGAAAAGCGTTGCATTGACTCTAAAGCTAAGGATGAGTGCTATTTACTTAAATGGCGTCTTCCGGTAAATACTAAAAACTTTAGCAATGTGCATGTATGGATAGACACCACGGTGCTTTCAGCAGAAGAGCAGGATATTAAAAAATCTTATTTAGAACAAAGCATTGTTCATCCCTTTAAAGTCAAAGATGGTTATTTTTTTGATTCCCTAGACATTTCGGATTATGTGAATGCTTTTAAAGATCGAGATTCCATAAGTATTGCTTTGTGGGGAGAATATAAAGGGGTTAAAGTTCCTGGTCGAATAGTGCGTACTTTTGTGATTTTAGGCGATGATATTCCCCCTGCAAGAGTCAAATTTAGCGATTCTCTCACCCATAATCAAATGATAATACATTGGAGCAGGCCCACCGATCAGCGAGATTTTTACCAAGCTACGGATATTTCTGGACCTATTGCCGGCTATGATGTGCATTTATGGTCAGATGATGGTAGTGAGTTAGGTTCAGAGGTTAAAGCCGAGCTAAGCATAGCTGGACAGAAGTCTGAAGCAGACTTGCATTTAGGAAAGTATTGGTTGGTGCGCGGTAGGGGAGAACTTAGTTTGGCCGTGGCTAGTTCCAGGGATTCTGAACGGCATTGGGCCATTACAGACGGCCAAGGTTTTGCCCAGGACGATAGTTTAGCCAATATTTTCACTTTAGAAGTTACTGGTCTTAAACCAAACACTAGTTTTCAAATAAATATTGCCGCCTATGACAGTGCGGGTAATTTGAGCGTTTCTGAAACGCCAGTACTTTCTACCACTGACTCTGTCCCTCCTTTAATGGCGCAAAAATTCGTTTTTTTACGCGACACCCTGGATTCTGAGCGCGTTGCCGTGGATTCCAATCGGGTTTATTTATGGTGGTTAGCTGGCATAGACCCTCTTTTTCCAAATTCAGGTATAGAACTAGATTCAAATTTATTTATCCCCGAAGAATGCCATAAATCAAAGTGCTGGCAAGAAGTAGAAAACTACCAATTAGAGGCGCTTATTCGGGGAAAATGGGGGCGTTTGGAGCCTAGTTCAGTTTTGTCTGAAAAGAATTATAGTCAACGCTGGAGCATATCTGAAGATTCCATTTATATAAGCAGTGAAGGGAATTATGTGGCAGATACTTTGTTGTGGATGATTCCTGGGGATACTTTAATATTGCGTGTGCGCAGTGTGGATTCTTCGGGAGCAGTTTCCCCCTGGTTCCAAGATACAATGTTGCTTTCCCGGCGTAGTTTTGTGGATTTTGAATGTCCAATAGCTTATGCGCCGGTGGTGCGCAGCGTGACAGAAGAGCAAAGAGATGTTTTTTGCATGGAAAAGTTTGAACATCGAGATTTAGAAGCTGTTTTTCAAACAAATTTGCTTTATCAAGAAGCTAGGCAAGCTTGTCAAAATTTAAGCGAGCCAGGTTTTAGTTTTGACTTATGTAGTGAAGAAGATTGGCGCTTAGCATGTTTGAGTGGCGGTAGTCGTTATGGAACCATAGAAGATGAACTTTTTATTCCCCAAGAATTTTTGTTTAGAAATTGTAATGTAGGCACTGGAGATTCTGCCCAAGCGTTTAACATAGAAACTCGCAATGCTCGTTGCGTTAATCCCGAAGGAATATATGATTTACCAGGGCAATTACAAGAATGGGTGCGCGGTGTAGATTTCGAAGTAGATTCCTTAAGTAACGATACTATTTATGATACAATCCCTTTGTTAAAAGGTGCTAGTTATATGGTTTTTGATGTGAGTGATAGAACTTTACAAGCTCGGTGCACAGCTAAATCTCATCCAGCGCGGATGCGTGCAAATTATCGTCAAGATTCCATTTATATTTATCGCAATGGCAGCTTTTTTGACACCTTATTTCAAGTGGATACTAACCGTCAGTTAGTTAAAACCTTAAGCCCCGCAGAACTGCCGGATACAATTATCGTTTTTGAAGTGCGTGACCCTCAAAGCGGTGAGGTTTTAGGTGAAGACTTTGTAGATCAAAGAGAATATCGTCGTCGAGGGGGATTGGATTGGATTGAGCATTTATCAGGAGGGTTTGATTATGTACAAATTCGAACCGAAGCAGTGCTTTTATTAGGTGGTGAAAGTCCCGCCCGAAGAACAGCCTATTATTATCGCGATCCTTCCATTGGATTTAGATGCTGCGCATATCCAGAAAATTAATTTTGTAATAACCAGATAATTCCGTAGCTAAATACAATGCCCGGCGGAGTATAGCCTGCATCGTGTATGATTTTCGCATGATTCATATTATCTATGCGTCCGTATAATTCAAAGGTTTTGATTTGCATTTTTGTATGGAAATTAAGGGACAAATGGTGGGGGGTTTTATCTCTAATCGCCATTTGAGGCATATAATAATCAGTTAATTCTGGGTTTTCTAAGGTGAAAATATGATGTCCTGCCAACCACTGGAAATCCCAGCCTACTTGTATGCCTAATCGGTCTTGCACTGCCCGTGAATTCCAATAAACCCCGCCTTTATAAAGACGATTGGGAATATGTAAAGTGGGCGAGGCGCCAATTATCCATGACTTTAATACGCTCTCGCGTTCTATCCAACCTTGCCAATTTCCTAAATGAATTTCTAGCCATGGAGCCCAAGAATAAGCGCCCAATTGGCGAAAGTTATAGTTTTTAAAGGCAATGCTGTCTGCCAGGGCGTAGTAGTTGGGATATGCTAACCATCCAGGTCTAATTGCATTGTTGACCAGTTGATGTCTAAGGCGTAGTCCATAGCCTACTTCAGAAGTATGGTAAGAAATTGTGGCATAGTTGGTGTAATGTTGCTCAGCCTTTAAGGCCTGGTTTGGAAAACTAAGCCTTTCAGTTCGCATAAAATGACTTTGTTTTAATTGAGGCCAGGCAGGGTTTTGTCTATGGGCTAGCTCTAGTTTCCATTTATTTTGGTAAAATAAATGGAAATTCAGAGAAAAAGCTGGTTTCCAGAATGCTTTGTCCTCATTGTTGCCCATGCGATGCAGGGCTGCTTGTAAATGGCTGTGCATGCTAAAATCAGTGAGTTTTAGCTTGTTTTGCCATTGGGCAAGCCAGCTTTGCTCATCTTGCCAAAGCATGCTTGGAGAGTTTTTAAAATCTCTATTTAGCCATTGATTAAATCTTTGGGTTTCATATTGATGGCTAAGTTTTACATTGTATTTTAAGAAAGCAAGGCTATATTCCCCTCGATGAATTTGTCCTTTTTCATACCATTTAAGGGGAGATAAATATGCTGTATCTATTCTTTCTTGGGAGGAAGAAAAATCTTTGAGGCTATGATAAGGGGTGTTTTCATAGCGGTGCTTGATTCCGGTAAAATGGTGGTCAAAATTAAAGTGCAGTTGAGGGTTTAACTTAGCCTTAGCAAATAATTTAATGCCATCATCTGCGATATGGGTTTCGTATGGCGCGACTTTATATGTATAGCGATGGTTTAGAGGGTCATATTCAGGATGATGTCTAGTAGCATCATCGCTGTGTTGCTTTATCCAATTTACTTGTGCACCTATATGTCCCCAAGATTTTAATAAAGTTATTTGGGGATGGAAGCTAAAGGCATCAAATTTTAAGTTTCTGCCGCTAAAAGGAATGGAGCTTGAGTCTCTACCCAAAACCCCCACAAAAAGTTGGTGCGTTTGCTCCAAATATCGGAAGGAACCAGAGCTATCTGTGGATAAACTTTGAATATTAAGATTTAGTAAGAGAGAATCCATTAAATTTCTTCTAAAGTCTAAAGCAAAATTATTGCCTCCAAAAGCAGTGCGTTGCCAGTGAATATGAGTTATGGGAGTGTCTAAAATAGCTGGCTGAGGTCGCAAATCTTTTAAAAGTCCATTAGTTGCTCCTAAACCAACATCCCAGGGTGCCCAAACTAAGCTATGAATGACTATTCCAGAGTTTTGCAAAGGCAAAATGCCCCCTGGTTGCGAAAATCCTAATAGTGGAGATTGAACCCCTACATTTCCGGCCACAGAAGTTCCCCAGATAAATTCAGATTTGCCTCCAGATAAGTCATAATTACGAGAATAAACTTCTTTTATCTGACTGATTTGATTAGAAATACTAACTTCTGTACTTAAGTTATGCTGGTAATTTAGTTTAGAGTTTGCATAAAGTTGAGGTACTAAACTAAGCAACAAGCAAGTTTTATAATAAAGTTTTCTATTTAAGAAAAAGTTTTTCATATTTAAGACTAAATTTAACTCAATACATAAAGAAAGATGGAGAAATTGATGTTAGTTAGAATTTTATGTTTCTTTTTATTTTTTGTTTCAGCTGTTTGGAGCTTTGACATCAGTGATTATGGTGTTGTTATAGGCGGTTCCTATGCCAAAATTAGTGGAGAACACATTTCTGATATGCGAATGTATGTCAATAGTCTAGAATTTGAGGAAAAAGTACTTCCATTTCGCGATGGAGTTAGTGCTGATGCTGATCCTTCTGGGATTTTTGGTCCTGTTTTTGGGGCTTTTGTGCGCATGAATTTTAATGATTGGCTTTATTTGCGTACGGATTTGTACTATATCTGGAAAGGCGCTTCTTATGAGAAAAAACTAGACACTTTAGATACCTATGGTGGTCGTGAAGCATTAGATTTAGTCTATGAAATAGCCAAGAATAAATCCATGGAAGATCAGGTCATACCAGGTTCTCGTCGCATTGAGTACAATCATGCGTATTTAGAGTTGCCTATTTTATTTGGCGTTAATATTGTCGAAGCTTTAAGTGTTTATGGTGGTCTTAATATATCATATTTACTTCACAGCAGTTTTACCTTATACATTACTGAAGGCAGATTTATTTCTGAGGAAGGAAAACCATTATCTTTTGGTAAGAAGAACTTCAACGACTTTAAGCTGAGTACCAATAGTATAGACATAGGCTATACTATTGGTTTAAACTATATATTAAGCGATCAATTACAATTGGGTTTTCGCTGGGCGCCAAGTGTTAAAAACTTTATTGATTTACCTAGTAAGCCCAAGCTTAAACACAATAGCTTACAACTGGTTTTAAGCTTAAACTTTAATCCATACTAGTTAGGGCTTACTTGCGAGCTTCTATGCCCCCACTTCCTGGCGGAAGTGAGCCACCGTATCTGTCACCTTCGATAGCGTCAACTACATAGTCATAGACGCCTAGGCGGGGGAGTTCACTCTTCTTGAATTTAACACGAGTTATTAGCTCGCCAGTTTTGGTGACATATTCCCAAGTCATACCTTCTTCAAATTCTCGATCAGGTACTCCCCAAAGCAATCGCACCATTTCTTGGATCATGCCTTCCTCCACATAACCTTGTACAAAGATTTTTTTAAGACGGGCATCTATGCCATAACCCTCTTGGGTAACTAAATACTCGCGTTCGTAGTCATGAACACCAGCACCTCTTTCCACTAAAATAGAAGAAGTATATCGACTTGCACATCCTAAAATTGCAACTAAACTAATGCCAACTATAATAAGGCGTTTAAAATTCATAAAGTAACTCCTTTGACTTTAAACAAAAAAATAATCATTATTGCAAGAATGAGTGGGTTTTTTCTATTTTATTGTTGTGAAAAATCAATTAATGTTATCAAATAAATTTAAAAATACTTCTTTTTTGTGCTTTTTGTTAATAATTACAGCTAATTTGTGGGGGTATGAGTTTCACAGGGAGCGTAAATTTGGTCCTAGTATGCACTCTCAAGTAAAGCTCACCTCACCCTTTACATTAAAAACTTGGATTCCCCATGCAGGCCTGTCTTATAATTTTGATTGGTACGAGCCCATGCAGAGAAGTTTGTTAGGGGAAGAATTAGCTCCGCATAGTAAGTATTTGCGATTTAAACTTAATGCCACTATCACCCCATGGATGGCAAATTTTAATACAGGTTTGGGAGTCGGCATAATTCCTCGATTTGAGTTTTTTTTGCAGTATTCTACCTCGGGTTATTTAAAGAGTAATGTTATTTTCCCTGTGAACATCTTTGTCGAAAGTACCACTGAGCATTGGCAAGCAAATTATGTTTATAAACATCTTTACGATTATTCTAGTTGGGCTTATGAGCAAAGGGTGGCAATAAACTTTATTGCAGATTTGTCTTTTGGGTATCATAAGGTGTTTTTGCAACATTCATATTCTTTAATAGAGACTTCAAGTGTAAAAGAAAACTATACCTATGACTATTTTATGAATATGCCCATACAAGGCAAAGATTTTTTGAGTTCATTAACATTGAGTTATCAAGCTCCCATTTATGAAAAGTTTTGGTGGACTAGTTATTTGAATTGGATGCAAACCGGTGAAATATTGGATTTTGTGAAAGATTCTAAAGCGTATAAGTTTAGACAATGGTTGTTTTTTTTAGGACCTAAATACCAATTTGAACAGCATGATATTTCTTTGCAAATAGGGGGCTTTTTAAGGCCAAAAAAACAATTTAAAGATCAAAACAAAGCTTTATCTTCTTTATTGCTACAGTGTAATTGGACTTATTATTGGCCTTTAATCAAGTTGAATTGACCAAGCTTTGTATAATTGTTTGGTTTTACCATTTAAAACAGGTAAAATTAATACAGATTCAATAAATATGCTTGCATTCATATAACTTTCATCTAGTATTATTTTTCCAGGTATGGCGTTTTTGATTTTGGGGAAATTTGTCCAATCAAGGAATTGTATAGATCTTTTTGTTCGTAAAAAGCCTGAAAATTCTCCTGTATTGGGTAGTTTGTGATTATCGATACTAAGACTGTACCACATTTGGGATTTGTTAGTGCTGTAATAAAAATTGTCTTCGTTTTTTGAGGGGGTGCACTCGTAATTTCCATGGGCAAGGAGCTCTAAATCATCGAATCGTAAAATAGTGTTGGCAATGGACTCTCGCAAATGGTGTGAAGCCAAAGCCCGTTTGGAATTCTTATGAGAGTCAATTAAAAATCGTGCTTGTTTATTAGTTATGTACCATAGATCAAAATTTTTACCAACAATATGAAAAGTATCCAAAGAGATTGAAGGTCTATGCTTCCACGATATTGTAAAATTTTCAGTATCGAAATCATGGGTTAAAGCCGTGACTTTAATATCAACCATAATATCTTGGTTGTGGAAAAAAGGGAAGCATGAACTATCAGTAGCAAAACTCCAATTTGCTCCAAAAAACAAAATTATTATATAAACCAATGTTATCGGGCTGTTCTTTTTAGGCATTACTTGTATAAGTTAAAAATACCAAAAGGTATATGCAAGTTAAGTTTAGTTTTCTAACCTGTCATATACCTTTATAGATAATTTATTTTGCTGCTGCGGTTTTCTCTTCTTTGGCAATTTCCATGGTATCTTCTGAGTCAAACATGTTTATTTCACTCATACTAGCGCGAATTTTTGCTTCTACTTCTTCAGCTATTTTAGGATTTTCTTTTAGGAAAGTTCGAGCATTTTCTCGACCTTGCCCCAGTCTTTCGCTACCATAAGAGAACCAAGTGCCACTTTTCTTAATAATTTCAAGCTCTACACCTAAATCGAGTATGGAGCCTTCTTGGGAGATACCTTGACCATACAAAATGTCAAATTCGCATTGAGTAAAAGGTGCGGCCACTTTGTTGTTTACCACTTTTACTCTAGTGCGGTTTCCTATGACATTATCGCCATCTTTAAGTGCAGCGATGCGGCGAATATCTATGCGTTGAGTGGCATAAAACTTAAGGGCATTCCCTCCAGTGGTAGTTTCGGGATTTCCAAACATTACCCCAATTTTCATGCGCAATTGGTTAATAAATATGAGGCTAGTGCTGGATTTATTTAACAATCCCGTGAGTTTGCGCAAAGCCTGGGACATTAGTCTGGCTTGTAAACCCATGTGACTATCACCCATTTCGCCGTTGATTTCCGCAGCTGGTACTAAGGCCGCCACTGAGTCGATGACAATCATATCAATGGCTCCAGAGCGCACTAAAGTTTCGCAAATATCTAAGGCTTGTTCGCCGGTGTCGGGCTGAGAAACTAACAATTCTTCGATGTTTACTCCTAGTTTTCGAGCATAAGACGCATCAAAAGCATGTTCAGCGTCTATAAATGCTGCCACTCCGCCCATTTTTTGTGCTTCGGCAATGGCATGCAGGGTAAGGGTGGTTTTACCCGAAGATTCGGGACCGTAAATTTCAATGATTCTGCCCCGGGGAAATCCCCCTACTCCTAAAGCTATGTCCAGTTGAACGCAGCCACTGGGAATCACAGGCATATCCATTACAGGTTGGCTTCCTAGGGCCATAATTGCACCTTTTCCATGATTCTTTTCGATTTGTGCTATGGCAGCATCCACAGCTTTTTGCCTTTCGGCGTTTTGTTTAGTTTTAGTTTTTTTAGACATAATACCTCTTATTTTGATTTAATATAAAAACTACTGCTCATTTGTGCAAGGTGCTTAATTGGTTTTTTAGCTCTTGCACTATTGTATAGACGATTAATTCTTGAACTTTGTTACGCTTTTCTTTAAAAATCTTTTTAAAACTGGTACAACCATGGGAATTAGCTATGGCTATCCAGCATGTTCCCACAGGATTTTCCGAACTGCCTCCATCTGGCCCTGCTATGCCTGTAACTGCTACGCTCCAATCCGTGCGCAAAATTCTCCGTGCATTTATCGCCATGGCTTCCACAACTTCTTTGCTGACAACACCATTGTATTCAATTTCTTGTTCATCTATTTGTAAAATGTTTTGTTTGATTGAGTTGTGATAAGCCACAATGGAACCTTTGAAATATTGCGATGCTCCTGGCAGGGCACAAATAAAGTTGCTCAGTAGTCCACCTGTGCAAGATTCAGCTACTCCTAAAAACAATTTTTTTTCGCTCATTATTTGGGCAATTTCAGAAATGCAGTGAAGAATTTTATTTTTGCTTTCGTTCATAATACAAACATAACTAGTTAAGGGTGACAAAAAATGACAGTTTAAACTAATTGAGGATTTATACTACCATATTTCCCATGATTTAATAATTTTATAGCATAAAATGCCATTATTTATATTGATATTAATTTCCATAGTACCGAGTTTTGCTGAAAATGCAGAAACTATGGCTAAAGGTAAGTCAGGTATTGTGGCCATAGATACCCTCTCGGTTCATGAATGGGATATAGATACACATAGGCAAAATTTAGTAACAACTTTAGGCTTAGGTTTGTTGATACCTGGCGGAGCTCAATTTTATACAAAACATTATGTGCGCGGCAGTTTTTTATTAGCCATTGAATTGGGGTTGGCTTATGAAATTTGGATAAATAAAAGTTGGCAACGGCAAATCCGTTTAAGAGATATGGCACCAGCTCAAGATTCTGTAGCGTATTACACTAAATTACTTTTTGAGCATGGTGGTTATAATCCCACTTGGCAACAAAAACGACATTATCATCTACAACAAGTCCGAGAAATTAATGACATTAAGGTTAAAGAGGATGATTTGCGCTATTCTGAAACAGCTTGGCTTATAGGACTGCATTTATATGGTGTTTTAGATGGTTTTGGTATTTGGGTCAATAATCAAGGTCGATCCCACAGGAAAAAAGAAGTATCTGATGCGGTATGGCGAGCTCTTTTGCTTCCAGGATATGGTCAAATTTACAATAGGGAATATGGCAAAGCTGGTTTATTGTATATGGCAGCCATTGGAGGAGTAGCAAGTTTTAAATCTCGGCAAGGAGTAGTGGAATATTTTTCAGATAGAAAGATCACTGCTGAAGCTGAAAATGCCAGTACCGCAGAATTGTCGGCCATTGAAGAAGATATTTTATTTTTCCGTAAAAAGCGCAACCAATATATTTGGGGAATGGCCTTGATTTACTTATACTCCATCGCCGATGCAGCTGTAGATGCAGCTTTATCTGATTTTGATAGCCCAGCTTATTGGGCGGTAATTCCTCAGTGGCGGGGCTTGGGTTTGAGTTTTAATGCTCGTTTTTAAAATATAAACAGCAATAATGTTTTTAAAAGCAAGCCCGCATAAATGCCCCCCAATAAATCATCACTAATAACTCCCACAGCTCCAGGAATTTTTTCTAACCGCTTTATTCCCAAAGGTTTTAAAATATCAAAAAATCTAAAAAAGGCAAAGCCTACAAGCAAAAGCCAGGGGTGATTTTTTAAAAGATTTAAGCTCACAAAAGCAAATGCCATGCACTGACCAACTACTTCATCTATAACCACTTTAGCTGGATCATCATCTTTTTCTTGAACTATTACATATTTTACACCGGGATAAGATAAAATAGCGATTATTATGCTCAAAGGGAAGAATAGGTTTATGCCCAAAAAGCTTTGGTTTAACCATTCTATAGGGGCAAACAACAAAACAAGAACTACAAAGGGCAGTGTCGCTAAAGACCCTGCAGTGCCTGGCGCTTTTGGACAGAGACCGCTACCCCACCAAGTGGCAATGGCATAATGAAATAAACGCATATTATGACTCCGAAGGCAAAGAGTAAGGTTTTTCACAGAAATCAGGTATTTGCAAACGCTTTTTAAGCTGATCCCAGCGCAATTTTTCTCCTTGAAATACATATTTGCGATAAAGCCGCCGGGCAACTCGGGTGACAATTTCATAAGAAATGGTGTTGCTATGGGCAGAAATTGCTTCTAAAGAAATATTGGGAGATAGTTCCCCATTTATTACATCTACCACTTCGCCCACTTGTAAATCGGCAATATGAGATACATCTAACATCACGGCATCCATACATACGCGTCCAATAATGGCGCAAGGGGTATTTTTAATGTACATAACCCCCGAATTAGTGCAACTACGCATATAGCCATCGCCATAACCTATGGCCACCGTGGCGACTTTGGTATGCTGTTTAGCAGTCCAAACATAGCCGTAAGACACCGACTCGCCCGCTGCGATGGTACGCACTTGTCTAACCGTGGCTTTCATGCGCAACACGGGTCGTAAGAGGGGGTGGGGTTCATTGGCACAGGGATTGTATCCATAGACGGCGATTCCTGGTCTAATCATGTCTAAAGCGGGGGCTTGACCTGATAATAAACCTGCGGAGTTGGCAATGTGAGCTAGGGGAATTTCCATGCCGTTTTTTCTTAGGGACTCTAAAATATTTGTAAAGCTTTCGATTTGTGCTAAAGTGGCACTATGGCCTTTAATGTCTGCCGTGGCTAAATGGGAAAAAATTCCTTGCACTTTTATGTGGGAAAGGTTTAATATCTTAGATATTTCAGATAAATCATGCTGGGAAAAACCATAGCGATGCATACCTGTATCAATTTTTAAATGTACAGTAACTTTGATGTTTTTTGGAGCTAGCCAGCGATTATATTTTTCTGCTATGGCAAGCTCCGATATAGAAGGCGTGAGCTTGAATTCTTCTATAAAAGGAAAGTCAGCTTCTTCCACACTACCTAAAATCAAGATAGGGATGCGAATACCATGTTGGCGCAATAAAATACCCTCAAAAAGATGCGCCACGCCCAACCATTCTACCCCTGCGTGCACAGCGGTATGAGAAATCGCCAAGGAACCGTGTCCATAAGCATCGGCTTTAACAGGTAACAAAATTTGACAGTTTTTTGGAATTAAATCTCTAATGGCACGGATATTATGCTGTAAAGCATCAAGATCTATTTCAATCCAATTGGGGCGAGGAATACTATAAAACACACTGCTCATATTCATTGAGGTTCTTGGAGCATATCTTTTACGACTTCAGCTGCTACACTACTATCGCCATCCGTTTTAAGAGCGGTCTTTTTTAGGCCATAATTTGCTTGCATAGAGGCTTCTACTTCTAGCATTGTATCTTGCAAAACCTTTTCAGTTTTGTTTAATTGAAAAAACAAGTACAGAAAATAAATTACAAAAACAACGGTTAAAGTTCCTAGAAGTAGAGCAATATGCATAGTAGTTTCCTAAAGTAAAAGTTCAGCTATTTGCACTGTATTTAAGGCGGCTCCTTTGCGGATTTGATCGCCCACCACCCACAAGTCATAAGTGTTAGCTAAAGAAACATCTTTGCGTATTCTGCCTACTAAAATAGGGTCTATGCCCGAAGCATCTATGGGCATGGGCCAGCGATTATTGGCAGGATCTTCTTGCACTTTTACCCCAGGGGCATTGCCTAACACTTCGTAGATTTCCTCAACGCTCACATCTTTATCAAAAGTGATGTTTAAGGCTTCGGAATGAGCTCTTAAAATAGGCACTCTTACGCACATGGCGTTGATTTGTGGTGCATCTTCACCAAAAATTTTTGCTGTTTCCGCCACCATTTTCCATTCTTCTTCGCAATAACCCACTTCGGCGCTTACATCAGCATTGGCCGGGGAGCCATCGTTAAATGGAGCATTGTGCGGGAATAAGTTAAATGCGTATTGATGGGGAATTACAGTGCGTTCATAGCTTTGACCTTGGGCCAGAGCTAGGCTTTCTTCCCGTAGTTCTTCCATGGCTTGTACACCTGCACCACTAGCAGCTTGGTAAGTGCATGAATGCACTCGGGTAACGCCAAAAGCTTTGTGCAAGGGGTATAGAGGAACTGCCATTATAATGGTAGAACAGTTTGGGTTAGCTATGATTCCTTGGTGTTTTTTAGCTTCATCGCCATTTATTTCGGGGATGATTAAGGGAACATTGGGATCCATACGATAATGAGAGGTATTATCAACCACCACCGCTCCGGCTTTTACTGCTGAAGGCACAAACTCTTTAGAAATAGAGCCACCGGCTGAGGAAAAAACAATATCAATTCCAGTAAAAGAATCGTGGGTTAGTTCTTCGATGACAATATCTTTGCCGCCAAAGCTAACTGTTTTCCCCGCAGATCTTTTAGAAGCCAAAAGTTTGAGTTCATTGATGGGGAAGTTTCTCTCTGCAAGCAATCCTAAGATTTCTTGCCCCACCGCTCCAGAAGCACCGATAACGGCTACATTTTTACTCATATTTTACCTATTTGTTATAAGGTTGTTTAATTATTGTATAAAATCTTGATAAGCAGCAGGGCTAAGCAAGCTTTCTGTATCAATGTCATCGCTTACTTTTATTTTAACTATCCAACCTTCGCCATAAGGATCTTCGTTGATTACTGCCGCAGAGTCATCTAAACTTTCGTTTATAGCCACTACTTCTCCAGCAAAAGGTGTATAAACTTCTGCTACAGTTTTTACCGCTTCGATGGTGGCAGCGCTATCGCCTTCGTCAAGGGAGTCACCCAATTCAGGTAAGCTGACGAAAACTATATCGCCAAGTTCAGATTGAGCATGATCTGTGATGCCAACGGTCATGGTGTCGCCATCAATTTTTATCCATTCATGTTCTTCGGTATAAAATAAGTTTTCAGGAATTTTAGACATGGGGACCTCTCTATTTTAACGATTATTTAATTGTTGTTGTACAGTTCTAAGGGTGTTTAAAGCCGCTTGGGCATTGTTGATGGCGGTATTGTGCCTACTACTTTCTTCTTCGCTGTTTTCTGCACTAAAATAAGCATGCAATGCCCAACCAGCTAAGCGTAAATTTTCTGCAGCTTTATCGAACTCAGCTTGTATGGACTTGTATTGTACTGGTGATTTTAATGCTTTTATTTGACGATTGATGGTGCTGCTCTGGTTGCGTAAACTCAAAGCCCGTGACTGTTCTCTTTCGTATTGGGTGTCACTGAGACTTTGCAAATTTTGCAAATCAACATTGAGAATTGAGCGTGCACAGCTAAGGGCAGAACCCACTAAAGGTTCTGTAGCATTCAAATATTCGCGAGTTTGGGTTTCGATGTCAGGTATTCCCTTGGAGCTCTTTACTGGACCAAGAGACGGTGGAGTCGCAATTTGCGATTCTACTTTATTTAAATCGTGACTACCGAATAATTGAGTTTTTACTGAAGAAAACTTCATGGAACTCATAGAAATTGTTATTACTAAGATAAGCGTGGTTAAAAACCATGAAAGTCCAATTTTTATAGGCCCACGAGCGTTTATAGCTACCATAATGGCCAAAATTGTCATGCTCCATAGTAAAGACAAATCACCCAAATTCATATTTATTTCCTTTTTTCCTTATTTAGAAGGGCATGTCGTCATCAGCAGGATCATAACCATCGTTAGAATCAAACTTTTGTGGATTTGCACTTGCCGGGGGAGTTGTGGGACTTTGCTCAAAAGATGATTGTCCTTGGGCAGAACCAGACCATTCTTGGGAAGCACTGCGATCTCTAGGGGTTAATATTTGAAAACGCTCAATTTCCACATCCGTGGCGTAACGTCTTTGTCCACTGGGATCGTCCCAGGAACGCTGGGAGATTCTCCCTTCAATATACAATAGCAAACCTTTGCGAACTTGTAGCCTTTCCAATTGCTCAGCTACAATACGCCAGCCCACCAAGTTGTGCCAATCGGTGCGATCACGGTATTCGCCAGTGTTTTTATCGCGAAAGCGCTCAGTGGTAGCTAAGGAAAAACGAGCGTATTTTTGCCCATTTTGTGTTACTCTAAATTCGGGGTCTCTACCCACATTGCCAATTAAATGTACTTTGTTTAAATATGCCATAAAATTTTCTCTAGTTAATTACATTTATAGTAAAGATAAAAAAAGATGACAACAAGAATAGCAATTGATCAATTAAGTCGCGTTTGGCCCCAAAAATTTATGGGAAAACGCCTAGGAGCGGTGCTTCACCCCGCTTCTGTTAATGTAAATTTACAACATTCCTTGGATGTTTTACGCTCTCACGATGGCTCGCTTTTTAAATTAGCAGCTCTTTTTGGCCCCCAACACGGTATCAAAGGTCATACTCAGGACAATATGATTGAATGGGAAGGTTATTTAGACCCAGAGCTAAAAATCCCAGTATATAGTTTATACGGTACCCACCGTGAACCCACTCCCGAAATGTTGGAGCAAGTGGAGGTTTTGCTAGTGGATTTGCAAGATGTGGGCGCCCGTTACTACACTTATATATGGACTTTACTACTAAGTATGAAGGCCTGTGAGCAGCAAGGTATTCCCGTGGTGGTTATAGATAGACCTAATCCCATTGGTTGCCATTTGGTAGAAGGGCCAGTACTGGATATGGAATATCAAAGTTTTGTGGGGTTGCACAGTATTCCAGTGCGACACGGTAAAACCATCGGACAATTGGCTCAACAGTTTAAAGCGGAGCGATTTCCCGGAGTGGAGTTGCATATATTAGAAATGGAGAACTATCATGCTCACCAATGGTTTGACCAGACTGGCTTGCCTTGGATCATGCCTTCACCTAATATGCCCACTTTGGGCACCGCCATAGTTTATCCTGGAATGTGTTTATTCGAGGCTACCAATGTTTCCGAAGGACGAGGCACTACCCGGCCTTTTGAATTATTTGGTGCGCCTTTTATAGATGCCGAAGAAATGTGTGCAGAACTCAATGCAGAAAAACTTCCCGGTGTGTATTTTCGCCCCAACTGGTTCCAACCCACCTTTCATAAATGGGGAGGAGAAATGTGTGGGGGAGCGCAAATCCATGTGTTAGAAAGAGAAGAATATTTGCCTTTTAAAACCGCCATTCGCATTTTGCGCTATTTGTTTCATCGCTATCCCCAAGATTTTGCGTGGAAAGAGCCCCCCTACGAGTATGAATACGACAAAATGCCCATAGATATACTCTTAGGGAGCGGGGACTATCGCGCCTTGCACATAGAACGATGACAGCGCCCCTGCACATATTCATATTGGCAGCAGGTTTTGGCACCCGCCTCAAGCCTCTGAGCGAAGTTGTGCCCAAACCATTGGTGCCCGTGGCAGATATGACCGCCCTAGAGCACCAATTGCGCTGTCTAAAAGCATTGCGCGCCGAATTTGATGTGGCGAGTTTACACATCAACGCCCATCATCTCTATTCTCAAGTGGAAGCCGAAGCGCAAAATCTTGGCTTAGACCAAGTCTGGGTGGAATGGCCCAAAATCTTAGGCACCGGCGCTCCCTTGCATCGCTTGTGGCAAAGCGGTTTGCGCGGAGAACTGTTGGTGCTCAACGCCGATAATTTTCACAATTTAGACTTGGCAGAATTTGTGCGCCAAAGTCGCTCCAGTCAAAGGAGTTTTTCCTTGCTCGGAGTGGATTTCCCCGCCATAAACAGCCTATCTCTAAATGCCGAAGGGCATTTGTGCGGTGTGGGAGGGGCTTTTGAGCCTTTAGATGATGTGGCGCAAAACAGCACTTTTAGCGGCATTGCTTGGTATGGCGAAAATGCTTGGTCCCAAGTGCAAAGTGATGATTTTAGCATTGTGAATTTTTGGCAACGGGCGGTGCAAAAACAACAAGCTCCCTGGGTTTATCAAGCCTCGACGGATTCCTTATGGATAGATATGGGTACGCCTTTGGGATTGTACCGGGCATCTGTGGCGCGTTTAAAAGAACTGGATTTATGGCAATATGTGGCCCCCCAGGTGGATCTTAAAGGTGTGGATTTGCAAGGGCATTGCGTGGTGGGCGCAGGAGCCCAAGTGGCTGCTGGTTCTAGCTTAGAAAATTGCATTGTTTTGCCCCAAACTCAAATATCATCGCCCCAAAATCTCAAAAATTGCATAGTGGGGGAGGGTTTTGTGTGGAATTTGGAACTTTAAACTTCTTGGAACTCAGTCCTGAAATATTGCGTTATTTGCGCAGCGAAGGTTATACCGGCTTGGCCCAAGTGAAGCTTCCCAGTGCGGGGAGTGCAGGCTCGGGGCGCAAATATTATCGCTTGCAATTTGCCCAGCGCAGCTATGTTTTGCAACAAAGCTTTGCCGCCGACCAAGATTTTCATCGTTTTATACAATATGCCCAAGTTTTTAGCAATTTAGGCTTGCAAAATCCTGAAATTTACGCCTTTTGCCCCGAGCGTTTTCAGGTGTTAATGGAAGATTTGGGAAGTCAAGATCTTCTAAGCCGTGCCCAACTAGCTTTTTACCCCCAAGTTTTAGAAGCTCTTTTCCGTTGGCAACAGCATAGCGACGCCGCTTTTGAGCTTTTACCTGAATTGGTGGAACGCAGCTTTGATTTCGCCAGTTTGCGTTGGGAAACCGAGTATTTCCAGGAGTTTTTTTGGCAAAATCAGCTAAATTTAAACTCCTGTCCAGCCATGGAATTGTGGTTTGAACAACTGGCTCAACGGGTGGCTTTGCATCCCCAAGTGTTGATGCACCGCGATTTTCAGTCGCAAAATATTATGCTCACCCCCCAAGTGCGTATTATAGATTTTCAGGGGGCGCGGCGGGGTTCTGCTTTTTACGATTTGGCCAGCTTATTGTGGGATCCTTATACCATGCTGACCCCCGCCACCGTGGCAGAGCTTTTTGCAGTTTGGCAGGGCTTTAATCACGCTTTTGCCATGCAAAACGCCTCCCAATGCTTTTTAGATGCAGCCCTGCAGCGTATGATGCAAGCTTTGGGCGCTTTTGCTAAGCTGAGCAAAAGTCTCAGTGGCAAAAACGCCGATTTCTTTGCGGGGCAAATTCCCCGGGGAGTGGCGCGCTTGCAAAGCTTGCTTTCCCAGCTTCCCACCGATGATTGGGGGCGCGCAGACTTTTTGCCTCAATTGGAAAAAGCTTTATGAAAATTGATGTGGGCATAGTAAACTACAATGGTGGCGAACATTTGCTGCGCTGTGTGCGTTCTTTGCTCGCCATGGAAGATTCCGCCGTGCAAATCTGGGTTTTAGACAATGCTAGCACCGATGGCTCGCTGCAGAAATTGCGCCAGGCAAATTTGCCTGTACAAATCATCGCTTCTGCACAAAATTTAGGTTATGCGGGGGCTTTTAATAAGCTCAATGAGCATTTTAGCGCCGAAGTTTGCACCGTGGCCAATATGGATTTAGTTTTTGATTCTCGTTGGTCGCGGGCGGTGCGAAGCTCTTTGGCAACCCAAAAGGATTATAGCGCCTTGGCCAGCTTGATTCTCCATGAAGATGGCGCGACTATCAACGCCACGGGCATAGTTTTTGAGGCGGATTTGCGCCCCCACAACCAAAACTTTGGCCGGGCGGCCCAAGGGGATAATTTGCGGAGCAAAGAAGTGTTTGGCTGTTATGGCGCGGTGATCACCTATCGTCGCAGCGCTTTGGAGGCCGTGGGGCCTATGGAAAGCTCTTTCTTTTTGTTTTACGAAGAAACCGAGTGGTTTTGGCGCTTACAGTTGGCGGGTTTAAAAACGCTATTTAGCCCTCAGCCCGTGGTTTATCACGCGCGTTCTTTGGTTACGGTAAAGGGCTCCTTACTCAAGTTGTATTACCCCGAACGCAACCGCATGCGCACCTTGCTGCGCTTGGTGCCATTTTGGTATTTGCCTTGGGCGGTGCTATACAGTATAAAGCGCATGATCCAAGGCAGTAAGTCGCCCCAATTTAAGAGTTTAAATCAGCAATCTCATTCCAAGTTTAAACTAGCCAGCACTGTACTACGAGCTTGGTTAGCTGCGCTGAAATATTTACCCTCCGATTTGCGCTGGCGACGGCAGTTTTTCCGCCAGTTTCCCGCCGCTCGAGGGCAAACTTTAGCCATTTTGCGCAAATATTTGCGTTAAGCCTCCGTGCTTTTTGTTTTTTTCAAAGCATAGCCAATTTATTTGTATTTTTATAATAAAAGGAAAGGACAAATATGTATAAAAAAGCATTTATTAGCGTTAGTGTTTTAGCATGGTTGCTATGGTTTGGGGGGTGTTCATTAATCAATAGTGGGGATTTAGAAGAACCGGTATCGTCTAGTTCCCTAGCAGAAAATGTTGATTCAAGCGGAAGCAATTCTCAAGTTTTGCAATCTAGTTCTTTGACATTTTCCAGTAGTTCAGTTTCAACCGAGCTAGTTAGTTGCGAGTCTTACGATGCTTCAGCTCATTTTTGTGACACCCGGGATGGCACGATTTACAAATATGTGCAAATAGGTGATCAAGTTTGGATGGCAGAGAACTTGCGCTATTTGCCTAGTTTGAATGGAATTGACACCAGTTCGACTGAACCAAAATATTACGTCTATGGATATAATGGCACCGATGTCTCAGCAGCTAAAGCCACCGAAAATTACCAAACTTATGGTGCGTTGTATAACTGGCCGGCTGCTTTAAAGGCTTGCCCTGTGGGTTGGCATTTACCCACAGATGCGGAGTGGACAGCATTGGAGGATTATGTTGGTGGTAGTTCAACTGCAGGGGAAAAACTGAAAGCGACTAGTGGCTGGCGCGACAATGGTAATGGCACAGATGAATACGGATTTTGGGCGTTGCCCGGCGGTTACTTCTACTCTGGTCTCTTCTTCAGTGTGTCGAGCGGCGGCTACTGGTGGAGTGCCTCAGAGTACGATGCGTCTTACGCTTACCTCCGGGGCATGGTCTACAGCTACGACTACATGCCTTCGGGCTACTACAGCAAGGGCTACGGGTTCTCTGTGCGTTGCGTAAAGGATTAATATCGTTTTTTCCAAAAAATAATATTTCTTGGTTATTTGCAAAAATAAAGTTATACTTGTAGTAACATTATTTTTTATTAAGAGTTTATCTTACAGGTTGATACTTTAAGTTTCATAGTGCATTTTACCGTCTCGCAACTCCAATCATTTCCTTCGGGGTTGCAGGCTGCTCATAATTTGGTGGCCGAATAGCACCAATATCAGTAGCACAAATAATCCCCCACTCATGGCGCTAATCATAAAAGATTGGCGTAAAACATCGGAGCGGTATTGCATTTTTACTTCGCTTTTTCCAGCGGGAACCGCCACTGCGCGCAAAGTGCCAAAAGCTTTGAGCACAGGCTGAACTTCACCATTTACCGTGGCTTTCCAATAGGGATGATAGTTCCCCGCCACCACCATAATTCCCGGCAAATCAGAATGCACTTCATAGCTCTGCTCATCCATTTTTGGAGATGCCACCAGTTTAGCAGAGCTACCCGAGGTCGCTGCCGAATCGGGCAGGGCTTGGGCTAAATAACCAGAAGGCAAAGATTCCATTAAAGCCATTTGGCGATAGGGAAAACCTTGCTGTAATTGCTGAATGGCGCTGACATCGTTGGCTTCGTCCCAGTAGTGGTACACATAAGCTGGCCCCATGGCACCAGAATTACGCATGGGAGCGGGGCCTTGGGGACCATCGTAAATGATATAACCAATATTTAGCAGATTAATAAAAGGATTGTTTTGAAAGTTATTGTCTTTAAAGAAGTTAGCGTTGTTTTGCCCACCGCGAAACGCGCGATAAGAAGCTAATTCGTTGTCATGAAAGCCCAAAGCGTTGCGCATTTGGTAAGCGGGGAACACATTGCCCGACAGAGCGGGGTGGTTAGTTAAACTCATCACCCGTGGGCGGTTTAAAGCGCTGGGCGAATCTTGTTCAATGGCTTTGATAACCCCATGATTGGCATCTAAATAGTTTTGGCGCGGTACGCTTTGCACAAAAGTGCTGTTCACCAAATACAAATCCACTGCCGCCACTGCCGTTATGACAATTAAAAGAAAATGGTGGGCTAATTTCTGCTTAAGTAAAGCATTGATAGCCAAGACGCTAAGGGTTAAAACCACCGTGGAAAGCATCACTTTCCCAGCAGAACTAGCCATTAAAGCGTGGTCTAAGTTTTTGAAATACCCGCTCACGCTGGGGTTTTGGGCAATTTGTGTGCCCCACAAAAACACTTGGGCGACAAATACAAAAGGAATGAATAAAGCCACCATTTGCCCTTTGGAACTGCCTTTGAAACCGCTTTTTATTCCTTGGATTATATTATTTACCGTGGGGTCTATATCTTGATCTTGGCAATTAATTATTCCTGCCAAAGCTAAGGCAAATATTACGGCTAAAATTGCCCCGGGAACTCCCATAAAGAGCTCCCAATTAAAGCGTGCCACCGTCATAGTTAGACCCAAAGCTACAAACCACAGACTTCCCACCAAAATAGTTTTGCGGTGCTTTTCTTGGCGCAAATGCTCATAAATAGGAGCAGCCATTACGCCCATGGCCAAAGGCAACCAAAAAATTGCCATGGAAGGAGCTCTAAAGCTTTTGATTCCCGGTAAAACAGCATACCACAGTTTAAACAGCGCAGAATTGGCTCCCAAAGCGTAGCTTAGAGCCAAAGTGCTTCCCAGCATCCAAAACAAAGCGCTGCGGCGATTGCTAGGTACAAGCAGAGCCAAAAATGCCAAGAAAGTTAAAGCTATCCCTGCCGAATCGTGGTTGAGTTTAAAGTGGTTGTGCCCCCAATATTGGCGACTGCCCTCCACATCGGTTTTTAAAAAGTCGGGCAAGAGCATGGAAACCATTTCTTCGGCGTGCAAAGACCAGCTAGCCGCATGTCCCAAAGAAGTCTTTTCGTCGGTGCCTCGCACGGATTCTTGGGTAGTATATAAATAAGGCGGGATAATTTGAAAAGCTCCCATACCCAAAGCTAGAGCCAGGGCTAAGGTGGTTAATCCCAAACGCTTAGTTTTGGTTTTCTTAGAATCTTGGCTTTGCCACAATTCAAATAAAGTAAAGAATCCCGCTCCCCACAAAAACAAATAAGTCAACTGCAAATGCGAGCTTAAAAGCATCCAAACAATGGATAAAGTGGTGATTAGCAGCCCAGATAATTGCCCATGGCGCACTATTTTGATAATTCCCAAAAGCGTTAAAGGAGCTATGGCAAAAATCATCATTTTACCATCGTGGCCGCCGTAAATATGGGTGAAAAACTGCGGATTAAGAGCGTATAAAAAAGCCAAGAAGGCTGCCCAGCCCCAATGAGGAGCGAGCTTGCGGAAAAGCAGATACGCACTACCAAAGGCGATCCAAACGCATAAAATAAATTTAAAACCCACCGCCCGGGCAGGATCCATGATAAATTGAGTGAGTACTAAAGGATGGTAAGCATCACCAAATAGAGCGTCTAAAGTAGGCACGCCCCCCAAACGAGAATCATCCCATTGGGTCATGGCAAAATCATCCACTCGCAAATAACGCGAACCCAAACCGCTGAGCTGGTCTGAGTTTAGCATTAAACTATCGGTGTCTTTGATATGGGTCTGAAAAACCACCCCTAAAATCACTGCAAAAGCAAGGATTAATAGGGAAAAGCGTACAACTTGGGATTTGGTAGTAGAATTCATGTCAAAAAGATAGTGAATTCTCTACGACTTCAAAGTGTAAGTTTATTTATTAGACTTCTTCGGTGGTACTTTTAGTGAATATGGCGTATAAAGCATAAACCGCAGTTACCATTACCGCTACTACCACTGACCATTTAAAAAACTTTGACATAAAATTACTCCATAAGTTATGCTTACTTTAATAATACTGAAAATTTAGGTAAAAATCAAGTTTTAATTCCACTTATAAATATAGCAGGTAAACCGCGATTAATATGTATAATCTCTTGACTTTGTGGTTTGTTGCCTAAGTTTTTTAGCCATTGGGCCAAGCGCTCAGGATCAAAACCTAGCCATTGATCTCCCATTTTTTCGCGCACCCAGTCTTGATCGTGGGCTAGCAAATCTAAAATTATGTATTTGCCCCCGGGTTTTAAAATTCGTAGCATTTCCTGTAAAGCCATCTCTGGTTTGGCGGCATGGTGCAACACTTGGCTCATAATTACCAAATCAGCGCAGTCATCGTCTAAGGGAAGTTTTTCCATATCGCCCTGCTTTACGCTCACATTGTCAAGATTTGCCTGGGCAAAGCGTTCTTCCATGACTTTTACCATTTTTTGGTTGAAGTCAATGGCGGTAACTTTTTCACAACCTCGCGAAATGATTGAACTAATATCTCCTTCGCCAGATCCTATATCCACTGCGTGCTGGTAATTCACTAAACTACCCAGGGCACGCAATAAAACTTCCACGCCTCCACCTGGCTCAGCTATGCTATGATAGCGCCCCGCCACAGAATCAAAAAAGAATTGCGATTGAGTGCGTCGCTGATAAAGAATGCTGTTTAAATGGTTTTCTAGTAAGTTAAGATCATTAATATCTTTCCAAGCGCTTTTTACCACGCTAAGTAGTTCGTGACTATTGCGTAAATTTTCACTCCAACGATAGTAAACCAAAGAGCCTTCTCTTCTATCAAAAACTAAACCTGCTTCTCGTAGTTGCTGCAAATGGCGACTTATATTTGATTGGTGAATACTTAGCATATCCACCAGTTCACTCACGGTAAACTCTGCTTTTTCTAAAATATAGAGGATTTTCAACCGGCTTTCGTCGCCGAGTACTTTAAATAATTTAATGGTAGGTTTAAGTTTTTCTATCACATAGCCTCGCTATGTAAATGATAGTTTTTTTTTATTCATAGTTTTAATTTCTCGGTAAAAAAAAATACTTCTTATATTTAACAACTAAACCAAGTTTTTTTTAATGGAGTTTTATTTATGTCAAAAATTTCTGAAGTAAAAGGTCGTCAAATTTTAGATTCCCGCGGCAACCCCACTGTAGAGGTGGATATTACTCTCGATAATGGTATTTTAGCCCGTGCAGCAGTTCCTAGTGGCGCTTCCACTGGTGAATTTGAAGCCTGCGAATTGCGCGACACCGATTCTAAAGATTATTTGGGGCAAGGTGTTTTACAAGCAGTGGAAAATGTTAACACTGTAATCGCCGATGCTTTAAAAGGTAAAGATCCTTCCGCTCAAAAAGAAATTGATGATTTAATGATCGAACTCGATGGTACCGAAAATAAAAGTAAATTGGGCGCTAACGCTCTTTTAGGTGCTTCCATGGCTGTATGTAATGCAGCGGCTTTGAATTTGAAAATCCCCACATGGAAGTATATCGCTCAGTTGCATGGTAATAGCGAGTTTGTATTGCCTACTCCCATGGCTAACATCATTAACGGTGGACACCACGCCGATAATAAAATTGATTTCCAAGAGTTTATGGTTATGCCCGTAGGCGCTCAAACTTTCTCTGAAGGCTTGCGCTGGATCACTGAAATTTTTCACGCTCTCAAAAGCATTTTACAAAAAGGTGGTCATGTTACCGCAGTGGGTGACGAAGGTGGTTTTGCCCCTAACTTGACTAATGACCAAGCCCTTGATGTGATTATGGAAGCCATTGTAGCCGCTGGTTACGAGCCTGGTAAACAAATTGCCATCGCTTTGGACTGTGCTTCTTCTGAATTATACGACGAAGGTGGCCGCGAAGGTTATAAATTCTGGAAAACTAACCCCGATAAGTTGTTTAATGCCGACGAAATGATCGAAATTTACACCAAGTGGGTTAAAGATTACCCCATCGTTTCCATCGAAGATGCTTTGGACCAAAATGACTGGGATGGTTTCGCCAAAATGACTGAAATTATGGGCGACAAAGTTCAAATAGTTGGTGACGACTTATATGTAACTAACCCTGCGCGTTTGAAAAAAGGCATCGATATGAAAGCCGGAAACGCCATTCTCATTAAAGTGAACCAAATCGGTACCGTAAGCGAAACTTTAGAAGCTATTAAAATGGCCCAACAAGCTGGCTTTGGTGTGGTTTCTTCTCACAGAAGTGGCGAAACTGAAGACTACTTTATCGCTGACCTAGCTGTGGGTACAGGCGCTGGTCAAATCAAAACAGGTAGCTTGAGCCGCACCGATCGCGTATGTAAATACAACCAATTGATTCGCATCGAAGAACAATTACAAGGCGATGCTATTTATAAAGGTGGCAAAGCTATCTATCCTTTCTAATAAAAAAATAAGTTATGATTTTTAGGTGTTCTTTTAGGAGGACACCTTTTTTTTATGGAAAGTGAAATTTATAAGGTTATATTTCTTTTTTTTACAAAACAGCGTTTTTAGTTGCTATCTTATACAAGAACAATGGAGACTAAATGCAATTATTAAAAATGGAAAAATTAAATTTACTAATGGCTTTAATGCTTGCTTTATCAGTTAGTGTTGTAGCTCAAGATTTATACTCGTCCGACGATGACGACTACGGTTATGGATCATCTGGAACATCTTTTACAGATGAAGATTCAGAAGAATCAACACCTTCTTACGAAGCTCCAGCACCAGCTTATGAACCACCTCCGCCTGCCCCTGCAGCTCGCACCACTTCTACAACAACTACTACCAGAGCGTCTAGTGGTGAGTCTGCAACTAAATCTCAAATTCGTAGCAATAACTACTACAGTGCATTGAGTGGCGACAAAAATGTGGATTTTCATTTGCGGTGGCCTCACTTAATGGGTGGTAATAAAATGTTTTATGCAGAGCCATGGGCTGCAGGTGGTGCTTTGGCAATGAATTTAGGTGATAATACCATTTTCTTAGCTTTGAAAGGAGTGAGACCTGGGCAACTTACACTAGGTATGGCTTTAAGTGAGACTATGGGTTTTAGCTTGGATGTAGCTCGTCAGTGGGCATATAGATCCAATAGTGTGGTCGGAGGGGCAACAACTAGTTCTAATACGACTGGTGAAGATGATTATTTAGGTTTGAATTTTTCCATGGGAATGGGTTCAAGTGCATTGAGAGTTTGTGCAGGTTGGTTGACCTTGGGAGATCAGACCTCAAGTAATTCTGTGACTGAAAGCAACTATGTTATAAACTTAGGTGCAGAGTTTTCAAACTTCTCAGTCCAAAATAATTCTTCTTGGGCTTTTGGAGTTCAAGCTAGGCGCTATAGCTTTAATACAAAAACTAGTGCAGCTTCAGGCACAACTGTTGAAGTGGATGATGATTCTAGGTTTGCAATAGACTTAAATCTTGATATAGATAAAAAAGTTATGTTAGCTGAAAAAGCACGCGTGATTTTAGGTTTAAACAATAATCTTGATATAGCATTGTATGATAACATTGATAATGAACGCAATGGTGCTATGTCTTTTGGCTACATAGCGACTCCAGTGGTAGTAGGTGAGTATGATCTTAATGAAATTTGGCAGCTTTATGGGGCTTTTTTCCATAGCATACAAGTGATTGAGATTGGTATGAGTAACAACTTAACTGCGCCATCGGACACTAAAGTATCTAGTAGCTTTAATATGAGGCAAGAAACCACTGGAACTGTGGCACAAATAGGAGCGCGCTATATATACGAAAGTATGGCATTGGAAGCATCTTTGGGTGCTTCTAATGCTAGACTTGTCAGTGACTTGACATTGATGATTAACTTCTAAAAGTGTGGCCTAACAGAAAAATTTTAGCATTAACAATGCTTTTAATTGGGACCAGCTCAGCTCGAGCTGGTTCTTTTTATGATTTGTGCCTAGCCAAAGAACTGAGTATTTCTGCAGTGGCTTTAAGTATGCAATTATGGGGGCAACATAAGCTCACTCAACAAGAACCAGCGGATTTATCTGCGGTTAAATTACTGCCGTGGGATAAGCCTTTTGCAGGAACTTCTAACGGTACAGCGGATTTATTTAGTGATTTATTATTGCTTACGGGCTTAACTCCAGGGTATTTAGCTCTCAA
Organism: Fibrobacter sp.; assembly: GCA_012511955.1. Taxonomy (GTDB): domain Bacteria; phylum Fibrobacterota; class Fibrobacteria; order Fibrobacterales; family Fibrobacteraceae; genus JAAZFC01. The sequence continues at coordinate 244 of JAAZFC010000048.1, read as the reverse complement.
AACTTGGGAAAGGGGAGAAAGTTCCAAGGCAATCACTCAAATTGTTATGTTAAGTGAGCTGTTATTGCTTAATTCAGGTTTGAATTTATGGGTGCGTAGCCATAGCTTTTGGCCTCGACCTTATGTTTGGAAAAAAGAAAACAACTTTAGACCTCAAAACGAAGCTTATGGATCATTTTATTCGGGGCATGCCGCTGGAGCTTTTGCCACTGCGGTTTTCACTGCTACTTGGTATGCTCGTGAG
>JAAZFC010000047.1 GCA_012511955.1 Fibrobacter sp. | reverse complement strand
TTAAGTAGGGTGATGCAACAAGCTTCGCGGGGAGTAGTTACTCTCTTCCATGACCGTAGCTCGGGTCCGTGAGCAACGCGTGCCAGATTATTAACCATTTACCATTAATCATTAACCATTATTTCGGGCATCTCAGCATCGCCAGTAGAATAGTGCAGCAGTTCTTGCAAAGCGCGTTGGCCGGCGGTGCTTATGTGCATGGAAAATTCATTGACGAACATGCTAATATGCTGCTCCATCACCTCAGGATCCATGCACTGCGCATGGGAAGCTATCCAGGGAGAACTCAGCGAAGCGCGTTGCTGGGCCCAGCGTAGGCTGTGCTGGATTTCGGCGGTGATTTGTGCGCAAACTTGGGTCCCTAAGCTGCGCTTTGCCACGATTACTCCCAGTGGGATGGGGCTTTGGGTAGCTTCTTCCCAATGCTGCCCCAGATCGGCCACCAAGTTTAAGCCGTGCTGGGCATAGGTAAAACGATGTTCGTGGATAACCACGCCTTGGCTTTGCGATTCGCTTTGCAATCGGCGGTAAACTTCATCGAAAAATGCGTATTCGCACTTTGCCCGAAAAGATTCCCCGAACTTGTCGGCGGACCACCGCCTAAACAACACCGCCGCGGTGGTATTTTGACCTGGCAAAATCACGGGCAAATCGGGGTCAAAATGGGAGCGTCCATGGGCGAGCAACAAAGGCCCGCAACCATAGCCCATAGCTCCCCCCGCCGATAGCACCACATATTCTTCTAAGATTAAGGGCAGCACTCCCGCCGAAACTTTGAGCACATCGAGGCTGCCCTGTTGCGCCATTTCATTTAAAGTTTGCACATCGGCAAAATGCGTTTCCATGGCTAATTTCTGCGTACTATGCCCCAAAGCCCAGCCTTCAAAAATATAAGTGTCATTGGGGCAAGGAGAAATCCCCACTTTAAAGCTTTTAGCCATGCCATTCTCCACGAATCCATAAATTTAAGTTTGCCAAAGCCAAGTCCATGCGCCAAGATTTTAAATCTCGCGGGCCCACCATATTAGAAATTGCCCGAACATGGTAAAAGGGAATTTTATAAAACTCGCAATATAAGGCCAATAAGCATCCCTCCATTTCTTCGATGGTGGGAGCGTCTTGGGCGTAGCGTTCCTGAGCTTCTTGGGCGGTGCCTGTGGCAGAAACCACCGTCAGCGATGTTGCGCTAGCCAATGAAGTTAATTTCTCTAATAAAACACCAGGCGCTTGGCTCAAAGGTGAAGATTTTTGCTTTTTATTGGATGCACCTATTTGCGTTCCCGGAATTTTCTCTCCGCTGGCTGCACGGGCTCCTATATCGCCCAGTAGTGCTGAATCCACCCGCACTATTTCACCTATATTTAAACCGCTTTCGGGGTAGGCTCCTGCGATACCCATCAAAAGCACCGCACTGATATTTTGCTGTAAAATTCCACCGTTTTGCTCTTTATTCCCGACGCTTTGTTCTAGGAATGCCAAAAGCCCTCGTGCTGAATCGTAAATACCCACCCCTATTTGTCGCCCTTGCCAACCGCATTGTTCTATGGCCGGCGCCAGTTGCGCAAACTCGATTTCGCTGGGTACTACCGCTAAAATCATGGCAGTATTATGGGTGTTTCTGCTGAAGGAGGCTTAGAATCGGTTTTGGGATGGTACATGGATGGACTTTTCACCACGCCGCCAGTCAATAAGAATTTAATGGCATCTTCAGCGTTCATATCGCAGGGGCGAATTTTGCTTTCGGGGAGCACAAATAGCCAGCCCGAAGTGGGGTTTGGAGTGGTGGGGATAAATATGGAGAATTGCCTTTCGTCGCTGTCCACAAAGTCGGCGTATTCTAATTCACCGGTATTAAAACCCACGGCCCAGGTGCCTTTTTGGGGGTATTCCACCCACACGGGGCGCATCATCATTTTGCGTTGTTCATCGCCGGTTACCAATTCAATTACCTGGCGCGTTCCTCTATAAATAGCACGCGCTATGGGTATATGTTCCACGGCTTTATCAATAAAATCGAGCAGGTATTTACCTATAACGGTTTTTACTGCCGAACCCAACAGAATCAGCGCTCCCAGCAACAAAATAGCTGCTATAACTTCCATTAAAAAAGCCATTTGCGGCGCTTGACGCAAGGCACTGGGTAATATTACCACCACTCCTGCCACTACGCTTTTTAAGATACCAAAAACAAACTTCAACACCAAAAAGGTGATAGTCAAGGGCAATATGGCCAATAAACCTTGAATTAGGTAACTAAATATTTTTTCAAAAACTTGTTTATTCATAGTACTAAAATAGAAAGAGATTGTATCTTTGACATTATGTTTCAAGCTATTATTAATGGAATTGTTGAAGGATTAACTGAATTTCTGCCAGTTTCTTCCACAGGTCATCTTTTAATTGCCCAAGCTTTGATGAAAGCTGAGCAATCGCAGGTTTTTAATATCGCTATCCAAATGGGCCCGATTTTGGCCTGCGTTTGGGTTTATCGCAAGTATTTATGGGATTTATTTAGTCGTTGGCAAAACAAAGATGCCCAAGATGAGATTCTCAAAATTGCGGTGAGTTTTGGGATTACGGGGGTGTGTGGTTTAACCGCCAAAAAGCTGGGCTGGGAGCTTCCTAGCACGGTGATTCCCGTGGCTTGGGCCGCCATTGTTGGCGCAGTGGTGATTTTTTGGGTAGAGCGCCAAAGCGCCCACCGGACTTTAACGGATAAAACCACTTGGGCTCTGCCGGTGGCGGTGGCCGCGGGGCAAGTTTTAGCCATGGTTTTTCCGGGGACTTCGCGCAGTGGAGCGGCCATTATGGCGGCCATGATGCTGGGAGTTTCGCGACCAGTGGCAGTGCGCTTTTCGTTTTTGGTGGGAATCCCCACTTTGCTCGCCGCCGGAGGCAAAGAGCTTTTCGATGCGTATAGAGCTGAGCAGTTGGCGCAAATGTGGAATTTAGAAGTCTTGGTAGCTTTTGTGGTGGCCACGGTTACCGCTTGGGCCAGCGTGGTTTGGTTGCTAAAATGGGTGCAAAGCAAAGACTTTAAGCCTTTTGCCTGGTATAGAATTGCCCTGGGCGTGGCGCTTTTGGTCTTGGTAAAAGTGGGATATTTGCAATAAATGGGTCTCCCACCCCAAAAATTTAGGAATTTGCCCCCCAAAGCCCAGGCAAAAAAGTGCGCAGATTTATTGCGGGTTATCATTTTGCGTTTGGGGAAAGATTGGTTAAGTGCTGCGCAACTGTACAATGAGATGGTGCATTGGCTGCGAAAGCCCGAATTTCTTATTAATCCCCAACAATTACAGCTCAATATTTTAAAAGATTTTTATTTTCACTGGCGGAGTTTGGCAGGACTGGGGCCGGAGCGAGATGTTTTGTTGGGGCTTTCTGATGGCGACCGCGAAAAAGCCATTAATCCTCCCCTAACTTGGGATGTTTTGGCCCACAATTTACGCTCGGCGCACAATGTGGGGGCTATTTTGCGCACCATGGATTGCTTGGGTTGGGGAAAACTGCATTGCAGCGGTTATACGGCGCATTTGGAGCATAAAGCTTTGCGTAGTGCGGCTCGTGGTGCGGAGCAATGGATGCCCGTGCAGAGGTGGGATTCGCCCTTGGATTGCATTGCTGGGGCGCAAAAAGCGGGGCAAAGCGTGGTGGCTCTTGAACTCACACCCGATGCTCAAGTTTTAGAAGATTTTGCCTGGCCAGAGCAGGGATTGTTGCTTTTGGGTAATGAAGAACTAGGAGTGGCTCCAAAGATTTTGGAGCGATGCGATGCTAAGATTTATATTCCCATGCACGGTCGTAAAAACAGTCTAAATGTGGCTTCTGCCTTTGCTATTGTGGCGCATTTTGTACGAAATTTTGATTTATAAACAACACGCACGCTAGTATTATATCACTTTTCATTGTAAAATCATCAACACAAGAAAATTTTTTAGAACAATTTGGAATATAATGAATTAGATTATGTATAGGGTATAACAATAATTATTGGATAAATTTACTGTGTAGAGGTGAAAATGCGTTTACAATCTTTATTAGTTTGTATAGCACTCTTGGGGGCATTGGGGCTTGTCCAAGGGCAAACTTGTAATTTAAGAGGTCCGCAAAGCGACGGGCCTATTCCTGGCATTAAGTGCTTGGACTTAAATCAAATTAATGGTCAAACTATAAATGTACCATCTAATGTTACCGTAATTGGTGATGATGGTCTTTCTATATGTCCCATGGAGAGCTCCACCAAAAGGATCCCTGGGGTAATAGTTATCATGGATCAGTCCAGTAGTATGAGCGTGGATAGAGCTAGTGCAACCATTGGTGACCCCTACGGTTATAGATCTAAAATTGCCAGAGATGCCCTTAGCTACATTTATGAAGCTTCGGGAGCCAAAGATGGTGTGGGCTGGTTTGCATATATAGATTTTGCCGAAGATATTGATTTGGAATTAGAGGGAAGTGGTGTAAGAAGCTGTGAAAGCTCAGACTACCCTGTTAACACCAATGCTGCCCAACTGGTTTCCCAAGATTTTATGGAGTTTACTAATGCTACTATGAACCTGTGGTTAGACTCTCTACGCAGTCCCATACAAAATCTTTGTCATACTGGTACAAACTACCACTCTCCCCTAGAAAGAGCTAAGCACTTCATCAATAACCATGATCCTGGGGATGTAGTCATAGATTATTCCGTGATTTTCATTTCCGATGGTCGCCCTCATGATGTTAACAAGCCTTTTGATGTTATCAAAGAAAATTACAGACCTGAACCAGGCAAATTCCCCCCTATTTATGGCATATTTATCAACGAAGACCCCGATGCCCAAGGAGAAACTTTAGCTCGTTTAGCCAACGAAACTGGTGGTAGTTCCTACGGAGTAAATGGTCAAGATACCGCAGCTTTGAACACTGTAATGCGCAATATTGTGAATACTATCATTCATCGCAGTAATCCTACGGGATTAACCATTGAAAACGGTGACAAGTCATACAAAGCTTCGTCTGTAGAAAAAGATGCTTTAGGTGGTTATCAAACCAACTTTAATACTCCTATCCCTTTGGAACCAGGTATAAATAACATCACTTTTAATGTGGCTTATGAAGATGATGAAGGTATCACCCGCAATCGCGTAATCTCTTTCAATGTTAATGTAAGCGGAGATGTCGCCCCCGAAGGCGTAATCCCCACCAATAACTATTTTGTAGTGGAATGTGCAGTCTTCAATACTTTGTCAATAAATAAACTTGTAAACCCTAAACTTAGCCCTGGAAGTAGCTTTGCCAGTACTCCCATAATTTCACCAAATAATTTAAGAAACCTAGATATTCTTTTAACTGCTGCCACCCATCGAGGGGACAGCTCAGGAACTTTCCAGCTAATTTCTAAGCGTACGGGAGATTTTATAGAAGTTCAGTTCCCTGGCAACAAAAGCCCAGGAGAATACGCCGGCAAAGTTCCCGTAAATGTAGCCCCTATTGATATGATAGGTAATCCAATTGTTTCTGGAATAAACGACTCTACTTTATTAGTTGCTGCCCACGATACTATACTAATATCCTGGGTTAACCCCAACGATAAACGCGACTTTATGGACGCCGAAGTGCTTATTTATCAAAAGCCTAAGGTTAATTTTGATGGCGACACATTAGGAATAGATCAGATTATTGTAAAAATTGAAGATGTGGGAGTTACTGGTCAAGAAGCACCTTTCAGTATATTGTGGGGCAACGGCAGTCCAGTGGGTAGCAATACCGCTTTGCGCAACGGAGCCACCAACTTATTTACCAATATTTCAAATATGCAAGAGCAACTAGAGCAATCTTTGGACCCTAAACTTATAGTAACATATATAGATCCACTATTTAATGAGTTTTTTAGTGATACCGTAACTTTACAGTTTAGAGTTCCTGTGATGCCTAGAGTATGGATAGAGGATACCGATGGCGACGGTCGTGCCGATCAATTAACCATGGTTTATCCCGATATTATTCCCAAAGATCAGCAATTTGGTACTATGCAAATTGTATGGGGTAGCAATGACGAAGACACTTTGTTCTTGAGAATTGACAGTATTAACCCTGGTCTAACTAATTTTGTTACTATCAATAAACACAATGGTTTAGACCAATGGATTATAGATTTGCGCCAACCCCTACCCTTTGGACACACTGCAGGAAGTGGCCCCAATGGCGAAGGTTCCATGAAGTTTTCAGGTCGTTTTGATGGGCGACCCACTGAACGCATTTTGAGCATTGAAGATCGTGTGGGACCAGTTATTTTAGAAATGTGGGTGGACCCTAAAGATATTGACATATCTTATTTCCGAGCTTCTGAACCCTTAGGTGCTAGCGTTTCTGATGATTGGTTTTTGGTAAAACGCGACGACGAACTAGAATCTAAACGCACCAACGAAAAGTCTAAAAAGAATAACAATAATATTTACACCATAACTTTAAGCTCATCGGTGGAAAACCGCATATTAAGCGGTGACTCCGTGCGTTTCTCTCCTGAAGCCCAAGGCGGCGTTCGAGATATGAACAACAATGGCGCTCACGAAGACAATCCTTATGTAAGAGTGGGTGGCTTCCGTGAACCGGCAACTAAAGTAGATATTTCCATATCTGATCCCTTAATTGATCTCAACAAAACTAAAAAGCTACCGCCTCCTGCCGATAGCCTTGACATTGAAAAAGACTTCCGTGTATTAATAGGTTCTAAAGACCAAGGAACCTTTACTGATATGCACACCAATGATGAAATTAAAGCCAAAGATTTGCAAGGTACTATGCTTATTAACATTAGCGTACAACTTCCTATGCTCAACGGAGTGGATAGTTCTGGAACTCCCTTAGAAGGCTTTTTAATTGATGGAAAAATGGCTTGGTCCACGGAAATTAAAGTGCAAACCCACTTCTTTGATCAAATGGGACAATTTATTAGCAAAAAGGTTGCTACACTAATCATAGATGACCCCAAACAAATTGGTAGCGAGGGGATAACAGACTTTTCTTTGATGTGGCAACCTGATAAAAAGAAAGGATTAACTACTCAGCACGGTAGAGCGGTAGCTAGTGGAGTTATTATTGCCAAAATCACCACCACAAGCATTTCTACAGCACTAAAAGATCTGACCATTTATAATGAAAAAGGTGAAGTTAGCAAGAACTCCATAAAAGTTGACTCCCAACGCAAAACCAAAGAAATCATCACTAAAAAGATTGGCTATTTGCGAAAATAAAAATTAAACTTCTCGAAAAACCGCAGTTTCTGCGGTTTTTTCCTTTTTTTCTAACTTTATAGAAGTATTACACATTTACAAGAAGACAACATGAGTACAAACGAAGAAAATTCTTCCCCGGATTCTGAAAATCCTTTTTTAACACCTATTAAAATTATTGAGCCTGAAAACAAGCTCCCCGATGTAAAATTCGACGACTTATCTGCTGAACAGCAAGAAACTTTGCGCAACTTGGGTTGGAATGAACTAATGCCTGTACAACGCAAAGCCATGGCTTATATGTTAGCTGGTCGAGATATGCTTATACAATCTAAGACTGGCTCTGGCAAAACTGGGGCTTTTGTGCTACCATTGCTGCAAGTAATTGAGCAAGATCATGTATTTCCCCAAGCTTTAATTTTAGTTCCCACCCGAGAGTTAGCTACCCAAGTAAACGAAGAGATTGTAAAACTAGCCGCCCATACGCAAATCAAATCAGTGGCTATTTTTGGCGGCGTGGGCTACGATGCTCAGCTACGCGCTTTGCGCCATGGAGTGCATATTATTGTCGCCACGCCGGGACGCTTGTTAGATCACGCTCAGCGGGGAAATGTGGATTTCTTGAGCATTCGCGACTTGATTTTAGATGAAGCCGATGAAATGCTTTCCATGGGCTTTTACCCCGATATGCAAAAACTGCAACGCTATTTGCCCAAACAGCTGTGCGTGCAAATGTTTTCAGCTACTATTCCCCAAACTGTGCGCAGTTTGGCGCGGGAATTTCAGCGTTCCGACGCGGACTTCCTTTCGCTGAGCTACGACCAGGTAATTGCTCATAATTTGGAGCATCGCTACTATATGTGCGACACCATGGAAAAAGATTCTTTGGTGGTGAAGATTTTAGAATGGGAAAATCCGGAATCCTGTATTATTTTTTGCAATACCAAGCGGGATGTGCACTATTTAGAACAAGTGCTCAACAATTATGGATTTAATTCTGGGGCTTTAAGCGGGGATATTAATCAAAAACAACGGGAAATTATTTTAAACCGCTTTCGCAGGTCTAAGTTGAAAATTTTGATAGCTACGGATGTAGCGGCGCGAGGCATAGATATAACCCATGTGAGCCATGTGATTGTATTTGATCACCCCGATGACCATGAAGTTTATGTGCATCGCTCTGGGCGTACCGCTCGAGCAGGGCGTAGCGGCGTGGCTATTTCTTTGATTAGTCCAGTGGAAGAGCTGGAACTTCAAAGAACTGCTGCAGATTTTGGTATTCAATTTATCAAAATGCCTCCCTTTGATGACGAGAAACTGTCTAGCCGTATGCGTCAAAGAGTAATATCTTTGTTGGAAAGAGAAAAACGCAGTTTAGGGCAAAAAAAGAGAGATAGATTTCATCGCTATTTACCACTAATTGACCAGTTGGTAGATGAAGATGGAGATAAAGATTTGTTAGCTTTTTTATTGGATAAATATTATTGGACGGAATTCAGTGCTAATAACACGGATTAGAAATATTATGTCGAGAATTAGAATAAAGTCGGCCAAAGAGATCGCTTTGATAAGAGATAGTAGTCGTTTATCAGCGGAGATTTTACAGTTGGCTGGAGAAATGGTAAAACCTGGTATTACCACCGATGAAATTAACACTTTTGTGCATGATTATACTGTAAAACATGGTGCGGTGCCTAGCCCACTTAATTACAATGGCTTTCCCAAATCGGTTTGCACTTCGGTAAATGATGTGGTAACCCACGGTATTCCCGATAATTATGTGCTCAAAAAAGGCGATATTATTAATATAGATGTAACTTCGCAGCTTAAAGGCTATCATGGGGACTGTTCAGCGACTTTTGCCGTGGGCGAAATTTCCGAAGAAGCTAAAGAGTTGATGCAATGCTCCCTAGATTGCTTAGATGCAGGCATAGAAGTTTGCGCTTTGCCCCAAGCGCGCATTAGCGATATTGGTGCAGTGATTGAAGATATAGCCACGGAAAGAGATTTTACGGTGGTGAGAGATTATTGCGGTCATGGTATTGGCAGACAGTTCCACGAAGAGCCTTTGGTGTTGCATTATAGGCAAAATCGCCCTGGCCCAGTGATTCGCGAAGGCATGGTTTTCACCATTGAGCCTATGATTAACGCTGGAGATTGGCGGGTGAGAACCCTAGATGATGGTTGGACAGTGCTTACCGTCGATGGCTCCCTATCAGCGCAATACGAGCATACCATCGCCATCACCAAAAACGGTCCCGAAATACTTACGGTGGTTTGATTAGTTGTTAATTGTTAATTGTTAATTGTTAATGGTTAATTAATGCGGCACGCGTTGCTTCCGACCTCTCTACAAACTAGCTGTTGCGAGTTTGCGAAAATCTGGTTGCGTCTCCAAACTTACTACCCCCCGTCAAGCTGGTTGCACGCCCCTACTTTATCTCCACGGTCATCGAGTGATTTTGCCGAGACAAAGAAGTGCAGATTTAATGGCAAAATAGTACCGAGATGGCTTTCCCCCCTCGATACTATTTTAATCACATTTTGAAAATTAACTTAGCCGATTAAAATCACTCGGGGACCGCGCGTTGCATCACCTCCCCGTCAAGCTTGTTGCATCACCATACTAACTACTCTGCGAGAAGATGGTTGAAACGCCCTACTCAATCCCCCGAGAAGCTTGTCACATCACCCTACTTCATCTTTAAGAGCATGATTGAGCACCAGCGCGGCTAAATGTTGGCCAAAGCTAGCGGTTAAAGGGGCAAAAGTGCCGTTAAATTCGCTAGCTATTTGCTTGGGCGCAGTATTTTCGATGCTATAAACGCAAATAAAATCCCCGGAAAAATGCCGCTGCCGCAGTTCGTAGCGGATTTTTTTGGCCAAAGGACACACCGAAGTTTTCCAAATGCTGGCGTGGCGAATTTGCGTGGGGTCGAACTT
>JAAZFC010000046.1 GCA_012511955.1 Fibrobacter sp. | reverse complement strand
TAAAAAATAGCTCGAATTACTAAATGTATTACTCACTTTTTTCTCTTCGTGCGCCTTGCATTACATTTCGCTCGCTCCGAAGAACTATTCTTGGAGGTTTCGGGCTACGCAGGTACATGATTTCGTTGCTACGGTCATAGAGGAGAGAGTTGTCCTGCGTATGTTGGACTTCCGGACTTTCTATCAGCCAGAATTAACAGGATGATTAAAATCATCCAAGCATAGTCCGGAGAAGTAGTAAGTTTTTAAAAGAGGCGCTCAAAGGCGCCTTTTGTTCTATCTTTGAAGTATGAAAATAGTTGTGGTTGGTTTACGCGGCATCCCCAATGTTCAGGGAGGTATAGAAACTCATTGTGAACACTTGTACCCTCAAATCGCTAAGCAAGATTTTGAGGTGGTGGTTATTGGTCGCAAAGATTTTTTAAAAACTAAAGAACAATATGATTTTAAAGGTTGTAAAATTTTGCCCCTTAACCACCCAAAAGCAACCAGTTTAGAAACAATAATTCACACATTTAAAGCGATTTGCAAAGCCAAAAAACTCAAGGCAGATATTTTACACATTCACGCCATAGGCCCGGCATTATTAACCCCTTGGGCACGTATTTTAGGCCTAAAGGTGATAGTTACCCACCATGGAATGGACTATAATCGACAAAAATGGGGCTTAGTGGGACGCACAATCTTGCGAATGGGAGAGCGCAGGGCAGCTAAATACACCCAGGGCGTGATTTCCATATCCAATGCCATAACCGAACAAATAAATAAGCTAAATCCTAAACAAAAAGTCTTTCAAATACCCAATGGCGTAATTTTACCCGAGTTTTCAGAAAAATATGAACCAAGTGCGGAGTTTAAACAGCTGAATTTGTCAGAAAAACCCTATATTTTCGCCTTGGGGCGCTTTGTACCGGAAAAAGAATTTCATACCCTAATCAGTGCTTGGAGCGCTTTGCCCGCAGGAAGTTGTAACTTAGTAATAGCAGGAAAACCAGACCATGTTAGCCCCTATAGCGAACAGCTTTTAGAACAAGCACAAAAATTTGGGGTGATTTTGCCAGGATTTATAAAAGGAGCCTTGCTCGACGATTTATTTCGCAATGCCACAGGCTTTGTGATACCCTCAACTCACGAAGGCTTGCCCATAGCCATGCTGGAAGCCATGAGCTACAATTTGCCTATAATTGCCAGCGATATTGAACCACACTTAGAGGTGGAACTAGACCCTAAATGCTATTTTAAAACCCAAAGCATTGAAGAATTAACCGTAAAACTCCAAAAACTGCTGGAAAACCCGGAAAAACCGAACTATCGCAAGCTTTTAGCGGAAAAATACGATTGGCAAATAATCGCTCAGCAAACCACCGCAGCTTATAAAGAACTATTATCGCTTACAACAGCCCGATAATCTTGTGGCATCACCCAACTCCCTGTCAAGCTAATAGCACGCCCTACTCTATCTACAAGAATCTTGTTGAATTTCCATTTAAAGTGGCACAAAAACTGAAAATAAGCGTCATATAGAGTAGTCAGTATTTTAAACTTAGGAGGTTTTGCATGACTACGAAAAAATATTCACTTACCAATGACTGCATATTTCATAGAGTTTTTGGCAGAGAAGACACTAAAAATAACTTACTTTATCTGATTAACGCAGTCTTTGCTGAAATTGGAATGCAGCAAATTGTACATGTGACCATTATGGATTCCATGGACTACGGCATAGCTCTGATGGATAAGTCGGTGGTTTATGACATCAAAGCTAAAACTAGCAATGATGAATTTGTCAATATTGAAATACAGTTGGAAAATAAAGACAACTATATAGGCCGCAGCTACTACTATCTGTCGAAAATACACGGCAGTCAATTGGAAATTGGAGACAAATACAAACAAATCAAGGCCAGCTATGGTATTAGCTTTTTAAATTTTGTGATTTAACAGCCCCGCTATTGAAAAACTGTTTTAACAGTTTTTCCGGAGCGAGCAAGATGCAATATGAGGCGCACAAAGGTAAAATTGCGAGGAACACAAATGGTGTTTTGAGCGATTTTAATCTGCAGTGCAACGATATAGTGCGCTTGCGCAGCCCGAAAAAATGGTATATTTATTATGTAATGCCAACCAAATGGAGGATGACATGGCGAACGACATAGTATTCGAAGATCCTGCATTAAACCAGATTTATGAAGATTATCTAAAAGTTACAGAAAACCGAGAATTTATGGCACTGCTTGAGGCTAAGGAGAAGTTTTGGCGCGATGCTGAGGCCGAAAAAGATTTTGTTGAAGCCAGAGGCCTAGCCAAAGGTAAAGCCGAGGGCAAAGCCGAGGGTAAAGCTGAGGGTAAAGCCGAGGGCAAAGCAGAAGGTAAAGCAGAAGTTGTCCTCCGCTTGATGCAGCGACAGTTTTCAGCGACTGAAATCGCGGATATGGTGGGAATCACTCTCGCCGAAGTGCAGCAAATCCTCTCAGAATTAGAATAAATCGTTTCATATAAAGGTACCTTACGGTGCCTTTTTTGCGTTTTTGGCGTAGGGTGCTTCGCCAGCTCTTCGAGCAGGGACACCGCGCAAGCTACAACCTAAGCTAGTGACTAAGCTACCGAGTAAACCCACATTAACCATTAACCATTATTCCCAACCGCTCGTAATAAAGTATCTTTGCACTATGAAAATAGTAGTAGTGGGATTACGCGGCGTACCAGATGTGCAAGGGGGGATAGAAACCCACTGTGAGCACCTGTATCCATATTTGGCGAAACAAGGCTTTGATATAACCATAATTGGGCGCAAAAACTTTTTGCCCAATGTGCAGCAATATGACTATCAGGGCTGCACCGTGCTACCCTTGGCGCACCCCAAAGCCACGAGCCTAGAAACCATCGCACACACCTTTGCAGCGATATTTAAAGCCAAACAACTAAAAGCCGATGTAGTGCACATCCACGCCATTGGCCCTGCGATCATGACTATATGGGCGCGAATTTTAGGGCTCAAAGTGCTAGTAACCCACCACGGCATGGATTATAACCGCCAGAAATGGGGCCTACTCGCGCGCACCATATTACGCACCGGCGAAAAAATGGCCGCGAAATATTCCCATGGCGTAATCTCAATCTCCCACGCCATCACCGCCCAAATCCACCGCCTAAACCCCAGGCAAAAAGTGCACCAGATCCCCAACGGAGTAGTGCTACCCGCCGCCACCACCGAAGACCCACCCAGTGCAAAAATTGCGCAACTGGGATTAACCGACAAAAAGTATATTTTCGCCCTCGGCAGGTTTGTACCCGAAAAAGAATTTCACACCCTAATCAGCGCGTGGAGCGCTCTGCCCCCAGGCAGCTGCGAGCTAGTGATAGCCGGCAAACCCGACCATGACAGCCCCTACAGCCAAGCCCTGCTAGCCCAAGCGGAGCAAGCCGGAGCGATTATGCCCGGATTTGTTAAAGGAGCCGACCTAGACCATCTGTTTCGCCATGCGGCGGGATTTGTGATTCCCTCTACCCACGAAGGCCTACCCATTGCCATGCTCGAAGCCATGAGCTACAATTTACCCATAGTGGCCAGCGACATCGAACCGCATTTAGAAGTGAAATTAGACCCCAGCTGCTATTTCAAAACCCAGTCCGTACCAGAACTGACCGAGAAACTGCAAGCCCTACTCAAAAACCCCGAAAAACCCCAATACCGCACCCTATTAGCCGACAAATATGACTGGGGCAAAATCGCCACCCAAACCGCCCAAGTATATCGCGGGCTATAGAGTAGTGTAGCATAAACCACCAAACACCGTATTTTTAAAAATATTTTCACATTTATGCAAATATTTGCATTTAAAAAGTAAGAATCGGCGTCTTATATAGTATTCACCTTAACCAAAGGAAAAATAGATGAATACTAAATCACAAAACGATGTTGTAAATAACACAACCAATTCAGAAGCTGATGCTTATAACTTGACCAACGACCTGTTGTTTCGCAAAACATTTGGCGACCCTAAAAATAGCAACCTGCTGCTAAGTTTAGTGAACTCAGTGTTTGAACAACGCAACATTTCGCTTTTAAAAACCATCACTGACCTAAACCCGATTTCTATAGGGGACAGTATTGATGCCAAAACCATAATTTTGGACATTAAAGCCAAAAGCGATGAGGGTAAAGTGATAAATGTTGAGATGCAGGTTTTGAAAACTCTTGATTATAAGAAGCGTAGCCTTTATTACGCATTTGATGCGATGGGTAATCAGCTAAAAATGGGAGATTCCTACAATGTTATGAAAGAAACCCATCATATTAGCTTTTTGGGACACATAATTGCCCCTAAAAGTCCCAAAATTCACCAGTACTATAAAATCACTAATCAAGATGATCCAGAAGATACTTTTGAGCTAATTCATTTTCACTATATTGAAATGAAGAAAGTGATAAGCGTGGACAAAAACAGCTCATTGCTGCAAAAATGGGTATATTTATTAAATAACTCTTATACAGAGGATGATATGATTGTAAAAGAACTTCGCGAAATATATCCCGATATGGATATTGCTTTACAGCAAGCTAAGCATGCGTTAAGCTCTGATAAGTTTAGAGAGTACGCTATGGCTTGGCATAGGTTTATTCTTGATTATAATACTGGCTTGGAAGACTCATATACTCAAGGCGAAGCCAAAGGTAAAGCCGAGGGTAAAGCCGAGGGTAAAGCCGAGGGTAAAGCCGAGGGCAAAGCTGAGGGTAAAGCTGAGGGCAAAGCCGAGGGTGTAGCTCAAAATCAGCGGGAAGTAGTCCAATCCATGCACGCAGAAGGCTTTGCCAACGATACTATAGCCCGCATTACCAAGCTAAGCATAGCCGAAGTGCAAAAAATCCTCGCAAACCAAGCATAAATCATCACAAATTAACCAAAAATCAACTCAGCACAAGGCGCACCTAAGCGCCTTTTTGCGTTTCAACCCTACCACCTGCCCCTGCTCCTGAGCATCTCGCATATTTTTGCTGGCGCAAAAAAGCGTGATGACCGCATGTGCCATACCCACATTAACCATTAATCATTATTCATTAACCCCTGACAACTAAGACCTGTAACCTAAAACCTAAAACCTAATTCTACCCCTACTACCTGCCACAACCGCTCGTAATAAATTAACTTTGCGTAATGAAGGTTTTACTAGCGCACAAGTTTTATTATCGCCGCGGAGGCGCAGATATATACACCATAGATCTGCAAACCGAGTTAGAGAAACGCGGCCACCAAGTAGCAGTGTTTGCGATGCAGCACCGAAAAAATCACGCAAGCCCATGGAGTAAATACTTTGTCAGTGAAATAGACTTTAACCCCAGACGACCCGGCAAATTAATCAAAGCATTGTACCGGCCGCTCTTTAGCCTGGAAGTTTACCGTAAATTTACGCAACTACTCAAAGATTTTAAACCCGATGTGGTGCATTTAAACAACATCCACACCCAAATTTCCCCGCTAATAGCCAGGATTGCCCATAAAAAAGGCATCAAAGTGGTGTGGACCCTCCACGATCACAAATTGTTATGCCCACGCTATGATTGTATGCTCCATGGCAGACCTTGTGAGCGTTGTTTTAAGGGAAGTAAATGGCAAGCCTTTAAAAATAAGTGCATCAAAAACAGTTTAGTGGGCAGCTTGGTGGGAACTTTGGAAGCTTTGTTCTGGTCACAAAAGCGTTTAGAAAAATATACTGATAAGTTTATTTGTCCCAGTAAGTTTATAAAAGCGCAAATGATAAAAGGTGGTTTTAATGCTGAAAAATTAGTGCATATCAATAACTTTGTAAGCGTAGTACCAACCGAGCAAAAAGTAGCGAAAAAAGCACAATACTGCTATGTGGGGCGGATTTCACCAGAAAAAGGAGTAGAAACGCTTTTGGAAGTAGCAAAAGATTTGCCATATCCGCTCAAAATAATGGGAACAGGCCCACAGTATGAGGTATTTAAACAGAAATATGCACCATATTCTCAAATTGAGTTTATGGGCTTTTGTGATTCGGCAACTGTGTATAAAACAATAAGCCAGTCAAAGTTCATTGTGCAACCTTCTGAATGTTACGAGAATAATCCTCTAACAGTAATAGAATCGCTCTTGCTCAATACACCAGTATTAGGTGCAAATATTGGGGGTATTCCAGAGCTTATTAATACTCCGGAAAAGGGCATGCTATTTGAACCATGGGACCAGGAAGATTTGCAGCTTAAAATGGCAGATATGATGGGAAAAGAAAACCAAAATATCACCCCTCCAAAGGAATTTACCATGGAGCACTATTACAACAAATTGCTGGAAGTTTATAAAGACTGAATTTGCTATAATTGTTAATAATGTCCACTCCAACTCAAGATAATACCCAACTTCATCGCACTTTATTGATAATCGCCGACGAAATTAAGCGAATTTGCGATAAAAATGACATAGAATATTTTCTAGGTTGGGGCACTTTGCTGGGGGCGGTGCGACACCAAGGTTTTATCCCTTGGGATGACGACATGGATTTGGGCATGTTGCGTGGGGAATATGAAAAGTTTATTAAAGCCTGCGAAACAGATTTAGACACTAGCAAGTTCTTTTTGCAAACTTGGGATAGCGACCCTGATTATCCCATGAGTTTTGCCAAATTGCGCTTATTAAACACTTATTTTGAAGAAGAAACAGCAGGGACTAACCCCAGCCCCTACAAAGGCTTGTTTGTGGATATATTTCCCTACGATTTTGTGCCTAAAAGTAAAGTAATGCAGTATATACAAGCGGTGTTGCTCTATATATTTACTCGAGCTAATATGTTAAAGCACGGCAATGTGTTTTTAACCAAAGGATTTAAAGGCAAAGTGCAAAATGTGGTGCTTAAAACTGTAGCGGCTTTTTTCAGTAAAAAGCAGTTAAAAGCTATAGTGCAGTGGTTATTAAATTGGGCAAAAAGTGGGGAAGTGGTGGCATGTAATGAAACGGCGTTTTTGATTAAAAATCAAATATTAGCAAGTTTGTTATATGACTTTGAAGAAGTTAAATTTGAAAGTAGCTTTTATAAAGCTCCTAAAAAAGCTCCTAAAGTATTGAAAAAAATGTATGGTAAAAGCTATATGGAGTTACCACCGATAGAGCATAGGAAAATCCATGCATCGTATTATAATTTAGAAGGTTTAGAATAAATTATGCAAGCAATAATTTTAGCAGCAGGAATGGGCCGTCGCCTTGGACATCTCACCGAAGATAACACTAAGTGTATGCTTAAAGTGCACGGTAAAACATTGATAGAAAGAAGTTTGAATATTCTATCTAAATATGATATTTCTAGGGTAATTGTTGTTATCGGTTATGAAGGACAAAAAGTCATAGATTTTATCGGTGATGAATATAAGGGTTTAAAAATAGAATGGGTATGGAACCATGATTATGCAACCACAAATAATATCTATTCCTTGTATTTGGCCAAAGATTACCTGTTGCAAGAAGACACACTTTTATTAGAAAGTGATTTAATATTTGATGAACAGATCATAGCTCGACTTTTAAAAAATGAGCACCCAAACCTAGCTGTGGTTTCAAAATACGAATCATGGATGGACGGAACTGTTGTTACCTTAGACGACAACGATGACATTGTCCGTTTTATTCCCAAAAAGCATTTTTCTTACAAAGAATTAAAGAAATACTACAAAACAGTAAATATTTACAAGTTTTCAAAAGAATTTTTAGAGCATTCTTATGTGCCCTTTTTGTCAGCATATTCCCAAGCAATGGGGAATAATGAATACTATGAACAAGTTTTACGCATAATAACTCTACTGGAAAGGCAAGATTTAAAAGCCATGCGCTTGCAAGGGGAAAAATGGTACGAAATCGATGACATTCAAGACTTTGACAATGCCGAAACTGTTTTTGCACCCAATGCTGAAAAGTTGCAAAGTTTTGCCCAGCGTTGGGGAGGCTATTGGAGATTCCCAGCGGTTAAAGACTTTTGTTTTTTAGTAAACCCTTATTTTCCACCTACTATAATGATGGATGAAATGAAGGCTTATTTTAAAGAATTACTTTCAGAATATCCTTCAGGGCAGCGAGTACACCGGATTTTAGCTGCGAAAATGTTTAATTGCTTGCCAGAACAGATTTTGCTTGGAAATGGAGGTGCTAAACTGTTAACTGCTTTGATGAATACCTTGACAGGAAAAGTTGGCGTGGCAGTACCTACTTTTCATGAATATCCCAACCGAGTAGGTTTTGAAAACTGTGCTTTGTTGAATCCTATATATGATAATGAAGATTTGCAGTATAGTGTAGATGATATATGGGAAATGGTAAAAACTCAAAATGTGGATAACTTTATTTTAATAAATCCAGACAACCCTACTGGGCACTATATTCCAAAAAGTGAAGTGTTAAAGTTAGCTGCAAAATTTCAAGAAGCTGGTAAATATTTAGTAGTAGATGAGTCTTTTATTGATTTTAGCGATGAAAACCAAGAGGGAACATTATTAGGCAGTGCTGATTTAGAAAAATTTAGCAATATGATTGTGGTAAAATCCATAAGTAAAAGCTATGGAGTGCCTGGAATCCGCTTAGGTGTTTTGGCAACCAGTAATGCAGAATTACTGGATGAAATTCATTCAAAAATTTCAATATGGAATATCAACTCCTTTGGTGAGTTTTTTATGCAGATTTTTGGGAAATACGAAAAGAATTACCTAAAAGCTTGTGAAAGAATCAGAGAAGAGCGCGATGTTTTTGGTGAAGAGCTGAAACAAATTAATTTTTTAAGAGTAATACCCTCACAATCCAACTATTTTTTGTGTGAACTAAAAGCCCCCTGGACTTCTAAAAAACTTTGCGATCTTTTGTTAGAAGAACATGAAATACTACTCAAAAATTGCACAAATAAACCAGGTTTGCCCAATGGTGAATATGTGCGGATTGCGGTAAGAGATCGAAATGATGATGCTGCTTTAATTAAAATTTTAAAGGAATTAGAACCTTGAAAATAAAAACAATTTCAGAACAAGATATTATAAATCTTAATATTGAACACAAACAAGTAATAAAATGGGTTAAAGAAGCCTTTTTAGCTAAAAAAAATAGTTCATTACCTGCTAAAATCAGCCAAACATTTGAAGAAGGGGCGAAGTTCTTTAATACAATGCCCGCCATAATGTTTGATGAAAATATTGCGGTAATGGGCTTAGGTGCTACTGGTCAAAATTTCTTAAAAGCTTGGTTAAGTAAAAGTTCAAATAAAAGCAAAAAAGTTAAGCTGCTCAATTACAAAGACCATGCAATTAAAACTAAAGAAATGCTTTTAAAAGAAGGTGTTTCTCAAGTTGAAATATGCAATGATAATGAAAATTTAATACGAGATTCTGATGTGGTTGTTTCAGCTATTACAGTGGCTAATGAGTTGATAGGGAAGGATGACTGGTTTAAACCTGGAGTATTGGTTGTTCCCATACATACAAGAGGTTTTCAAAATTGTGATTTGTTCTTTGAACAAGTTGTTTGTGATGATGTTAGTCATGTGGAAGGCTTTAAGAACTTTTCAGAATTTAAAAGTCTAAAAGAAATGAGCGATATTTTAAGCAAAAAAGTAAAAGGTCGTTTAAATAACCAAGAAAGGATTTTAGCGTACAATATCGGTATTGCATTGCACGATGTTTTGATAGCTAAGAGAATATGGGAAGTTTATTCGGAAAGTTAAGTTGTAACATTTAAAGGACAATTATGAAAAAAGTATATGTGGGAATGAGCGCTGATTTAGTGCATCCTGGGCACATGAATATCTTAAAAGTAGCTGCAGAGCTTGGAGAAGTTACTGTGGGCTTGCTTACGGATGAGGCTATTGCCAGTTATAAACGACTACCTTATATGAAGTATGAACAACGCAAAGCTGTTATCGAAAATATAAAAGGCGTTGCCAAGGTAATACCCCAAGCGACATTGGATTATCGTTCTAATTTAGAAGCTCTGAAGCCAGATTATGTTGTGCATGGCGATGACTGGAAAGAGGGAGTGCAAGCAAAAACAAGGCAAAATGTTATAGATACCCTAGCCAAATGGGGCGGAGAGCTGGTGGAACCCTAATATACCGAAGGAATTTCATCTACTAACCTCAATAAATCGTTAAAAGAAATTGGTGTTACCCCCGATGTGCGCCGCGCTCGCCTAAAAAGGTTAATAGAAGTTAAACCTGTAGTAAGAATATTAGAAGCTCAT
This sequence comes from Fibrobacter sp., assembly GCA_012511955.1. Lineage (GTDB taxonomy): Bacteria > Fibrobacterota > Fibrobacteria > Fibrobacterales > Fibrobacteraceae > JAAZFC01. The sequence goes on along the minus strand of JAAZFC010000046.1, from coordinate 7,979 downwards.
AGTGCATTAAGTGCCTTAATTGTGGAAAATAGTAAAGGTGATAATGGTTTAGAATTTGATGGTATGTGGTCAAGTTCTTTAACTGACTCCACTTCTAAGGGAAAACCCGATATAGAAGCTGTGGATGTTACCACCCGAATGCACACTATCAATGAAATATTTGAAGTTACAACTAAACCCATGATTTACGATGCCGATACTGGGGGAATTGCTGAACATTTTGCCTTTACGGTGCGCACCTTAGAACGCACTGGTATAAGTGCTGTTATTATTGAAGATAAAACGGGCTTAAAGAAAAACTCTTTGCTAGGAAACGAAGTCGAACAAACTCAAGATTGCATAGAGAACTTTTGTGACAAGATAAAAGTTGGTAAAAAAGCACAAATCACCGATGATTTTATGATAATAGCCCGAGTTGAGAGCCTGATTTTAGATAAAGGCATGGACGATGCTTTTACCCGAGCAAAAGCTTATTTAGAAGCAGGTGCCGATGGCATAATGATTCATTCTCGTAAAGAAGACCCTGCAGAAATTTTAGAATTTGCTCGCTTAATCAAAGAATTTAACCCCAAAGCGCCGTTGATTGTAGTGCCTACATCTTTTAATCAGATCACAGCCACCGAATTGAGTGAAGCAGGGGTAAATGTGGTAATATATGCCAACCATTTGCTAAGAGCTTCATACCCGGGAATGAAAAATGTGGCTAAGACGATTTTAAATAATGATCGTAGCTTTGAAGCAGAAAAAAGTTTGATGTCTATTAAAGAAATTTTGAATTTAATACCAGGAACAGCATAATGGCTTTAGCGACAGAAGAATTTGTAGCGAGGCTTATAGAAAAGGGCTTTAACAAGTTTTGTGTAGTGCCTTGTAGTTTTGCCAAAAATTTGATAAATGAGGTTATCAATAACCCAAAGGCAGAATATATACCCTGTGCCAGTGAAGCCGTAGCTGTTTCCATTGCGGCAGGGCTTCGTTTGTCTGGCGAAAAGCCAGTGGTTGTGGTGCAATCTAGTGGTATGACCAATATGGGAAGTTGCATAACAAGTTTGCTTAAACCCTATGGTGTAAATGTGCCGGTTTTAACAAGTTGGCGCACCTATACAGAGGGTAGTAGCGAAATTCAACATGAACATTTGGCCACAGATTTACCCAAATTAATAAATGCTTATGGCTATGAGCATTATGTTTTAGATACCGAAAATATTGACAATGCTATTAATCAAGTAGAAGAAAGCGCAAGCAGACCATTGATAGGAATAATACCCAAAAATTCTTTTAGTGCAGTGGATTTAAAACCCGAATTTCAGTTGGATTTGGAAAAGTATTTGCCGCGCAGCGTGTTTCTTAACGCACTGAACCAAAAGTTCAAAGCTTCAGATGTTTTGTTCATAGGAACCACAGGAAATACCGCAAGAGAAATGTATAGCTTTATGCCCGATCTACGCAATTTTTATATGGCTGGAAATATGGGCGGGGCTTTAAGTTTAGGGCTTGGAGCGGCCATGTCTGGTCAAAAAGTAGTTATTTGTGGTGGCGATGCTGAATTTTTGATGCACTTAGGCGGTTTAACCACTGCCGGGCGTTATCAAAACCTAGACTTGAGTTACATTGTTTTTGACAATGAAGCCAATAAATCCACCGGTGGGCAAAGCACTCAACAAAGTCACATAAATTACAATAAATTGGCTCGTGCAAGTGGCTTTTCAGTATTAGAAAACACCATAACCACCATAGAAGAATTTAAAAAAGAAGTTAAAGAGCTTTCAGGACTTAAATTTATGCATGTAAAGTGCGCTTTTGATCCACAAACACCGCGCCCACCCCTAGAAGTTATAAGGAGGGATAAATTTGTCTAGTTTTAAATATTATATGCCCACCAAAATTGTTTTTGGCGAAAACTCTCTTAAACAAATTGATGAGTTTACAATGGGGCGGAGAACTCTGTTGGTAACATCAGCTGGCTTTGTGAAAAGAGGCGTAGTTAAGCAAATACAAAGCTACACTTCTAATATTGTTGCTGTAGTTAGCGAAGTACAGTCTCATCCTGATATTAGCGATATTAAGGAACTGTATGCAGAAGCATATAAACATGATTTTGATATTGTAGTTGCCCTTGGCGGTGGAAGTGTTTTAGATGTGTCAAAGTTTTTGGCAGTGGCTCACTCCACTGATAAAACTGGTGTAATGGTTGAAAAATTAATGCACAAAAAGGAAAATATTGAAAACTTTAATATAAAACCTATTATATCTATACCCACCACAGCTGGCACCAGCAGTGAAGTAACTCCTTGGGCAACTATTTGGGATAATCAAGACAAAAGAAAATATTCTTTGCATTTGCCCGAGCTTTTTAGTGAAGTGGCGCTTTACGACCCTATTTTGACTTTGAGTTTACCCCGAGAAATCACAGTGCAAACAACTTTAGATGCGCTTTCTCACTCTTTAGAGTCCATTTGGAACAAAAATGCTAGCGAAATCACCATAGCTTATGCTGTAAAAGCAGCGCAAAAAATTGTGAAAAACTTGCCACTGCTTCTAAACGATTTAAACAATGTGCAATATAGAACAGAAATACTTAAAGCTTGTATGTATGCAGGTATGGCTTTTTCGAATACACAAACAGCGGTTGCCCACGCTATGAGCTATAGTATAACTTTAAATCATGGTATTCCTCACGGTATAGCTTGTAGTTTTACTTTGCCCATGTTGTTAAAAGCTGTTATGGGTGTCGATAAAAGAGTAGATAAAGCACTTAAAAGCATTTTTGGAGAACAAGCCGAAGTAGAGAGTGTTAATTTCTTTAAAAAAGTTGATGTTTCAATAGATTTTAAAGATTATAATATGCAAAAAGCAGATTTCGATGTTGTTTTAGGTAATTTAAGCAGAGAGCAGCGCTTACAAAACAGCATAGTACCCTTAGAGAATATTAAATACTAAACCCATGCAAGTACCATTTTTTACCACCACCAGAGAATATCAGCAATATAAAGCTGATTTTGACCATGCCATACAAAGCGTTTTAGATCGCGGAGATTTTGTTTTGGGGCAAGCTGTAAGAGAGTTTGAACAGCAAATGCAAAGCTATAGCCAAGCCCAGTATGCCGTGGGAGTAGCCAATGGTAGTGATGCTTTGGTGCTGGCTTCTGACATTTTAGGGTATAAAAATGGTGCAGAGGTTTTAACCCCAACATTTACCTTTTTTGCCTCAACTTCTTGTTTGGCGCGTTTGGGAGCTAAACCAGTATTTACCGATGTGGATACAGACACTTTTAATATGGATGTGGCTGATGCCGCCCAACGAATTACCGCTCAAACCAAAGGGATTTTACCGGTGCATTTATTTGCCCAAATGGCAGATATGACTGGCATTATGGATTTAGCCCAAAGCCATAATTTAACCGTGTTAGAAGATTCTGCCGAAGCCGTGGGAATGAAGCAAGAGTATCGTGGTGAATATAAAATGGGCGGAACCATAGGCGATATGGGCGTTTATTCTTTTTTCCCTACCAAAACCTTAGGCGGATATGGTGATGGGGGCATGTTGGTGTGCAATGACCTTAAATTAGCGGAGCAAGCCAAGAGTTTAAGGGTGCATGGCTCTAGGGAACGCTATATTCATGAATTAGTGGGCTACAATAGCCGTTTAGACAGCTTACAAGCGGCGATTTTAAGTGTAAAACTGTCTAGAATTGAAAAAAGCATAGCCCAAAGAGCAAAATTAGCAGAACTTTACAGAGAACAGCTATCTGATGTTGAACAGGTGCAATTGCCAGTGATAAAACCAGGAAACAAAGAAGTTTACTATGTGTTTAACCTCAAAGTGGAAAAACGCGATGAACTCAATGCCTTTTTACAAGAAAATGGCATCGGAACCTCAATTTATTACCCCATTCCCCTGCATTTGCAAAAATGTTTCAAGCATTTAGGCTATAAAAAGGGCGACTTTCCCGTAGCAGAAAAGCTTTGCACCCAAGTTTTATCCCTACCCATGTACCCCGAACTGCAAACTGACGAACTTTCTTATGTTTGCGATAAAATCAAAGAATTTTATCGGTAAAAAGTCATTAATATTTTTTAGATTTGTGTAAACCCCTAACACAATGTTGTAAATGCCCACAAAACCCAATATTTTTGGATCACTAATTTGGAAATTCTTAGAGCGCACCGGAACTCAAGGAATCCAGTTTGTGGTGCAAATTGTATTAGCACGGCTACTTTTACCCGAAGATTATGGTATTATAGCCTTGGTGGTGGTGTTTTTATCACTTTCTGAGGTTTTTGTAGATAGTGGCTTTAACACCGCCTTAATCCAGAAAAAAGATGCAGATAAAACGGATTTTTCCTCGGTTTTTTACCTTAGTTTGCTTTTAGCAAGTGTATTGTATGGCGTATTGTATTTTAGTGCTCCCTTTATTGCTGATTTTTATAGACAACCAGAACTTATTAAAGTCATTAGAGTTTTAGCAGTAGTGCTAATATTTGGTGCACTAAACTCCATACAAATGGCCTATATGGCCAAAAACATGCTGTTTAAGCAACTTTTTAAGAGTAGTTTGGGGGCTATGCTAGTTTCTGGAGCAGTGGGCATTGCAACTGCCTATATGGGTTGGGGAGTTTGGGCTTTAGTAGCTCAGCAAATCACCAATAAAGCTACCCTAAGCCTAACCCTGTGGTTTACGGTAAAGTGGCGGCCGGCATTATTGTTTTCCTGGACCAAGTTGCGTAGTTTATTTGCTTTTGGCTCCAAATTGCTCGCTTCATCCTTGCTTGATACTGGTTACAGAGAAATTCGCACCTTGATTATTGGCAGAGTTTATTCACCTGCCGCTTTGTGTCTATATAAAAGAGGTATTTTGTTTCCCCAGCAAATAGTTGGCAATATTAATGGTTCCATTCAAGCAGTAATGCTGCCAGCCCTGTCAGCTGAACAAGATGATAAAGTTAGAGTTAAAGCCATGGTGCGCCGGGCCATAACCACCAGTTCATTTTTAATAGCACCCTTAATGGCATTGCTAATAGCTAGTGCTGAACCCATGGTAAGGTTTTTGTTGACAGAAAAATGGATGGGGGCGGTGATATTTGTGCAAATATTTAGCCTTTCTTATGTATTAATGCCCATCCATACGGCAAATTTGCAGGCTATAAATGCTTTGGGGCGCAGTGATATATTTTTGCGTTTAGAGGTTATAAAAAAGGTTGTAGGTATAACAGTGCTAATAATAACAGTACCCATTAGCATAGAAGCCATGGCTTGGGGGGCGGCTGTAAATGGAGTTATATGCTCTTTTATAAATGCTCACCCAAATAAAAAACTGCTTAATTATGGCTATTTTGAGCAAATAAAAGATTTGCTTCCAGGATTTATTTTAGCCACTTTTATGGGGGGGGGAGTTTATTTATTAAATTACTTAGAACTAAGTGATTTATTAACATTGATATTGCAAGGTTTTGTGGGAGTAACTATCTATATTGTCATGGCAAAACTGTTTAAAATAGAGAGCTTAGGTTACTTTAAAAGTAAGTTTATTGAGTTGATTAATAAAAGGTGAGTCTTAATGGGTAAAAAAAATATTTTAGTGTTTCCTTGTGGGTCAGAAATTGGCTTAGAAATACACAGATCTTTAGTTAATTCAACTTTCTTTAATCTAATAGGGGCAAACTCTGTTGAAGATCATGGTAAATTTCAATTTGAAACTTATATAGGTGGTTTACCATTTTATAATGATGCAAGTTTTTTGCCGACATTAAAAAAAATCATAAAAGAATACAAAATCGATGCTATTTATCCAGCCATGGATTCTGTAATAGAGTATTTTAAAAAAAATGAAAAAGATTTGGGGTGCCTAGTTATTGCGCCTGAATATCAAACTACGCAAATATGTTTATCTAAGAGCAAAACTTATAACTTTCTTGAAGGGTATATAAAGACACCCAAGGTATATAAAAAGTCTGATAAATTAAGTTTTCCAGTATTTGTAAAACCCGATGTTGGTTATGGAAGTCGCGGAGCTAAGAAAATAACCTCGAGTATGGAGTTAGAAAGTCATCTCGCTTTAGGACAAGAGTTTATAATAAGTGAGTTTTTGCCAGGCAATGAGTACACCATTGATTGTTTTACTGATAAAAATCGGCAGTTGCAAGCTGTAAAACCTCGAGCTAGGGGAAGAATATCCAACGGTATAAGTGTAAATACTAAACCTATTAAACTGACTTCAGAAATATCTGAAATAGCAAGTGTCATAAATAAAAAATTGAAATTGCGAGGTGCGTGGTTTTTTCAAGTAAAAGAAAATAAATTGGGGCAATTAGTGCTTTTGGAAATCGCTTGTAGGTTTGGTGGCTCTTCAGCACTATATAGAGCTAAAGGAATTAACTTTGCACAGTTAACCTTGTTCGATGCCTTTGGGTACGATGTTGGAATTATAGAAAATGGATATAGTGTAGAAATGGACAGGGCGTTGAATAATAGGTATAAGTTAGACCTAAAATACGATGAAGTGTTTGTGGATTTTGATGATTGTATTTATTTAGAAAAGTCTAAAATAAACACTCAATTAATAGCATTTTTGTATGAATGTTTGAACCAAAGCATAAAAGTTTCTTTAATTACCAAACATGATGGAGATTTACAGATGAAACTAGCTGAGTTAAGAATAGAGAATGTATTTGATAGAGTTATTCATATAAAAAGACAAGATGAAAAACACAATTATATAGACAATTTAAACTCTATTTTTATAGATGATTCATTTGCAGAACGAAAAGCTATTAAGGATAAGTGCAAAATACCAGTGTTTAGTGTGGATATGGTAGAAGTCTTAATGTAGTGAGCAAAGAATGTCGTTAACAAATATCAAACAAATACAAGATAGACTTTTAAACATAGCTTTAGAAATAACAAGTATCCTAGAAAAGCACGAAATTCCACATTTTATAGGCTATGGTACACTCTTAGGGGCAGTTCGTCATCAAGGCTTTATACCTTGGGATGATGATTTTGATTTTTTTTTATTCGATGATAGTTATGAAGAAGCTATAAATGTATTGCGTAAAGAGCTCAATCAAAATTATTTTGTTGAAGATAAATTAACTGAAGAAAATTTTTTCCACGGTTGGTCGCGTGTTAAGGATTTAAATAGTGTCGTTAGTTATAAAGAAAAAACTGATGATAGCATCTATAGAAAACAAGGACTAACTATAGACTTATTTAGAGCATATTATACAAGTTTTGGGAATTTAAATCAATTTATGAATGAGCAAAAGTTATCTTATCTAAATAGAAAACTAAAGCATGGTATTATAAGCGAAAATGAATATAATGTCTCAAAAGCTGTTCCTTTGAAAGCAACAAAGTCATTAGATGTAGAAACCACTGAAAAGATTTTTGCCTTTGCATTAAAACCGCACTTTATATATGCTCGTGATGTATTTCCTTTGCAGAGAATTACTTTTTCTGAACATTCTTTACCCGCTCCGAATAATTACAAATCAGTATTGACTGGGTTATATGGTGATTATATGCGAATACCCGCTGAGGAAGATCGAGTAACGTATTATTCAAGTGTGGAAGTGTTTTAATTCTTTCTTAAGCATAGATAATTTCTATTATTGGAAGCAGTCTAAGGATATTTTAAAGATAAATCATAAACTTAAAGTTGTTATATTTGGCACAGGTTGGGCATTTAATAATTATATAGAACACTACCGAGATGAACATGATGTAGTAGGTGTGACAGATTGGGATTATGCTAAACATGGAAACAAAATAAAAGGAATTCCTGTGCTAAATCCATATAATTTAGGTTCTATTGACTTTGACAAAATTTTGATTTGTAGTACATACATTAAGGAAATAAAGGAACAACTTGAGCAAAAAATCCAAATATCTGAAGATATGACTTTAGTACCATATAAATACCAATTTAAGTCTGGAAAACCTTTTGAAGATGCAGCAACTAGGTCATTTGCCTTAGAAG
>JAAZFC010000003.1 GCA_012511955.1 Fibrobacter sp. | reverse complement strand
TGCGGCTTATTTACTTCGCCTCACCTGGTCAGTGTGCGCGAAAGGGTGCGTTTAGGCACCGAAGAGGCTATCTCCGAGGCAGATTTTGTGCAAATACTGGCCGAAGTACAGCAAAAATCTTCGCAAAATCCTCCCCTAAAAATCACCTTTTTCGAAGCGCTTACCGCGGTGGCTTTGCTGTGGTTTCAGCGTCAAGGGGTGCAAATAGCTGTGCTCGAGGCTGGCTTGGGCGGTCGTTTGGATTCCACCGCCATCGCGCAGGGAAGCTGGACTGTGCTAAGCAGTATTGGCCTAGATCACCAAGATGTTTTAGGTAGCAGTCTTCAAGATGTTTTAAGAGAAAAGTTGGGGATTTGGCAGCGAGGAAGTTTATGGCATACACTTCTATGTAATCTTATCCCTTTGGATTTTGAATATCAACAAATAATAGCTGAACAGGCCCAAAGCATCGATGGAAAAGTGCGCGAAGTCTCTTCAGATGAGTTTTTGACTTTACCCCACGCGGGTCCAGTCTATCAAAGCAATGCGCATTTGGCTTTGGCGGTGAGCGCTGATATTCTAGCAAAGCAGTTCGACTTAGCTACCAAGCCCAGTTTCGTAGCTAAGTCCGATTTCGTGGCTAAGTTCGATGCTCAAAAAGCTCGCCAAGTATTGGCCCGCAGCCCTTGGTGGGGGCGCGCCCAAATTTTGCGCAAGCAGTTGCCTGAAAATTTTCGAAAACCCTTCCAAGACTCGCAAGAATTACATAACCAGCCTGAAAACTCGCAAAGTCAGTCAGAGAATTTGCAAAAACCCCTTCAAAAGGGGCAAAATCCGCTTGAATATTCGCAAAATCCGCTCCAAAAATCGCAAAACAAGTCTGAAATAGACTGGATTTTGGATGGCGCGCACAATAGAGCAGCATCTGAAGCTTTGGCTCGCACCTTAGCGCAGATATATCCTTCTAAGCAGCCTTTGGTGCTTATGATGGGGGTGCTTAAAACAAAGAACCCCGCCGAGATTATGGAGCCTCTTTTGCCCTGGATTGCAGAAATACATTGGGTGCGCACGCCCCATGCCAAAATGCGTAACCCCCAAGAATTGCAAAAATTTAGCCAAGAAAAAGGCATAAAATCTTTTGCCCATGCAAGTTTAGATGAAGCGGTGCAACTTTTAGAGGCTCAAAGCGATGTACTGTGTGTAGGAAGTCTATATTTGATTGGAGCATTGGTGGCAAAGTTTAGTTCTAAATATCCTAATTTAGTGTGGTTTAGACAATTTAAAGTCAGCGATGAAAATGAATATTAAATTTGCGTATTTGTGTGAAAAATGATAGATGAAGCCCGATTATCCCGTGAATTAGATGAAAAGCAGCGCCAGGCGGCCTTGCAAATAGATGGTCCCATGTTGATCTTAGCAGGTGCGGGTTCAGGTAAAACCCGGGCAGTTACTTTTAAAATCGCCCACTTAATTTCAGCTCATCAAGTGGATCCCCGGCGCATTTTGGCGGTAACTTTCACCAATAAAGCTGCGCGGGAAATGAAAAGTCGCATTGGCGAGATTTTACAAACAAACGCTAATTTAGAATGGATGGGGACTTTTCACTCCGTTTGTTTGCGCATTTTAAAACTGTGCTTTGGGCAAAAAAACATTGTAGAACGCTTGGGCTGGGGGTATTCTCGCAACTTCAGCATATATGACGACAGCGACCAGCGCCGTCTATTAAAAGAAATAGTTTTACCCCAATTAGGGGAAGTGGATGCGGCGGAATTGCGCAAACTATCGGGAAGAATTTCCCGTTTAAAAAACAAATTGGTGAGCGAAACTGATGCGGTGGGAACGCGCCAGGTGGTGCAAACCCCAGAACGCTTTTTAGCTCAGGCTAAGTGGGCAGACGATGAGCGTTTAGGAAAAATATATGAGGAGTATCAAAATCGTTTGATGGCTGCCGATGCCATGGATTTTGATGATTTATTGCTTAAAACCGTGGAAATGTTCCAAAAACTCCCCCAAGTGGCTGCACAGTTTGCCCATCGTTTTCAATATGTGTTTGTAGATGAATATCAAGACACCAACGATGTGCAATACGCACTTTTGCGCTTTTTAGTTCCCAGTCAGGGCAATATCACGGTGGTGGGGGACGATGACCAAAGTATTTATGGTTGGCGAGGGGCAAATATTGGTATTATTCGCAACTTTCACCGAGATTTTGCCCCGGTAAAAATCGTTAAGTTAGAGCGTAATTATAGATCCACTGCTTTAATTGTAAAAGGCGCAGGCTCGGTGATAGCTAACAATGATCGCCCTGAAGAGATGCAAAAAAAAGTGTATTCAGAGCTAAATGAGGGAAATCCCATAAGAGTATATCAGCTTGGTGACGATAGGGATGAAGCTGAACGCATAGCTCATAATATTTTTCGACTTGGCCCCCAAAAATATGGAGAGACGGCGGTGTTTTATCGCACCAATGCTCAGTCGCGTTCTTTGGAAAAAGCTTTGTCCGATAAACGCATTTCCTGCGTGATTTTTGGAGGAACGCGCTTTTGGGATCGCCAAGAAATTCGCGATATTTTGGCCTATTTGCGTTTGGTGGCTAATCCCCGGGACGATGCCGCTTTTTTACGCATTTTAAATGTGCCTCCTCGGGGTATTGGCCAAGTGAGTCTGGAAGCTTTAAAAGAGTATTTGACCACTTTAGATTTATGGGATGCTTTGGCTCATATAGTGGAGCAAAATGTTCCTAAATTAGGGGTGAAGTTTCAAGGCTTTTATGATCTGATTATAAAAATGCGTGAGCTACAGCATGAATTACCATTGCCTTTGTTGGCAGAAGAAATTATAAAACTCACAAAATACACTGAGTTTATAGAAGAAAAAGACAGCCATAATGCGGAAGATCGCTTGGCAAATTTGGCAGAACTAATCAATGCTTTGCGAGAGTTTGAAGAAGAAAATCCCCAAGGTACTTTAGAGGACTTTTTGCAGGAAATTGCATTGCTTACCGATGCTGATAAAAGCGAAGATATGTCTGCGCAGGTTACTTTAATGACCATGCACATGGCCAAAGGTTTGGAATTTGATACGGTGCATATCGCTGGTTGCGACGAAGGGGTTTTTCCCCTAATTCGCGAAAATGCAGAAATTTCCGCTAAAGAACAAAAGGAGCAATTAGAAGAAGAGCGCAGATTATTTTATGTGGGGGCTACCCGAGCCATGCGCAATCTGTACTTGTATAGCGTAGGGCAAAGGTTTTGGCATGGACGCTTTGAAATTATGCAAGCTTCGCGCTTTTTAGGAGAATTGGATCCAGATACGGTGGTTTGGGAAGAAAAACAAAGCACCAAAGCTCCTTCTAGGCGCAGAAATACATCTTGGAGCCATCCTTATAAACGGAAAACCTATAGAAAAACTTATAGCGATGGTCCAGTGGTAGGCAAGGTAAAACCCAGCTATAGAACAGAAGATTTTAATCAAGAAGTGCCTAGTCAAGACGAATTTTCCCAAGAAAATTTATATTTCAGAGTAGGTGCCAAGGTAAAACACAATCGTTTTGGCTTTGGCGAAGTGCTATCTATTTCTGGAACAGGCGAAAGAACTCGCGCTGAAGTGGCCTTTAGCGATGGCACAGTGAGGCGTTTAGTACTTAAATATGCAAATTTAACCCTAGTGAGCTAATATGATCGATGAAAATAGAATAACAGAATTGGCAGAACTTGCCCGCATTGAGTTAAGCGAAGATGAATTAACATCATTTAGTGCAAGACTTCAGTCCGAAGTTGAAAAAGCAACGATAATCACCAAAGATGACTTGAGTGCGGTGGAACCCATGGTTTCAGCATTTAATAATCCCGCTTTTATGCGTGCCGATCAAGTGAAAGATTCCATGTCCGCCGAAAGAGTTTTTCAAAATTCTCAGCAAGTGGAACAAAATCATTTTGTGGTTCCCAAAATAATGGGATAATTATGGATGAAGTGGCTTGCGTAGTTCCCGCTCGCATGAAATCTAACCGTTTTCCGGGTAAACCATTAGCTAAAATTCAGGGCGTACCCATGGTGATACGAACTTTGCAGCGAGCTCAAGAAGCTCAGTGCTTTGGGCGGATTATATGTGCCACTGATAGCGCTTTAATCGCTCAAATAGTGAAAGAAGCAGGATTTGAAGTAATGCTTAGCCCCGATGTGCCCACTGGTTCTGATCGGGTGGCATGGGTAGCTCAAAAGTTAAATTTGCCTTTAGTGATTAATTTACAAGGTGATGAACCTGGTGTGGATCCACATTTGCTTAAAAAAGTTAGCACTGCTCTCAAAAAAAATCCTAAATATTGGATTACCGTTGCATCTCCTTTAAGTGTACAGCAAAGCAGTGATGTTAATTGCGTTAAAGTCCAAATAAAAGATGGCTTTGCCACGAGTTTTACTAGGGAAAAAGTAAAAGGTGAGCAATGGTTTTTACATAATGGGATATACGGCTACGCTTTGCCGAGTCTCACAGAGTTTTTTAATATTAAAGCAAATGAAGCAGAAAAAAAAATGTCCATAGAGCCTTTGCGTATTTTAAATCGTCGATCTATTAAAATTGTTATAACAAATAAGATGGCGTACAGCGTAGATATTCCTCAGGATTTGCTCAAGGTGGCGGACTTTTTATAAAGGATATTTTATGGGAAACAGTAACAAAGACAAAACAAAGTTTATTGTAATTACAGGTGGAGTGCTTTCAGGATTGGGTAAAGGTGTGGCTGCAGCATCCATTGGTGCGTTGTTAGGTGATAGGTTAAAAGTGGTCCCTATTAAATGTGATGGTTATTTAAATACCAATCCTGGGACTATGAACCCCACGGAACACGGCGAGGTTTTTGTGCTAGACGATGGTGGCGAAGTGGACATGGATTTTGGCCATTACGAAAGGTTTCTCAATGTGGAGGCGCGTCAAAGCTGGAGCCTTACCATGGGAAAAATATTTAAAGAGATTTTTGCCAAAGAAGCCGAAGGTTATTACAAAGGTAAAACCATGCAGTTTCTGCCCCATGTAACGGACTTGATCAAAGAAAAGTTTTATAGCATTGCCAACCAAGAAAAAGCTGATGTAATGCTTATTGAAATTGGTGGTACCGTGGGAGACTTAGAAAATCAATTTTATATTGAAGCGGTACGCCAACTCAGTCATGAAGTGGGATATGAAAACTGTCTTTTCGTACATTTAACTTATGTGCCAATTCCCAGCGGGGTAAGTGAGCAAAAATCCAAACCCACGCAAATGTCGGTGCGAGAACTTAATGAAAAAGGCATTTATCCTGAAGTTATAATCGGGCGTTGCTCTGAGTATTTAACCCCAGTTATCAAAGAAAAAATAGCTTTGTTTTGCAATTTAGATTCCTCTGCGGTTATCTCTGGTGTGGATGTTAAAAATATTTATGAAATTCCACTGATTTACGACAAAGAAGGTTTGCCAGAAATATTGCATAAGCGTTTGCGCATTTATGCGCCGCCACAATTGCGCAAGTGGAGCAAATTGGTGGAAAATATTAATCGCAACTTGGATAATCCTCAAAAAGCTTTGCAAGTGGCAATTTGCGGAAATCACACCTCTTTAGAAGATTCCTACGCTTCGGTGGTAGAAGCTTTACAACACGCCTGTGCTCATTTGGATTTAAAGGTAGATGTCAAGTGGCTAAGCGCCAAGGATATTTGCACAGATCCTGAAGCTTGTGCTCAGCATTTGTCCGATGTGTCGGCTCTTATACTGCCAGGTGGCAATGAAGCCAATGCTGGAGCAGGGATATTTAAATTGCTAAAAACCGTTAGAGAAACCAAATTACCCTTTTTGGCCATTGGCGAAGCTATGTACTGTGCTGTACAAGAATATGGGCAAAATGCACTAAAGTTAGACTTTAAAGAAGACATTAAAGAAAAAGCGAGCTTTGTGGGGGGCATGGATATAGAACTGAAAGAGACTTCAAAAATCCGCAAAATCTATAGAAACAAGAAAAAAATACGAGAAAGATTCAGATACCGTAACAAATTGACTCCATTTATCGTCAATAGTATAGAGGGCCATGATTTGGTCTTTTCTGGAACTACAAATCAAGGAGTTAATATGACAGTAGTAGAACTTAAAAATCACCCTTTTTATGTGGGATGTCAATATCATCCCGAATTAAAATCCACATTATTGCATCCAGCACCACTTTTCGTAGAATTGCTGAGGGTTGCAAATGAATACCGCTGAAAAACGCTTGTTAGGTGTCTTTTTAGCATTATTTGTTTTGGGGGTGGCAGCGGGTAATTTGCCTAAGTTGACAGCAGCACCGCTAACTTTAATAGAAGAAAAAGTCAACCTAGCCCCAGACAAGCAAGAAGTAGTGAAAAATAAAGCAAAAGACTTGCCTAAAACGAAAAAAAAGGCAAAATCTAAAGCTAAAAATGTTCCAACGAAAGAAAATCCTTTGGCTATTAACAAGGCTGATAGTCTGCAAATAATTACCTTGCCAGGTATAGGACCAGCCATGACTCATCGAATTTTAGAGTATAAAAGGAAACATGGTTCATTTAAAAAACCAGCAGATTTATTAAAAATTAAAGGAATTGGTAAGAAAAAACAAGAAATGCTCCTACCTCTGGTCATTTTTGATTAATTTTATAGATAGTAATAAGATAGTAAGGTTAAAAAAGTCAAGGACTTATGGTAAAACCGAAAATAACACTTGGTATTGAAGTGGGCGATAGCTCATTGAAGATGGCTTTGCACGATAAAGTGCAAAGGAAAATTTTGCGCACTAGCGTGGTGGAAACTGCTACTCATCCATTGCGTGAGGTAGGGAACTTAGAAACCATAATAAAAGAATGGCTAGAACCATACCCCGAAGTTAAAGGTGAAGCTGTTACTTTGACTCTTCCTGCGCGAATGGGTGTGGTGCGCATGGTGGATATACCATCAGATATTAAAAATATTGAAGAATATATAGAATGGGAATTTACAAATAGTGTTAATGCTCCTCGCAAAGATATTTGGTTGGACTATCAAGTGGTTCCTGGGCTTAAAAGAGGTGAAAAAACCGCTATCGTGGCTGGAGTGCGCAAAGCATGGTTAGATTCACTTCGCCATGAGTTTGCTAATAAGCATTTAGTGCCTAATGTGATTGAATTAGATGTCTTCTCTTTAATAAACTTACTTACTACGGTTCTAGGACACAGCAAAAAACTAGTATGTGCACTTAAAGTAGATACCACAGGTGTTATTATAGTTTGGGGTAAAAACGGGGTTTTACAAGCTCTGCGCTGGGTTAGTGTGAGCGCACTATCTTCCATGGAGCGCTTGGAGGCTTTTGATGCTTTAACTGCCGATGTTACCGAAGAACTGCATAAAGGCTTTAGTCAATTAGGTGTATCTAAAGCTAAGGGTAAGGTGGTTTATATTTGTGGTGATTTATCGGTGCAAGAAGATTTTGTTGATCGCCTACGCCAAAAAAGCCCAGATTTTTTATATCATCTTTTGGATTCATTCCCAAAGTTATTGTTGGACCCCAATTTAGCGCCCACTAGTACAGCTCCACTTTGTGCGACCGCCATTGGCGCTTCTCTGCGTTATTTTGGAGATCGAAAATGATTCAGTTAAATTTATTTAAAGAACCAGGTCCTTTGGTACCTAAGATTTCGGCTCCGAAAATAAAAAGAAATTCAAATCTTCGCGGTATTAGAATGCTTTTGGGTTTGGCTTTGCTTTTAGCTGCTTCGTTCTTGTATTTTTCCATATATGGTGTACCAGTGATGGTGGCGAACTATATGCCCAATGTAATGTTAAAACATTTTGTTGTTCAAACTCCACCTAAGCAAGATGTTAAAACTGTTCAAGATGTTAAGGAAGTTACAAGTGTTGAAGTTACTACAATCAAGCCTGCGGTGGTTAGAGATGGGGCGGTAGAAGAAATTGTAAAAACCGTGAGACCGGATTTGTTCTATGACATAGAGCGCAAAGAATATCGCCAATTACTACCCATGGAATGCATTAAGTTGCAAAAAATTATGGTGGATAAGTTTTTCCATACATTTAGAAGTATTTCTCCAGCAAGTTTTGGCTTTAGTAACTTGGTTTACAAGGCACCAGATTATTATTTTGTTAGGGGGGTGGGTACTGACTCAAAATCTGTGGAAAATTATTTAGATAGTCTAAAGCGCAACTCTAAATCCATGAAAACAACCCCAGTAAATGAAAAATCTCTTAATGAATTTACGGCCTATGGAAATTTATTGCAAGTAAAAACTCAGAATGAAAAGTTAACTGTGGTTCCTCTTAATCAAGTAAACAATGAGATAGCTTTGCTTAATACCCTTTCCCAAGAACAGAAGGTGCAATTTAAATTTGAAGCCCCTAAGTCAGCCAATCAGGGGTTGTATCAAAGGGTATTAGTGCGTGCTCAAAGCAAATCAGACTTTCCATCTTTGCACAAATTTGTAGAGTCTTTATTGGTTTCCCAATCTAAAGCTGGGGTTTTACAGGTGGTTATTAGTCCTTCTACTTCGGGAATGTTATCAACTTTCGATTTTGTAATTTATACCGAGCCTCAGAAAAAACAGTGAGGAACTATTGATACGCATAAGTGGTGGAAACTTGCGCGGTCGTTACATTAAAAGTCCTGGGACAAGACATACTCGTCCCACAGGTGCAAAAGTTCGCCAAGCAGTATTCAATATTATAGGGAACATAGATGGTTTTGCGTTGGATCTTTATGCGGGGAGCGGCATTATGGGCTTTGAAGCTTTAAGTCGTGGTGCAGAACGAGTAGATTTCGTGGAAAAAGCACCCCAGGCCAATACTTTGATAAAAGCTAATGCCAAATCCTTGGATTTATTTGATTTTTGCCAAATTTGGAACATGAGTGTTGAACTGTGGTTAAAAAAGCAAAAAGAACAAAATAAAGCTTCTAAATATGATTTTATTTATGCGGATCCTCCTTTTTTAGACCAATATCCAGATTTAAGACCTTTTTTAGCTCTGAGAAAAAGTGGGGGAGTGGCGGTCTTTGAAATGCCTAGTCGCAATTTGCCCCCTTGGAGTGATGAATCTACCGAAATACGGCGCTATGGAGAGTCCACCCTCGCACTATTTTTCTAACTTGGTGTTTATGCAAAGAAAAGCCATATATGCTGGAAGTTTTGACCCTTTCACTCTAGGACATTTAGATGTGGTACAGAGAGTTGCCAAAAGTTTTGAGCGAGTGATAGTTTTGGTGGGGTATAATAAGAAAAAAAACTCTTGGCTATCCGTTGCCGACCGCATGGAGTTAGTAGAAGCTGCTACTCAGCATTTACCAAATGTTATTGTGGAAAGTTGGAGCGGTTTGACGGTGGACTTTGCTCGTAAATATCCCCAGAGTATTTTGGTGCGCTCTTTGCGTTCTGCCGCTGATCTGGAGTGGGAATCTGCCATGGCTTGGGGTAATTCCACCCAATTTTCAGAGTTAGAGACATACTTTTTGCTAGCCCAGCCCCAATGGCAGCATTTAAGTTCGTCTTTGGTGCGTGAATTGTGGCATCATAGGGGGGATTACCAAGCCATGCTTCCTCTTTCTGTCTATAAATTTTTGAAAAAAATGGAGCTAAATCCATGAGACCTTTTGCTTATTTAGCCAAACCTGTACGTTCGCTGTTGATGATTAATGCAGCGATATTTGCTTTCTTTTTTGTAACGCGTTTATTGGGCATCACTCCAGTCTATTATTTAGCCGGTTTAATGGTTTTAATCCCCGAACAAGCTTGGCAAATATGGCGTTTAGTAACTTATGCTTTTTTGCACTTAGCTCCCATGCATTTTTTATTCAATATGTTGATTTTGTGGATGTTTGGTGATGAACTGGCTAATTGGATGGGACATAAACGCTTTTTGAGCTTGTATTTTGTGGGTGCGGTGGGAGCAGCATTGGTGAGCGTGCCTTTTTATGCGGCCAATGTTATTGGTCATAGCACTCATATATTGGGGGCTTCGGGGGCACTATTTGCTTTACTAGTCGCCTATGCGCGTTTTTTCCCTGAACGACAGATCTTAATCTTCTTTTTGTTTCCCATGCGCATAAAGTATGCTATTTGGATTTTTATTGGCATAGATTTAATGCTGGCGAATACTGGTTCTGGGGTGGCGCACTTTACTCATTTAGGTGGTGCTTTGGCTGGTTGGTTATTTTTAATAGGGGAAGATAAACTTCGTAACTTTAAACTTCCCCGCCGTAAAAAGCCCAGCGACGATGGTGTCTTAACTGGGCATGTGGGTTATTTGGACGATCAAAAGGAACTTGATGCTATTTTGCAAAAAGTAGCTCAGCGGGGAATGCAATCCCTAAACCCCTATGAACTAGAGTTTTTGCAAAAAGCCAGTAAAAGGCGCCGCCCTCCCCGTCGTCATCCCTTTAAATAGAGGTAAAAATGAGTATAAAAGGAAAAAAGATTTTAGGCATAGGTGCGGCTTTAGTTGACCTTTTAGCACCAGTAAGCGAAGAATGGATTGTGGAGCAGGGAGAAGCTAAAGGGGGGATGACTTTGGTGGATTGGCCCCGTATGGAAGCTCTTTTGCAAAAAGTAGAGGATCCTGAGATGGTGCCTGGGGGATCTGCTTGCAATACTATCCGCGGTTTGGGAACTTTAGGTGGCGCAGTGGCTTTTTTGAGCAAGGTTAAAGACGATGAATTAGGGAAAATCTTTGTGGAAAGTCTTAAAAAAAGCGGTGTGGAGTCGCTGTTAGGAGTAAATCCTTTGCCCACGGGACGCGTGCTTTCGGCAGTAACTCCCGATGCAGAAAGAACCATGTTTTCTTATATGGGGGCCTCCGATGAAATGACCCCCGACGATATAAATCCTCAAATGCTCAAAGACTTTGGTATGGTCTATTTGGAAGGCTATATAGCCTTTAATTCCCCCTGGTTTAGAGCTGTGGTGCAAGCCGCCAAAGATGCTGGTGTGCAAGTGGGTTTAGATCTAGGCTCGGTTTCCGTGGTGGAATTTTGCCGTCAAGATATTCAATGGGCTTTAGATTTAGGCGTAATGGGGCTTTTAGTGGCCAACGAAGATGAAGCCAAGGCTTGGACTGGTTTAGAAGGCCGAGCGGCTTTAGATGCTTTAGCCCAAGAAGGTGCAAAAATTAGTGTGTTAAAATTGGGCAAAAAAGGATCTTTAATCAAAAAAGGAACCGAAGTGGTGCAAGTTAACGCCCAAGTTGTCAAAGCCATAGATACCACTGGGGCAGGGGATTTATGGGCTACGGGGTTTTTATATGGTATGCAAAAATCTCTCACTTTGCAGCAATGTGGGGAGCTGGCTTCTTTGGTGGCTTCCGAAGTGGTGCAAGTAATGGGGGCGGTGATTCCCGCTGTAGGTTGGGAACGCATTAATGAATATTTAAAAGGGATAAATTATGGATAATCCAATTATTTTGGGTACAGTGGCCAGTTTACTAGCCGGCGGAGCCACCGCCATTGGGGCTGCTTTCATTTTTTTCTTTAGAAACAAAATGTCCGAGGCGGTGGAAGATGCGCTGCTGAGCACTGCGGCAGGAATCATGTTAGCCGCCACCATGTTTAGCTTAATTCACCCAGCTTTTGAAACAGCCCAAGAGCTAGGTTTTTCGAGCATAGTCAGTGCTTTGCATGTGGTGCTGGGAATCTTTTTGGGGGTCTTAGTTTTAAGTTTAATCCACAAGATGCTGCCCCATGAACACTTCTTTTCTGGGCAAGAAAATGTTTCAGGAGTCAAAGTTCGCCGCATGTGGCTTTTTATCATAGCTATTACCATTCATAATATTCCTGAAGGTATGGCCGTGGGGGTAGGTTTTGGTAGTGGAGAAATTAACCGTGGTTTGCCTTTAGCTTTGGGGATTGCCGCTCAAAATATTCCCGAAGGTTTTGCGGTGGCGGCAGCTTTGTTATCTATTCGTTACAGTGCGCGTAAAGCTTTTTTGATTAGTACCCTAACTGGGCTTTTAGAAGTGACTGGTGGCTTTGTGGGGGCGGCCCTTTCTGCTCTTTCCACCCAAGCCTTGCCTGTGGTTTTAAGCTTTGCTGGGGGCGCTATGCTCTTTGTAATTAGTGATGAAATAATTCCTGAAACTCACAGTCGGGGCAATAAAACTTTGGCAACTTGGTGTTTGATGATTGGATTTTGTGCGATGTTTGTCTTAGATGTGTCTTTTCAATAAGATGATAGTTCATTTTTTAATACATAAAACAGGCACGCACTATCCATAAACCGCTAAAAATGGTGGCAATTTGGATGAAAATAGCTATAAAAGCAGTTAAATTCCAGGCTTTTTGGCCTACACTGATCAAAAATCTATAGAAAACCAAGAAAATCGCAGCTATAATAGCTGAGGCAATGCCACCCCAAAACACAGCAGTTTTATTTAATGCGGGAATATAAAAGAAGTATCCCACCCAAAGGGCTATTTGCCCTACCAAGGAGATTAATGCGGGAATAATGATGCTAAAAGGATAGGTCATAATTAATAAATCTCCACGGAAGTTTTGATACCAAATTGCATTAGGGCTTCTTTTATATTTAATAAAAATTCTTGGTCTAAGGCTTGCACCTCGGCTTCGGTGGTGCGTCGCACTACGCTGTAAAGTTGGATTTCCAACAATTTGTGCCCTGCTTGGTGGGCGGCGGCTTCGATGCGCAATACCCGTTGGGCATAAGCTTCAATTTCTGCTGGGCTGGGAACCTCATTGCGATAAGCACACCACATAGATTGAATGCGCAGGGGAAATTGTTGGGCTGCGTTAATAATGTTAGTTTCAATATGGTCTAATTTATAGCGACTGCGGTTGATTCTTTGAAAATACTCTTCAGTGCCTGCGTCGAGTTTTGCCCAAATTTCTCCGCGGTTTGCTGCCATGGTGGCTAAGGCTTTTTGCACCGCTGGCCGATGAAGTAAAGTTGCGTTAGTAATAACTACAATTTTTAAGTAGTTTAAGTTTTCTTGGTTTTTAATTTGCACCAATAAATCCACCATTTCGGCAAATTCTGGAGCCGAAGTGGGCTCGCCATCGCCGCTAAAACAAAAATCTTTTAATTCTAAAAAACTGGGGTCAATGTTTTGAAAGCGAGGAGCGTCTTGAAATTTATTGTGGCGCCAGTGAGCCAAGGCATGGCTGAGTTCTTCAGCGATCTTTTCCACATCGTTGTGGGTGGGTTGTGGGGGAGCTACCGTGCGATCTACCTGGCAATATACGCAATCGAAGTTGCAAATAGTGTCGATATTCAAGTTGATACCCAGGGAAATTCCTCCCGCTCGTCGGGAAATCACAGGATAAACCCAGTGATATTTGTCAAATTGACGGCTGTGATCCGCCCAAGCGTCTTTTAACGAGTTTGTAGAGCCATTATTTAAGCTTGCATTTTCTATCTTCATATCCATAGTGAAAATTTAGCATAAATAATTATGAAATCAGAAGATACACACTATATGAATATGGCTTTTACCCAAGCTCTCGGTGCGGTGGGTATATCACGGCCTAATCCTGCGGTGGGGGCGGTTATTGTATCCCAGGGAAAGGTGGTAGCCCAAGGACGCACCGAAAAGCCAGGCCAACGCCATGGGGAAATTGTGGCCTTGGATAAAGCCGGAAACTTAGCTCGTGGTGCAACGCTTTATGTGACTTTAGAGCCATGCTGTCATTATGGACGCACCCCTCCCTGCACAGAAGCAATAATTACTGCGGGCATAAAAAAAGTTTGCATAGCGGTTTTGGATCCCAACCCCAAAGTTCACGGTGGGGGCTACCAGCAGTTAAAAGCGGCGGGGATTCAAGTGGAGGTTGGGGTAAATGGCGAATATGGCAAAGAATTTTATCAAGGATTTACCTATTGGATGCAGCATCAGTTGCCTTGGGTGGATGTGAAAATAGCCCAGTCTTTAGATGGCTTTGTGGGGGGACCAAATTATGAACCCGTGGCTATCACAGGGCCAGAAAGCTTAAAAAAAGTGCATAAAATGCGTGCTTTATCCGATTATATAGTTATAAGTGGGGGCACAGCTGTTTGCGATAATCCCCAATTAACCGTGCGCGGGGTAGAAGGCAATGATCCCCGAAGGTTGGTTATAAATGGAAAAAAAGCTCTTCCGCTAAACTTAAAGTTATTTCAAGAGCTGCGCGCTGGCACCGAAGTTTATTCCCAAAGCCATCAAGGACATTTAGCAGATTTAGTGTCTGTAAAGCAGTGGTCTCATCAAGATTTTGCCAGTTCTTGGTTGGGCTTACTAACTGAATTAGGTGCCCAGGGGGTGCACAGAATATTGTTTGAGTTAGGGGCAAATATAGCCGCTACAGTTTTGCCTGATACTCGTTTGTGGAATCGTTTTTACTTGTTTACAGCGCCTAAATTTTTGACAGAAGGAAGCGCTTGGAAAACTAAACTTAGTCCAAATTGGAATAAAAACTTGTATTTAAGTAAATTTGAGGTCGTTGGTTCAGATTTTTTAACGGTATTTGAAAATGTTTACAGGAATAATACAAGCCATCGGCGAAATTAAAAGCATGGAAAACCAAGGTGATGCCTTGCAAATTACTGTGGGTAGCCCTGGTTTTTTTAGCCCCAATGTGGTGGGCGATAGCATTTCTAACGATGGCGTATGCTTAACCATTGAAAAGTGCACCGCCGATGAAGCGCAGTTCACTTTAATTCACCAAACGGTAAGTACCACCGCTTTTGCCGTGCGCAAACAAGGCTCTAGGCTTAATTTGGAACAAGCTTGTCGCCCGGATAGCTTTATGGGTGGCCATTTTGTTATGGGGCATGTGGATGGTACAGCCCAAGTTAAAAATATCATTCCCCGGGAAACAGGGATGGAGCTTGAGTTAGAATTACCCTCAGATTTAGAGCGTTATGTGATTTCCAAAGGTTCTATCTGTTTAAATGGTATAAGCTTGACCGTGGCAGAAAAAAGAGATGCTATTATTCGCATTGCTTTGATTCCTGAAACTTTAGCGAAAACCAATATCGAAGATTGGTTGCTAGATCATCCTGTAAATGTTGAAGTGGATATGATCGGCAAATATGTAGAAAACTTTTTAAAACAATCGGGGTATTCCCCACAGGCTTAAAATGCTCGATAAAATAGAAGATGTAATTGAAGATATTCGCGCCGGGCGCATTGTAATTGTAGCCGATGATGAAGATCGTGAATCCGAAGGGGATTTTGTGTGTGCGGCTTCGCTTTGTACCGCAGAACATGTGAATTTTATGGCTACCCACGGTCGTGGTTTGGTTTGCACTGCCATGGAAGCTGCACGCATTGATGAATTGGCTTTACCCATGATGGCCACTCGCAATAGCTCTCGCTACGAAACAGCTTTTACGGTTTCAGTGGAAGCTAAGGAAGGCACTACGACGGGGATTTCGGCAGCGGAAAGAGCTTTAACCTCTCGCCGCTTGGCAAATCCGCGCTATGGCGCTCAAGATTTTGTCTCTCCTGGACATACTTTCCCTTTGCGGGCAAAAGATGGGGGAGTTTTAGTTCGTGCTGGGCATACCGAAGCTACGGTGGATTTAGCCCGATTGGCAGGTTTAGAACCCGCTGGAGTGCTGTGTGAAATTATGAATGAAGATGGTACCATGGCCCGTTTGCCTCAGTTAAAAATTATCGCCAAAAAGTTTGGTTTGCGAATTTGCACCACCAACGATCTTATCGCTTACAGATTTAAATCAGAAGTTTTGGTAGATAAGTTAGCTAGTCCTAAAATAGACACCAAATACGGTGAATTTACAGCTCACGCTTTTCGCAGTCGCCTAGATAAGGTGGAGCATGTGGCTTGGGTTAGTGGCAAAATAAAGGCCGACCAAGTGGTAAATGTGCGGGTGCACAGCGAATGTTTAACTGGCGATACCTTTCACTCTTTGCGTTGTGATTGCGGGCAACAATTAGATGCGGCTATGGCTAATGTTGCTAAGCATGGGGGAGTGGTGTTGTATATGCGTGGGCACGAAGGCCGCGGTATAGGCCTGTCTAACAAACTAAAAGCCTATGAATTGCAAGATCAAGGACTAGACACAGTGGAAGCGAACCATCAGTTAGGGTTCAAAGCAGATCAGCGTTCCTATGGCATAGGTGCGCAAATATTAGCTAGTTTGGGTATTAAAAAAATGCGTCTGCTAACCAATAATCCACGGAAAATCGAAGGTTTAAAAGGCTATGGATTGGAAATAGTGGAGCGAATGCCCATAGAAATACCCCATAATAAGGTCAATGAATTCTATCTTAAAACTAAAAGAGAAAAATTGGGGCATGTTTTAACCCAAAATTTTGAGGAAGATTAAATGAGTAAATTTATAGAAGGAAATTTAGAAGCCAAAGGATTGCGCATAGCCATTATAAGTGCGCGTTTTAATGAAATGGTAGTGGATTCTTTAACCGCTGGGGCTATTAATAGCCTTCAACGCCTAGGTGCATCCACTGAAGATGTAGATGTATTTAAAGTTCCAGGCGCTTTCGAAATCCCCGGCTTGGCAAATAAGCTATTGAAACAAGATAAATACCATGGTATTATATGTCTAGGGGCGGTGATTCGAGGTGACACTCCTCATTTTGACATGGTGGTTAACGGTGTTACTAGTGGCATAGCAAATTTGTCTATGAAAGCTGATATTCCTGTGATATTTGGGGTTCTAACCACAGATACAGTGGAGCAAGCCATGGATAGAAGCGGCTTGAAGTCAGGCAATAAAGGTGCCGAGGCCGCTGTAGCAGTTGTAGAAATGGCCTCACTTTATCGAAAAGTTGAGAAATTATAATTATATGAGAACTTCTCGACGACAAGGCCGAGTTTTTGCCATGCAAATTTTATATGGAGTAGAAATTTCTGGCAATGCCATGGGTGAAGTGATTACAGCGGTAATTAATAGCTTAAAAATCCCTAAAGATATGCAAGATTATGGCATGAAGTTGGTGGATTTAGTGCAAGAACATATAGCTGAACTCGATGCTTTTATTGTTGAATATGCCAAAGAATGGGATTTGGAACGCATGGCGGTTTTAGATAAAATTATTTTAAGACAAGCCCTAGTGGAAATGCTATATGTGGAAGATGTGCCTATTAAGGTTATTATTGTAGAGGCTGTACAAATAGCCACTAAATATTCCACAGATGATTCTGGTGGTTTTATTAATGGAATTTTAAATAGTTTTGCCCAAGATCGCCAAATGTTGGGCAGACAAAACTAAATTAGAGAGTCGATGTTTTAAGGAGACTAAATAAATGAAGGAAAATAGGCTTAAATTGTTAGTTGCAGGCTTTGCAGGTTTAGTTGCTCTAATTGTTTATGCGATAACCATGGCACCTACAGTGTCTTTTTGGGACTGCGGAGAGTTTATTGCCAGCGCTTATGGTTTGGGTATTCCCCACCCACCAGGAACCCCTTTCTTTGTGTTCTTTTCTAGGGTGGTTATTTTAGCCCTACCTTTTATTGATGAAATCGCTAAAAGGGTAAATTATATATCGGTGGTCTCTTCGGCGGCCACAGTATTTATGGTGGTGGTTTTTACCTGGGATTTGATTGCCAAGTTTATGGAAAAAACCGACCTCGATATGAGCCGGATCATGCGCAAAATCGTTTTGGCGGCAGGGGGGCTTATGGGCGGATTTTTGCTAGCCTTTTCTGATACATTTTGGTTTAACGCTGTGGAGGCTGAAGTTTACGGCTTTGCCATGTTCTTAGTGGTGCTAATATCTTGGTTGGGCTTTAAGTGGTTAGATTATCGCAACACTAAACAAGAAAACACCATTTTAATTTTGATCTGTTATTTAGCATTCTTAGGTGTGGGTGTACACTTATATACCCTTTTGACTGTACCAGCTATATTTGTTTTATTGCTCTTAGGGTCTGATCATGCCACTCGTATCGCTCGTTGGCCGGTGTGGGTTACTGGAACAATTTTGTGCTCCATGGTTTATAAGCCCAGTAGCTTTTTGCCTTGGTCTTTGATTACGCTAATTGTGCTAGCTATTTCCATGTTGGTAGTTAAAACTGATTTGCGTCGTCATTTGCGTTTGAGTTTGTGGTTAACTATCATGGCTTTATTGGGCTTTAGCACGCACTTTTATATTCCCATTCGTTCGGCTTTGGATCCTAACATCGACGAAAACCAACCAGAAATTAATGTGCGCAATGCTCAAGGTGAAATTAGCATCGCTGAGTTATTTAAAAAAGAAAATTGGCAAAATTTCAACGATTATATAGAGCGTAAACAATACGGTGCAGAATCTATGATTTCTCGCGCCTTTCACCGCCGGGCTCAGTTTGGTAATCAACTTTTAACATTCCCTCACATGGGTTATGGAGGCTATCAGTTAGCTCAATATACGCCTTTTAAAGTAGGTGATGTGAATTATGTAGCTCCTGGTATATACGATATTGCAAGGTCTGATGGCGAAGTGCAGCGAGGAAATCTAAAGTTTCCTAGCCAAATGGAAATCATGGGTGGCAATAAAGCCATGCAATTTTTATGGTTTGCCTTGTTCAACGGAGTAATACTTTGGGTATTTTGGGCAGGATATAAACGGCGACCTAAAACTGCGATTTATATGTTATTGCTTTACCTAATTTCTTCAGCGGGTTTGCTGTTTTACATCAACTTTTCTGATGGAACGCGCTTGGAAAAACGCGATACCGAGCAATGGGTGAGCATGATGCAGTCAGAAAGCTCAACTCTGGCCAGTCGGGGTATAAATATGCCCGAAATTCCCGATCCCAATGAACTTTTAGCATTGCGCTTGCAAATGCACCAAGCTAAAAGCTCTGAACAGCGTTCACAGTTAGAGCAAAATCAAGCTTGGCGTCAGTGGAGAGCTATTCAAGCAGGCTATACTTCTGCTGGTTATCCTGCGCCAGAGTTACCTGATCCTGTGCATTTAGAAGTGCGAGAGCGAGATTATTTTTATGCTCCTGCCTTTATCTTTATGTCCATGATTTATGGAGTGGGTTTAGGGTTGTTATTGCTGAGTTTGTATAGTTCTCGTGGAGCCATTACTACTAAGGCTGTGGCTGGGGTGATAGTGGTATTAAGTGCTGCTTTACCACTTTTTGCCAACTATAAAGAACACAGTCGCCGTAACCTATGGGTTCCCTGGGATTACGCTTATAATTTGTTAATGTCTTGTGCTCCTAATTCGGTGATATTCACCAATGGTGATAACGATACTTTCCCTCTTTGGTTCGCCCAAGAAGTTGCCAATATTCGCCGTGATGTACGTGTGGTAAACTTAAGTTTAGGAAACACAGAGTGGTACATAGATCAAGTGAAAAACCGCGATGTGATTCCCGATAGCGTGCCACCCCTTAAAATGAGCTACACCAACGAAGAAATTGTTAACAAAATGGTGTTAAGTCAAGAAAATATGCACGATCCTACCCATCGTGTGCAATGGTGGTTAGATAATGTACAGGCTCGTTTACCGACTTTGAAAACCCAAATTGCTGACTTGGATTCAATTATTGCAGAAGGAGAGGCGAGTTCAGCACAAGTGATTGACAGACAGCGCAAAGCTGAAATGTTCCAAGTCTATGATGCCTTGGTGCAATGGGGTACGCCACGAGCCAATGGACACATGAAAACCCAAGATAAATTGGTCTTTGATATTGCGCTTAATAATCCTGATCGCCCCTTGCATTTTGCCAATACCGTGGGAACTTCTAACTTTGTAGGTTTAGAGAAGTATATGATTCAACAAGGTATGGTTTATACATTGTTGAGAGGACAATTAGATATTAAACCCGACCAAGTGGATGTGGCTGCTACGCAATATCTGGTGGATAGCGTTTATCAATATCGCGGCTTAGGTGATGGAACTGCCTTTATTGACAGCGAAACCCAAAGATTGCTGTTTAATTACAATACAATTTATATTCGCATGGCTTTAGAAATGCGTGGAGAAATAAATCTCTTAGCTAGCCAAAAAGTCAGTGTAGAAGGTAGCGATTCCACCCATCTGGTACAAGCTTTTGATGCTAAAATTGACTCTTTGTTAAGCTTGGGAATGTCTTTTTGTGAAAAGGGTATGCAACAGTTCCCTTCGGAATGGCGTAACTATGCTGTGGCTGCAGAACTGCAAACTGCAGCTGGCAAATTTGAAGAGGCTATTAAAACTTTGAAAAGTGCCCAAGATAAAGTAGATGCTACCACAGCTGACGAAATTAATAGACGCATAGGTTATTTAGAGGAAATAAAAAAGCGTAGCTTATAAAGGTAAAATATGGACTTATCTATAGTTATACCTGTTAAAAACGAAGCCGAAAGCTTAGCTAAGCTACTCGAAGAGATTAATATTGCGGTAAAACCATTGGAATTAGAATATGAGGTCATAGTTATAGATGACGGCAGCACTGACCAAACTTGGGCAACTTTGCAAGATCTCTCTGGAGGCTATACTCAGTTGCGAGCTGTAAAACTACAATACAATTGTGGCAAAGCAACTGCTTTGGCATTAGGCTTTTCTAAGGCTAAAGGCGATAAAGTGATAACCATGGATGGAGATTTACAAGATAATCCCAATGAAATTCCTGGGCTTTTACAAAAATTAGATGAAGGCTATGATTTAGTCAGTGGCTGGAAAAAACGTCGTTTTGACCCTTGGCATAAAACCATACCCTCAAAATTATATAATGTGGTGGTGTCCATAGTAGCTGGAATTCGCCTACATGATTTTAACTGCGGGCTAAAAGCTTATAGGCGAGAGGTGGTGATGCACTTGCCTTTGTACGGCGATTATCATCGCTTTATTCCGGTGATGGCTAAGTGGCGAGGTTTTAAAATTACCGAAATGGTGGTGGAGCATCGTCCCCGCATACATGGAGTGTCTAAGTATGGTGCTAGTCGCTTAATATCGGGCTTTTTAGACCTAGTTTCGTTATTGTTTTTGCACCGATTTGCTGTCAAACCCTTGCATTTTTTTGGTAGTATAGGACTACTATTTGTGTTAATGGGTGCTGGTCTTTTGGGCTATTTTGGCGTGCAATGGCTTATTACTGGTGCATTGCATATTAGACCTTTAATGTTTGGCGGTGGCTTGTTATTATTAACGGGGTTGCAATTAGGTTCTTTAGGTTTGTTGGGCGAAATGTTAAATTCTAACACCCAGCGGTCAGTTTTCCCAATTGCGGCCAGTATTAGGGTCAAGGAGGAATAAATGCCTTATCCAAAAAGTTTAGTGATTATCCCAACTTATAATGAAAAAGAAAATATTGCTTTGATTATTCCTCAAGTTCTAAAGCAACATAATTGCTTAGAAGTTCTGGTGGTAGATGATAATTCTCCAGATGGAACTGCAGAAATTGTGGAAGATTTAATCAGCCATGAGCCTCGTGTTCATTTATTAAAAAGGCCAGGTAAACAAGGCTTGGGGACGGCTTATGTAGCGGGATTTAAATGGGCACTGGAAAAAGATTATCAGCGAGTTTTTGAAATGGATGCTGACTTTTCCCATAATCCCAATGATTTGCTTCGTTTTTTAGAAAAAGCTGAAAATGCTGATTTGGTGGTGGGAAGTCGCTATTTAGAAGGCCGCATAAGTGTAGTAAATTGGGATTGGAAACGCTTGCTGCTGAGTTATGGTGCAAATTTATACACGAGAATTGTTACTCGTATACCATTGGCCGATGCCACTGGGGGGTTTAAGTGCTTTCGTCGAGAAGCCTTAGAGACTTTAGACCTTAGTACCTTACGCAGCGATGGTTACTGTTTTCAGATAGAAGTTAATTTTTCTATTTGGAAAAAAGGTTTGCGTTTGGCTGAAATACCCATTGTTTTTACAGATAGAACTCGTGGTACTTCTAAAAT
Source organism: Fibrobacter sp. (assembly GCA_012511955.1). Lineage (GTDB taxonomy): Bacteria > Fibrobacterota > Fibrobacteria > Fibrobacterales > Fibrobacteraceae > JAAZFC01. The sequence goes on along the minus strand of JAAZFC010000003.1, from coordinate 49,224 downwards.
GAGTGGGGGTATTATTTCTGAAGCGTTATTTTTAGTGCTGCGTTTGCGTATAAGAGGTCACTAATGAGTATAGCTCCCTGTTCTGTTATAATAATATCATATAATTCAGGGGACTATTTACCCACTTGCTTGTACTCTATTAAAAGATCTTTACAAAATCGTGAGCACCAGATAATAGTCTATGATAATAATTCTCCTATGCCTTTGGGAAACGATTTAAAAACATCTTATTCAGATGTTCTATGGATGGAGTCTGATAAAAATCATGGTTTTGGCAAAGCATGTAATTTAGCAGCCCAAAAAGCAAAGCATGAATTTTTGTTCTTTGTAAATCCCGACACCATAGTTTCTTTAGATACTTTTGACCTCTTGCTCGAATATATCAGTGAAAAACCTGAGGCGGGAGTGGTGGGAGGTAAAATTTTAAACGGTGACGGCACTTTGCAATGGGCATGTAGGCGTAGTTTTCCTTCGCCCATGACAGCTATTTATAAAACGCTTGGGTTGGCTAATTTGTTTCCTAATAGCAAAAGGTTTGGCGCCTATAATTTAACTTATTTAGACCCAGATGTGGAGGCTGAAGTAGATGCGGTTTCGGGGTCGTTTTTTTGCATTCGCAAAAAAGTATATGATGGAGTTAATGGCTTTGATGAAGATTTTTTCCTCTACGGCGAAGATTTAGATATCTGTTACAGAGTGCAAGAAGCTGGGTACAAAAATTATTATTTCCCAGGTACGACACTTATTCACTTTAAAGGGCAAAGTTCAAAAACTAGGAGGTTTGGTTCTTATTTTAACTTTTATCAAGCCATGATGATCTTTGCGAGTAAGCATAAAAAATTTAAACCTGTGCCTCTTTGGATAATTAGCATAGGTGTTATGTTTGCCGCCTTATTGGGAGTTTTTTCTCGATTAATACCCTCTTGGTGGAAGGTAGTAGCTGATGCTTTGGTGATGGCAGCATTATCTTTGGGCTTTGCTCATGTCAAAGAAGCTGATTTTTTACCAGTATTTGCAGGTTCTACTATCACAGTTATAGCATTATTTGCTCTAAGTGGCGATTATTTCGCAAAAAACTCTTCTTTATTTAAGTTTTCTAGGTTTTGGGGACTTTTATTAATTATTTTAACTTTTATGACGGGATTTGCATCAGGCTATGGTTTAAGTGCAGGAATAGTAGCCACTTGTGGTATTTTGTTTTTATGGTCTTGGCGTAAAATATGGCGATGGGTTAGCTATTTTAAAGCTGTTTTTACAGGCGCTCGTCAGCGCAGTGTGATTTTAGGAAATCATAAAGGAATAGCGAAGTGGTTTACTAGAGAAAATTTAATACCTGAAAGAGATGTGTTAGGTTGTGTCAGTTCCATTGAACCTGTGGATGATATAAGAGAACACTATTTAGGAAACAGCTCCAATTTAGAAGATATTTACAATCGCACAGGGTGTAAAGAATTGTTAGTGGTGGCAGATTCTGCTGGTCGGTACGAAGAATTACCTGCTCAATTTGAAAAGTTGCGCAAAATGAAACCTAATCTAGTTATAGGGTTTCCCCAAACCCAAACTTTTGCCTTGGTGGATTTGTCATTTTTAAAGTGAGGAATTGTAAAAGTGATTGATGAAAAGTTATTGGAAATGCTATGTTGCCCTTTAGATAAACAACCGTTAAGGTTTGCAAATGAAGAAGAATTAGTTTTGCTAAATAAAAAGATAGAGTTGGGCGCACTTGTTAACAAGACTGGAGAAAAAATAGCCAATACTTTAAAAAATGCGTTGGTAACAGAAGATGGTTTACGATTTTATCCTGTAATTGAAGGTATTCCTGTATTGTTGGTGTATGAGTCTATTACACCGGAGGTGTAAATGTTAGTATCAGAAATTACTAAGCTAAGAAAAAAGGTAGAATCTAAAAAAAGCTCTAAGGCGTTTGCTCGTTATGCCGACTACTTATTGGAAACTGATGAGCTTGATTTGGCCTTAGAAATTTTAGAAAAAGGTTTAAGTATATGGCAAACTTATGTACCAGGCTTAATAATTTATGCTAAAGCATTGAAACAAAAGGATGAAGTTGATTTAGCCATTGAACATTTAGAAAAAATCTTAAATGTAGATCCCATGCATCAAATGGCCATGAAATGGCTTTATGAACTTTTTATTAAAAAAGGCGATAAGCAACAGGCTAATTTTTATGGAGGCCAACTAAACGAACTAGATATATTGGGCGCGCAAGTTGATTCTAATCTGCTCGATGCTGCAGACTCAGATTCTAGTGTTGATTTAGGAGCGGGTGGTTTAGGATTAATTTCTGAAGATGAACAAGAAGCTTTGTTTGCATCTTTGGATAAAGTATTTATTGAAGATGACGATGATTTAGACGATGAATTGTCAGCAACAGATTTGCAAAAAAGTTTAGAATCCGCCTTAAAAGAAAGTATGGACTCATTTACTGAAGATGGTGAAGATGATGCTGCTTTAACAGATATAACTAGTGAAAAACTTAGTTCTGCTTTTGATAACTTATTTGAAGCTAGCGATGATGATTCAAGTTTGTCTTTAGATGATTCTACGGATTTAGTCTTAGATACTGGTGTCGGCGGTGAAATGGACATTGAAGGATTAGGTTTTACCGATTCTGAAGTAGCTTTAGAAGCCTCACCGTTTGCAGATGATGGTGATTTAAGTAGTTCTTTTGATGAACTATTTGGTTCAGATGATGAGCTAGAATCCAGTGAAGTCATGTCTGATTTAAGCACAGAAAGTGTTTCAGATATAGCAGAGGAAGATGCAGAGGAGATTACTGATTCTAGCGAAGAACTTGGTGATTTGAGTTTAGAAGATGAAGCAAGTTCTGATTTATCTTTGGAACTTGCTGGTGACTTAGCAATAGCGCCTGAAGAATCAAGCGTTGCAGCGCCAGAGCTTGCCTTAGAAAGCGATGCAGTAGAAAGCGATAGCGATTTAAGTGATGATGTCAGCACAGCTTTCGATGAATTATTTGGCCCAGATGATGAGCTAGGAGCATTTGGCCCAGATGATGAAAAAAAACCTGAAACTACCGAAGATGTGATGCTAGCGTTAGCAGATGAAGAAACAGGAGAGTTCCAAGGAGCTACCCAAACCTTAGCTGAGATATATTTTAATCAAGGCTTATATAGTGAAGCATTGCAAATGTACGATGAGTTGATTAGTTTGGAACCTGAAAATGAAGCAACTGTTGCGCGCGCTGAAGAAATTCGCAAAATAATTGCTGAGGGAGACGAAAACGCTTAGGTAATTTATGTCTTTAAAAATAGAAATGCTGCTTAGAGAGATGGTGAAGCGCGGGGCTTCTGATTTGCATATAAAAGTGGGTATAAGCCCTGCTTTCCGCATTAATGGAAAATTACATAAACTCATAGACACAAGAACTGATCAAGAAATGATGGATGGATTTCTAAGTGATATTATGAATAGGGAGCAGCGCAGCAGATTCGAAGAAAAGAAAGAAATAGACTTTGCCATTGGTGCTCGAAATATGGGGCGCTTTCGTATTAATGTGTTTAGGCAAAGAGGGACCGTAGGTTTGGTGATAAGGCATATTAAGGCAACTATACCTCCATTTTCAGAACTGCATTTGCCCGAAGTCATCTTAGATATTTCTATGAAAGAGCGGGGCTTGATATTGGTTACAGGAACCACTGGTTCTGGAAAGTCAACTTGTTTGGCAGCTATGGTTGACCATATTAATCAGCATACTAGTAGTCATATAATAACCATTGAGGATCCCATAGAGTTTTTGCATCGAGACAAAAAATCCATAGTTACACAACGAGAAATAGGAGTGGACACTTTTAGTTATTCAGAAGCTTTGCGTGCATCGCTACGACAAGATCCAGATGTGTTGCTAGTGGGGGAAATCCGCGATTTAGAAACCATGCAAATTGCTTTAACTGCAGCAGATACAGGGCACATGGTTTTTGCAACTATTCACACTACTAATGCCACTGAAACTATAACTAGAATTTTATCAATGTATCCTCCCCATCAACACGAAGAAGTGCGGATAATGCTGGCTGATTGTTTAGTGGGCATTATTTCTATGCGCTTGTTAGGGACCAAAGATGGCAAAGGGAGAGTGCCTGCGGCAGAAGTAATGATAAATACAGCTGCAATTAGGGAGTATATATTAGATCGTGATAAAGGTTCTGAAATTCTTGGGGCTATCGCGGATGGGCATAAACAATATGGTAGCCAAACTTTTGATCAATCTATTTTATCTTTATACAATGATGGTATTATAGAATATGATGTAGCTTATCAAGCGGCTACCAACCCCGACGATTTGGATTTGAAAATTCGTGGCATTGAGGGTACATCAGATAGATCATGGATGTAATGGTTTTGTAAGCTTAAAGAGTAAAAAGGAGTGGAAATGCTTAGATTGATTTTGTTTGTGGCAACATTAACTTTTGGGGCTGATTTAGGAAAAGCAACCTTTGTTACCGGCAATGTTTATCAGATTAGTAAAAAGCGAGAAAGACCCATACGGGTTAGTCAAAAAATAAAATCAGGCTGTTTGATTAAGACTGAGCAAGAGTCAATTTTAGAAATTACATATAATCACGGTACTGTACTTAGAATCGCTGAAAATAGCTTGGTAACTCTTGATGGAAGTGAAGTTGCTTCTAGTGTCAAAATGCAAAAAGGAAAAGTTTGGGCTAATGTTAAAAAAATGACCAAAAATAATTTTGTAGTAAATACTCCAGTGGCAACAGCGGCGGTACGAGGTACTGTGTTTAGGGTGGAGTCAGGGGCAGACCAAAGCTCCACAGTGGCCTTATACTCTGGTTTAGTTGATGTAGGGCCAAGTGACACAACAAGTATTCGCAAAACCCAAGAAACCACTAGTTCGTGGGGTCCTCCTGCACAAATTCCTGGCCCTTATGAAGTAAGCGTGGATACTTGGATTAGGCTAAAACCAGGAACGCAAATAAATATTCAAAGTGATGGTAAATATGCTACTAGCGATGTGGATGATAAAGAAGAAAGCCACGATGCATGGTATTTATTTAACCAGCAACGCGACAAAAAAATAAAAAGATAGACTCAAAACAGCCTTCTAGTTTTAGGTTTAGAAGAACCCTGATTTGAGGAGTTTCCAAAAAGAGAAGCATCTCTTGTAATGTTTTTGTTTTGCAAGTGATTGCCATCGCAAACTTCATCAGGCACATCTATGCTACTAAATAAACATGAAGTGGTGGGTGAACAAAATTCTCCTGCTACTTTTCCGGTATGATTACATATAGGTCTTGAGGTTACTCCAGGAGGCACTTGAAATGAAAGTTTGGGCTTGTCTTTGTGTAATTCAGTCATAACATCTAACCAATATGGCATAGCGTCTTGACCACCAGTATGCCCTGGGCCCATGGGCATATTAGCATCAGTACCCACCCAAACACCCATGGTATATTGCTTTGTGAAACCTATGTACCATGCATCAGTATAATCATTGGTTGTGCCTGTTTTTCCCCCTGAAGGATGGGTGAAACCAGAAGCATAAATGCGAGCCGCAGTACCACCAGTGTTTACCAATTGGAGCATGCTTACCATTAAATATGCAGAAGACCTTTTTATAACTTCATGTTCAACTTTCATATTTCTTTCAAAAACATCGCCATTACGACCAATAACTGATTCTACCATATAAGGTTCAATGCGTGTTCCCATGTTAGGAAACACTGTAAAAGCACTGGTCATCTCCATTAAAGTCGCTCCTATGGAACCTATGGCTAATGATGGAACTGGGCTTAGAGGAGCTGTTAAACCAAATTTTCTAGAATAGCTAACAACATTGGATAGACCATATTGCATGCCGATTTGGATGGCAGGTAAGTTTTTAGATAAAGCCAAAGCTCGTCTATAAGTCATAAAACCTTCAAACTTTCTTTCATAGTTAGAAGGTCGCCAAAATTTGGTGCTATCTTCGGGATCGGGAATGGTAATGGGCTGATCATTTACTGAATCACAAGGACTAGCGCCATTATCCATGGCTGTGGCATAAACAAAAGGCTTAAAAGCTGAACCAGGTTGTCTAAAAGATTGAGTGGCGCGATTAAATTTGGTTAAATTAAAGTTACTTCCACCTACTAAAGCTCTTATAGCCCCTTGGTCATTTTCTATTAGCACCATGGCGATTTGCGCTGGTCTGTATCTGGTAGAGTCTGGGAAAGTGCGCAAAGAATCAATACTGCTAGTGTCTTTAGACAAATAATCTTTTTCAAATTCACTATATATGGAATCAAAATGCACCACTACACTATCCACAGACATCTTATACTTTTGGTTTAATGCCAGCATATAAGTATGTCGATATTTAAGTTTGTTTCTTATGCGTTTTAGGTGAATTTGCACCACAGAGTCGGCAAACCGTTGAATTTCACTATCAAGAGTGGTATAAACAGATACGCCATCGGCATAAAGGCTACTTTCGCCATATTTGCGCTCTAAATACTTGCGCACTTCCTCGATGTAATAGGGACCAGGAGGGCCGTCTTCTGAACGCTCAGCGGTTTGTAAAGGTTGTTTAATATATGTTTGATAGTTTTCGTTGGTGATATAACCAGCATCACGCATGGCGTATAAAACAGTGTTTCTACGATCCAAGGACGCTTGGGGATGTCTATCAGGCCTGTAACCTTCAGGGCGCTGTAGCATCCCTGCTAAGGTTGCTGTTTCGGGAATGTTTAGTTCAGACAAAGGTCGTCCAAAATACATTTGCGCTGCAGCTTGGAAACCATAAGTTCCCCCACCTAAATAAACTTGGTTTAAATAAAACTCTAAAATTTCTTCTTTGGTGTAGGTTTGTTCAATGCGAACAGCTGTTAAAGCTTCTTTAATCTTTCTAATAATAGATCGTTCTGGTGTAAGAAACAAGAGCTTAGCTAATTGTTGAGTAAGAGTAGATGCGCCGCGCAACCTTTTGCCAGAGCTCAGTGACTCTAAAACAGCGCTAGGTATGGCCCAAACATTAAAACCCCAGTGTTTAAAAAAAGTACGGTCTTCTATGGCCATAACTGCTTGTTTGGTAGCTAAGGGTATGGAGTCATAGGAAGTCCAAATCCTTTTTTCCACATAGAATTCATGTACTAAATTAGAATCTTTATCATAAATTTTGGTAATTAATTTAGGGTCTATGTCTTCTAATTGCGCCAATGAAGGTAAGGTGGGCCCCATATAATAAACCGTGGTTATGATGGCTGTGATAATAAGAATTATGGGAAATGATAATATAACAGTCCAAATAACGCGGGAGCGGTTTGGCTTTATGGCAGAAATGATTTTATCTTTCATAATATTGTGCTTGAAACCTATATCTATAAGTTGCTAAACTATTGTTAAGTAATAAATGTAAATTATATGAACGGAATTATAAAAATAATAGGCCAATATTATGAATAGAATTATTGTTTTAACTTTTTTGTTGTTTTTTCATGGTTTTTTACTCAGTTCTTGTGGTCCTATGCCAGAAAAAGATGCTCCAGAGCTTAAAAAAAGCTCCGTGGGGTTAGTTTCTCCTTTTGATACTTTAGAAATTCCTTTTAAGGGAAAGGTAGTGGAGGTCAAAGAAGAAAATTATAAATCAAACTTACCCATTAAAATAATTGAGCAAAAAGAGCAGTTTTTTATTGTGAGTGATAAGAGAATTGCAGGTATAACCCAGTTACTAGCAGATACTAACTATTCCATAACCTTTAAGGATTTAGAAAGTAAAGATGGAGAACTTCAAAAAGACGAATTAAAGCTGAGTTTTAGGACAATGCCTATATTGGATTCTGATTTTGATATAGATGATGACGATAATCCACTAAACAACAATAGCCGCTCTCAGGCCGATGTCTTAGCTGATAGTGCTGGGTATTTTGATGGTACAAAGCTTTCAGATAGTGTAGTTGTAGCGGGGCTTTTAACTGCTAATCGTATGCAAGATGACGATTTTTATGACTGGTATTCCATAATACTTAAAGTACAAGATAGTGTATGGGTAGAATTGTCTAGTCCACAAAATGATCTTAAAATTTCTTTTGAAGGTCCAATAAATGATAAAAAAGAAATTTTTGACGGAAGCATTGAGGACGATAAGCTTTTAAGTGTGTCTGTGGATGCTAATAGAGCATTTTACGGCAATTCTGATGTAAATGTGCCACAAAAATATTATTTAGGAGTGAAATACGCTAAAAATAGTGACCAAAGTCCATCTCCTTATGTATTAAAACTAAAAATAATCACAACTGACAATGATTAGGCTTGCAAAAATGCTTTCTTATGTTAAATTTGTTTCATTAAATGCAGATGTGGCCAAACTGGATAAGGCATCTGGCTACGAACCAGAAGATTCCAGGTTCAAATCCTGGCATCTGTATTATAAAAGGTCTGGCTATGGTATATGGTCAGACTTTTTTGTATTTATATAGAAAAGGAGATTTTTATGTCCTTAGAATCTTTAGCAGAAACCCTATTAGAAAAATTGCGCTATATAGCTCAAGCTGAAACTGTGGTGGGCAAGCCTGTGCAGACAGGTGAAGTTACCATCATTCCTGTTTCTCGTGTGTCTTTAGGCTTTGGTTTAGGGGGTAATCAAGGGAAAATAGATGCTAACGCCTCTGGAGGTGGTGCTAGGGTTGACCCTGTGGCTTTTCTAGTAATTCATGGCGAAGAGGTAAAAGTACTACCTGTGGCCAAAGAAAGTGGTTTAATGCAAAAAGTTTATGAATTAGTTCCTGAGCTTATTTCAACTTTTTCAAGTAAAGAAAAGAAAAATAAGCTTTAAATTTGGAGTATTTATGCGTATAGGTATTGTTGGTGTTGGAACCGTCGGCTCTGGTGTTATAGAGATAATTGAAGAGCGTCAAGAACTTTGGAAAAATCAAGGTATAAACTTAGAAATAGTTGCTTTAGCAGCAAAATCCATGGATGAACTAGTTGGCTTTGAGGGAAAGGACTATAAATTATGCACCGATGTAAATGAAATCATAGCTGATCCAAGTATTGATGTTTTTGTGGAGCTAGTTGGGGGCTATGAATTACCTAAGCAATGGATTAAAACGGCCTTAGAAAATGGCAAGCATGTAGTTACTGCTAACAAAGCGCTAATAGCAAAGCACGGAGCAGAACTTTTTCCACTGGCTAAAGAAAAATCTCTACAAATACTGTTTGAAGCTGCGGTGGGCGGTGGAATTCCCATTATTCGCACCTTACAAGAGGGCATGACTGGCAATACAGTGGAACACTTGTCTTGCATTATTAACGGCACTTGTAATTATATTTTATCTCGAATGACTAGAGAGGGGATTTCTTACCCCGATGTTTTGGCAGAAGCGCAAAAATTAGGTTATGCCGAAGCAGATCCTACTTTTGATGTGGAAGGTATAGATTCAGCCCATAAATTGGCTATTTTAGCTTCCTTAAGCTCTGGAACATTTGTGGATTTTGAGAAAATTCATGTGTCAGGAATCTCTCAAATAAGCGCTACTGATATAGAGTTCGCCCAAGAGTTTGGGTGCGTTATCAAATTGCTAGGCATTTATAGCCGCCAAGGTGACAGAGTCGATGCTAGGGTGCATGCATGTTTTGTTCCCGAAGATCATTTATTGGCAAGCATTAATGGCGTGCTTAATGGGGTTTATTTAGAAGGGGATAATTTAGGCCCAGCTCTACAAACCGGTGCAGGGGCAGGCAAACTTCCCACTGCGTCTGCCGTAGTGGCTGACTTAGCTTTTTTGGCACGCTCACAAAACCGCATACCCATACCCATGGACTGTTTTAATGAAAATAATACAGCAGATTTAGTTCCTATTAACGAGCTTAAAACTAGGTATTATTTCCGTTTTACTACTAAAGATGCCCGTGGTGTTTTAGCTTCTATCACTAGCATTTTAAGTAAAAATGAGATTTCCATAGAGTCCATTGTGCAAAAAAATGTAAAAGATCCGCACAAAGTTTCGGTGGTAGTTATTACCGAAAAGGTTTTGGAATCCAATGTGGCTCAAGCTTTAAGAGAAATAGATGCCTTAGAAGCTGTTACTGAGCCCAGTCGCACCATAAGATTTTTATGATTCGCGCATCTACCCTAGAAAAAATCACGCTTTTTGCCATGGACTTTATAGGCTTAAGCTTATGCTTTTATTTGGCCTATTGGTTGCAATTTCATACAGGATGGATTGTAGAAAAGTATGATTTATCCAAAAGTTTTGCTGAATATTACCATGCAGGAATTGTGGTTAATTTGGGGTGGATGTTCTTGTTTGCACTAGTGGGGCTTTATCGCAAATGGCTATTAGAATCGCGTACAACACAAGTTTTGGTTTTAGGACAAGCAGTGGTGTATGGCATGATTTTAGTGTTTGCAGCCCTGTTTGGCATGAGTTTTTTGGAAAAAATTTTTTCACCTGAAGCTACTACCCAAAATTATGTATATCAAGACCGCATAAAATTGATTTTATTATATGGGGTTTTGGTGTTAGTGGTGGTAGCTGGGGGGAGAATGTTGGTTTATAGCTTTTTGCGGCAGCTTTTGCGCAAAGGTTATGGTGTAGATAAGGTTTTGGTTCTAGGGGCCAATGAAATGGGCAGAGATGTGGTGGCAAAGCTGCAAAAGTGCCCTGAATTAGGACAAAAAGTAGTGGGTTTTGTAGATGAGGGATTTTCTACTCTTCAAGATAAAGTTTTTGCAAATATACCAGTATTGGGCAAATACGCAGATTTACCCAAGCTTATCAAAGAACATGGTGCGCGCAGCATAATTATAGCCCACGAAAGCTCATCTATTAAAGAAGTATTGCGAGTTTTAGATAGGGTGGCTGAAATTCATTTGCATATTTATATAATTCCCGACTTATACGGCGTAGTTTCTGGGCATTTCAAGGGAAATATTGTGCATGGCGTAGAATTACAAGAATTATTTGCTTATAATATGGCTCCTTGGCAAGTGCGTACTAAGCGCATAATGGATGTCTTTATTGCCGGAGCCTTGCTTCTTTTAACCGCACCGATAATGCTTTTAACCATGATTTTAATCAAAATAGATAGCAAAGGCCCTATATTTTACAGTCAAGAAAGAGTGGGTTTGTATGGTAGAAAGTTTATGGTGCATAAGTTCCGTACCATGCGTATTGATGCAGAAGCAGATGGTCCCCAATGGGCCAGCAAAAATGACCCGCGTATCACCCGCATAGGTCGCTTTCTGCGCAAAACTCGCATAGATGAGTTACCACAGCTGTGGTGCGTGCTCCAGGGCGATATGTCCATGGTGGGCCCGCGTCCCGAAAGAGAGCATTTTATCAATACCCTACGCACGCAAATTCCTCTCTATATGTTTCGCTTAAAAATGAAACCTGGGCTCACAGGCTGGGCGCAAGTTCGCCACAGTTATGATTCCAGCATAGAAGATGTGCAGAAAAAGTTGCAATACGATTTATATTATTTCGAAAATATGTCTTTGCTCTTAGATTTTCAAATATTAGTGCGTACTATTTGGGTGGTACTCACAGGAAAAGGCGCACAATAGCTCTAATTAGACACATATTTTAAGCCTCCAATGGATACTATTAGAGTGCTTAAAAAGAATATTCTCCAAAAAGTAGCGGGTTCTTTAAAAATCAAAATCCCCACGATTACGCTACCCAAAGCTCCAATCCCCGTCCACAGCGCATAAGCGGTTCCTATGGGCAAAGTTTGGGTGGCTTTTATCAATAAAGCCATGCTGATAGTTAAACTTACAGCAAAAGCTCCGTACCAAATAGCTGCAGTGCTTCCAGAGCTTTGATTGGCTTTACCTAAACAAAAAGCAAAACCCACTTCAAAAATTCCCGCAATAAAAATTATTATCCAAGCATTCATGGGGGCAAAGCTAATAAATTAATTTTTAATAAGAGTACGAAAGAACTCCCATTGTGCCGTACAAGCACTGTTTAAAGAATAATTTTTAGAGTTTTCCCAGCATTTTTTGCGCATGGTTTTGTAATCGTCTGGGGCATGGGTTTTAAGCTTCCAGCAATGTTCCAGGGCATTTATCCATTCGTTTTTTTGTAAAAAACCTTTGATCCAACCGGTTTGGGGGGTGCAAATATCTTTGGGTCCGCCCTGATCTGAAACAATCACTGGGGTACCGCTAGCCATGGACTCTACAATCACATTGCCAAAAGTATCGTTGCCGCTGGGAAACACAAAAAAATCAGCTTCTGCAAAAAGGCTATACAGTTCAGCACCAGTTAATTGCCCTGTAAATCTAATGCTAGCATAGTCTTTTTGTTGGGCTTGCATCTCTTGCAAATAAGGACCATCTCCCACGATCAAAAGCTGAGCATCTAGATTTTTTTGGCGAAAATCTTGCCAAACTTCTTCTAAAAAAGGCAAAGATTTTTCTAAGGAAACCCGCCCCACTGATATAAAGCGCACTGGTTGAGAGGCTGATTTTGAGGGAGGAAAATGCTTATTCCAATAATTATTGCTCCGTAATTTAGGACTGAAAGGCTGTAAATCAATTCCCCGAGGCAAAAGTACCACTTGATCGGCTTTTAGAGACATTTGGCGACGCACTTTCTTTTCAAAATCTTTAGAAGGAACTATCACTGGGGTGGTAAAGCGAGAAAACACCCAAATTAAAGCGTGTACATAGTAGTGCATGGGTTTAAATTTGACTAAAAGCCTAGTATAACCCACGCCATCAGTGCGATAGTGGGAAATAGCTTTTACCCCAATAATTCGCGCCATAAACATTAGTGTCCACGACCCGGGATTAGGGGTTTGCAATTCTATTAAATCCGGGGGATAGCGCTTTGCTAAGCGGAGTAAAGGCTTGATGTGCGGAATAGAAAGCTCACTGCTGGGATATCCTAGTTGCGGCATGGCGAAAAACACGGGTAAAAGCATGGCCAAGCTATCTTCCACTTTGCCTTGGGTGCGACTGCGATGAATAGCCCCAATCAAATGCACTTTTCGCCCTTGTTTTAAGTGCTCTTTTACTGCTAAGCGTATGTTGTTGGCGATGCCATTAACTTCATCTAAAGTGTCTGACCAAAAAACCACTCTTTGAGGGCGTTGGGGATTCTTTTTGCGGTACGATTTTATGTAAAAACGCAGTTTTATCAATTGGGGCAAATATATTAAAATCTGCGCTGTAGCGAGAATAGGTATTAAAAATACTCCCCAGACAGGATTTTCAGTGCAATATCTAAAGTATTTGCCTTTGAATCTGCTGGTAATTTTACGTCCAGGGATATCGTATTCGTCTTTAGAGTTTTCCTTGGTTGTAGCGAACGCATTCTTCATACTTGGCTCCTTTGCCTCCAAAAATGTCTAAAGCACTACCAATAGTTAAGTCAACCAATCCTTGGGAAATTTCATTGCACTTGCGCAAATCATCGATGGAACGACCTCCTCCAGCATAGGTAACGGGAATGGGACAATATTCTGCCAAAAACTTGATAAGATCTTCGTCCATTCCTTGCTGTTTACCTTCTACATCGGCGGCGTGAATTAAAAACTCATCGCAATATTCGGCTAATAAATCTAAGGTTTTGGGAATTATTTGTACTGGGGTAATAGTTTGCCAACGATTTATGGCCACATTCCAACCCTCAGAAGTTTTGCGACAACTTAAATCTAAAACAAGATGTTCCCGTCCCACTTTTTCGTGCAATTGTTCCAGTCTTTTTAAATTCAGGGAGTTATTTTTGAAAATCCACGAAGTAACAATAACATGGGAAGCCCCTTGTTCTATCCAAAAACTAGCGTTTTCTAAGTTGATACCACCGCCAATTTGCATACCTTGGGGCCAGGCTTTTAGTGCTTGGATAGCAGCATCTTCGTTATCTGGACCTAGCATAATAATATGTCCGCCTTGAAGTTGATCTTTCTTATACATTTTGGCAAAATAAGCTGGACTTTGTTCCGAGACAAAGTTTGTAATAAGGCCTTTGCCAGAATCTTTTAAACTACCCCCGACAATTTGCTTAACTTTTCCTTGATGTATATCTATGCACGGTCTAAATTTAGTGCGTTTCTTTGCGTTTTTTCTCATATTAGTACCCAGCGGCAGTCCAATGCACTATTCCAGTTGCTGCTGATGTGGCTCCGCGTAAAAGAATCATTTCGCCGCCTAAAATTAAACGCGCCGCTTGCTTTTCTAACCAGCTATCAATGTTGGTTAAGGCTGAATAGCGCTGTTTAACTTGATTTAAATTTATGGTTGTGTTAGGAACATTTTTGTTCCATTTTATGGTTAATATTTTGTCTTTTTCCTCTATGCTTCGAGCTCTTAAATTGGTGCTTTGCCCTTGGATTACAGCAGTGGCAATTCCCAAAACATTACCGTTTTTGTCTTGGAAAAGTTTTGCGGTGGGAAGCTGGGAATTTGAACCTAAAAGGAAAACGGATTTACTGGCTAAATCGCTGATATTCCTTTTATGCCAAGAATGTACTAAAGATCCGTAGCCTGTAACTTGTAGAGTATCTTTACCCACGGCGATGGTTCCTTTGACTTGACCGTGGGGAATATGGCTGATGATATGCAATGTGTCTTTAGCCGCTGGACTGACATCTAAAGGACCAGATTTAGCGCATTGACTAAAAGTTATATCTATTAAAAAACCTTGATTTTTTTGTGTTTCAAAAAGCACGCGATGGTTGTTACCAGGGGCATTTTCCATAAAATGCCCTTGTCGCATAAAAATCCTTTGCTGGGCTTTGTCTTCATGCCAATCGGAGTGGGGAAATTGTCTGCCCACCGATGGATGCGCACCCTGAAAAGCATGCATGGAGAGTTCTGCGGCCACCTTTTTTCCCAAAGCCGGGATATTAACCAAAGAATAGGTTAAAAAGACTTTGGTACCATTTTTGAAAACAAATTGATAATCCCAAAACTCGTAATAATTTTGCTTGGAGGTAGAGTGATTATAAAAGTGCTTTGTATTGGTCCAGCCAAGGATAGCAAGGCTTAAAAAAAACAAAAAAGCTTTATTTAACAAACTCATAACTAAAACTTATAAAAAATGGCAAATAAGCGTTGGTTTTTGGTGGGATGGGTGCTAAATAGGCTGAAATTTCGGTTTTTGAGCATATTCAAAGAATGTTTTGCGCTGGTTTTACTGGTGAGTTGTGTAGCTAAACGATCGGCGCTTAGCTCTTGCTTGCGCATCCACCATAACCACAAAGGAGAGCTGAGCCATAGGCTTAGAATAGGGCTAAGTAAAATAAAAAAAACAGAAAAATTTAATATCTTCGCAAAAGCTAAACTCGCAGATATGATTACAGTAAATAGCATTTTACGCTTAAGCTCGTGTTTAAGCATAATATGAGCTTGCTCGTGGGCTAAAAAAAACGGATGATCGGCGCTAATCATTTTTTCTAGTGAGTTTAAGGGCATTGAGCATGGTGTTACATCTTTTGCGTTCTCTTTCATAGCGATCCTTGCACCATTGTATAAAATCTGTTTGGGGTGGGTGAGTGGCATCGTAATCAGAGAAAATTTCCCGACCTTTGATTGCGTCTCTTTCTTGGGATATCTTTATTTGCTCTTGCCATTGTCTTTCTAAAGTGCGATGTCGGCGCACTAGAGCGGAAGTTTTTTGGGGAAATTCCACCAACTCATAGATATCTTTTAGCAAATCTCCCTGGAAAATCCGTTTTACATTAGTAAGCGTGCTTCTTTTAATGTTTTTAAGGGTTTGTTTTTCCAAGATTTCCATAGCTCCCGTGATACCAAAGTGCTCTAAGTATTTTTCATAGCTATTAATGGCGTTTTGTAAGGTGGATGCTCGCATAAAGTTGCTTCCTAGCCCAGGAATGTCATCATTGGTATAAATGTCTTTAAGAGGAGCTTTTTTAAGTGCAATTAAAGCATTGAGTACCAGTTGAGCCAATTCAGGGTTAAAAATGTTTTTTTCAAAAACAAAATCTGGGGATTTTACCCTTTGGCTGTATTTAAAAAAGTTGCGTTCTAAGGCAAAAGCATTGTAGGCAAATTGCCAACCTGGGATAATTTCGTTTAAATTTGCGTTTATACCACTAGGTCGTTGTAAAGGTTTGCAAACCAAGGCAAAAGGGAATGTCATTTTTTGGGAATCAGTGCATACATCTGTGGCAATTATACTATAGGGGGCTTGGGCAAAATCCGTGGGAAATTTTACGCTACAACCCAAACCAAAAAACATTCCTTCACCTGCGAAAAGTTCTTGATCGGCCATTTTACCAGTATGATTGCTACCCACATTGGCCCCATAACCTACATTACCTCGTCCCTGAGGCCATAAAGCACCGATAAGTAGGGATTGGTGGTGCATTTGGGTTAATGGACCCACTAGCGAAGATGTAATTTCAGCTTCTTCTAAATGAGCAAAAGAACCTATGAGCGAAGAACTGATTAATGCATTGCGCCCAGCGCGACTTTGCTTAAACATTATGGAATCGCGCACTTGGGCAAAGGAGTGTACTTTGGAGCCTTCTTGGACTTGGGCACCTTCTAATATCACTCCATCGAAAACTTCTGTGGGAAACTCCAGCGAACTATAAATTACCGCATTGCGTAACTTAGCCGCACCATCAATACGCGCGTTGTCGCCAATCCACACATTGCGCACAATATTCGTGTTGCATAAAGCCACAGCTTTGCCCACAAAGCACATATTGTGCTGGTTGGTGAGTTTCCAGTCGTCCATAAAGTTATCGTAAGACTCTTGTAATTCAGTGTTTTCAGGGTTTAAAATCAGTTGGGTGCATAAATCCCATGAAATATCGGCATTTATGCGGAAACTTCTGCCCCCCATTTCACTGCCTACGGCAATGCTTCGACCTGTGCCAAACGAGGTAATACCGCTGGCGATAAAAGAACCGATGTTTTGTAAAGTAGCCCCCGCAGAAACTATAACCCCGGACATAATGGAGACATCTTGGATATGGCTGTTTTCTATGATACATTCTCCTAAAGTGCTGCGATAGATACCCGTGGGCACAGAAACTCCGCCTGGGGTGAGCACAGACCCGAAGAAATGAGGCAAAACAAGTTTTCCGCGAAATATATTGTAGTGAATGCGTTCAGTGGTAAAATCAGGGGCTACCATAATTTCGGACCAATTTTCACAAATGTTACCTTGGGATTTTAATTTTTCGATTTCTTCATCTTTTAGAGCTCTTATCTTTTGGCGAAAAATCTTAGCTTGAGCCAATTGCTCAGAAAAACTTCCCAGAGGGCTAGAAATAAAATCGTTTTTAATGTTTTGTGAAATATCCATACAGAAAAGATACACAAGATTTGCTACAATTGAGTAATGCACACTGCAGTTATTTTAAAAGAGTTGGCTGGGCATCTAAACCACGAGCTATTTATTTATCCCTGGGAGATGTTTGAACAGCGTATTCAAGAGGAAATGATACGCTCGGATCGCACGGGAAGTTATTTTGCTTATGTGGAACTACACTTTGAAAATATGGAAAAACACAAATATCATTTTGTGGAGCAAAATCATTTTTGGGGGCGCATTTTTGAACACTTAACGCGATTTTTCCGCGGTTCGGATATTATGGGTTACATAGAGGATTCTGCGGGTTTAGGTGTGGTTTTGTTGGATGTTAAAAAAGCAGGGGCAGAATTGGGCGGTAACAGAATTTTGGAAAGCCTGAAAGAAGTGGGCTGGGTTGCCGAAGAACTAGAATTGCAGGATTTTTTGAAAATAACCATGTATCCCGATGCTTTAAGCAGCTTAGTTAAGGATAATAATGAAAATCTTGGTGATTAGTTCGGTTTATCCGCGACGGGATTCTGATACAGAAGTGCCTTGGTTGCGCGAGTCTTTAAAGCGCTTAGTTAGGCAAGGAGTTAAAGCTGAAGTTTTAGCTCCCCGTTGGAAAGGTCTTAAAAGTCACGAAATTGATGGGATAAAAGTCCATCGTTTTGCTTATGGTCCGGCTTCTTGGGAAGTTTTAACCCATGACGAAGGCGCGCCTTCAAAAATGGCTAGCAAGCCTTGGATGCAGTTGTTGGCTATACCTTATATTATATCGGGAACTTGGCGCTGCTGGCGCCGGTGTCGCAAAAATCCTCCGCAAATAATCCATGCCCATTGGCCTTTTCCCCACGGCTTAATGGCTTGGCCCGTGGCAAAATTGCTTTCCATACCTATGGTGTTGAACTTTCATGGTGCAGAACTCTTACTTATACGCAAACATCCCTGGGTAAAGTGGATTTTGCGCTTTTTGTTAGGTCAATCTTCAGGAATTTTGTGTAATTCTTCCTTTACTAAAGCTAAAATCCAAGCCATAAGAGATGTTCCCGTGGAAATTAGCCCCTATGGAACCACCCTGCAAAGCATAGATTTTAAAAAAGAGCAAGATCTCAGCAAAGAGACTTTCAAAGTGCTTTTTGTAGGGCGGCACATCGAACGCAAAGGGATTTTTTATTTGCTAAAATCAGCCAAAATATTAGCAAATAAAAACATCGAGTTTCGCATTGTGGGCCATGGGGATCAAAGCGAAACTTTGCGTAAATACGCTCAAGAAAAATCTTTAGACAAAGTGCATTTTTTAGGGAAAATCAGCTCCGAAGATCTGCAAAAAGAATATGAGAATAGTCACGCTTTTGTGCTACCCGCCATAGTGGATTCCAAAGGCGATACCGAAGGTTTAGGCGTGGTGCTTATAGAAGCTGCCGAATACAACTTGAGTTTGATAGCCAGCTCCGTGGGGGGCATTGTAGATGTGGTAAAAAATAACGAAACTGGCTTGTTGGTCCCTGAAAAAGATCCCCAAGCATTAGCTGAGGCTATACTTAAAGTTTACGAAAATCCCGATTTGCGAGAAAAGCTTACTCAAGGAGCTAAAAAGCATATTGGACAGTATTTTTCTTGGGAAAATATTATAGAAAGACAAATATCTTTTTATAATAAAGTGCTAAATGCGCGGCTGGGTTAAATATTGTTTTATAACCTTAGTGTTGCGCACATTACTAGCTAATTCAGAATTTATGCTGTGAGTTTGTTTGCGCATTTTTTTTAGCAAACGCTTTTCCTGTTCCAATATTTTAGGTCCTAAATCGGAAATTAAAGCTCTTTTTTCTTTGATTTGTGCCTGTTGAGCAGGACTAAGACCTTGCTGAGATTGCAATTCATTTTGCAAGGCTGTGATTTTATGTATAATAGCACTAGTTCGATTTAAAATTCTTTGGCGTTCATCCATAGCACTGGCTAGGTCTTCACTTTCTTTAGAAAGCAAATTTTCGCCAATGTTTAGGGCTTTGGTTATCCATTGGCGAAAATTTGCTACTTCTTTATCTAATTCTATTAATTTGTTTTTTGCAATCACATTCTAACCTACCATACTAATATACGATTTTTGGCTAGATTGTTGTAGTCTTCCTGCGGTATTCTTGTCTTTGCGCACAGTAGAAATAGCTTTAGACCATGCATCGCGCAAGTCTTGGAGCATGGCTATGACTTCTTTCACATGGCTAGCAGAATTTTTTAGGTTAGCTTCCACTAAATGTTGATTATAAAAAGCATAAAGATTTTGCAGGTTTTTAGCAATTTCTCCGCCTTTTTCTAAGTCCAAAGAATATGATAATTCATTAATACCATCTTGAACTTTAACTAGGGCTAAGTTTTTTTGTGCTATTTCACCATTATTAATGGCTTCTACTGCATTATTGGCCCATTTTATGCAATGATCGTAAATCATTAACAACAAGCGACCGCGGTCAGCTGTACCTACATCATTCTTTTTGTAAGTATTCAATTTCCCTTGCATTATGAACCTCCGTTATTCACAAACTTTAAATTAAAATGAGCCAAGTTGCGCTAAAAACGCTGAATTTTGACTTTGTAAACGCTGCATAGTTTGCTCTAAAGCTGTAAATTGATTGATTAGGCGACTGCGATAAGCATCCACTTGATCTTCTAGCTTAATTATGCGTTTGTCATAATCTGATATACGCTTTTGATAGGTTTCTTTGGTAACTTTGAAGGAGCCATCTACAAAATCATTAGCATCGTCGATAAACATTTGTAACTGGCTAGCTATTCCACGAGCAAAAGTGAAGGCACCACTACCACTGCCTACAGGTGCGGTAATAGAAAGCCCTTTGGAATCACCCTCATTAGATGTTAAGCTATCGCCCGAGCGATTGCCACTCACAAAATTAACGCCAGAGCTTAAATCTGTGTCAAATTCTCCAGTGTCAGCGTTAATTTCGTAAACGCCAGCTTTGGTATTCTTGTCAAAACGACCCAATTCGTGTTCGGGGTTAGAAGAAAAACCAGTGGCGGCGAAAAGCATTTTTACGCCATCCAAGTCACCTTCTAAAGCTTTATCAAAGATCTTGTCATCAATTTCTAACAAACCGCTTTGTTTATTTGACATGATTCCTATTCTAGCCAAAGAAGTGTATTGAGTTTTGCCTTCTAACTCTTTTACAGTAGAAGTCATTATGCTTTGTAATTGTCTTTGCAAAGTGCGAACTTTAGTATCGCCTGCCAATGGTCCTGCTTTTAAAGCATCTTTACTTTTAGGATCATCGGATACTTCTACAGTGGTCTTATCTTTAATGAATTTTAGAACAGCATTGTATTCATCTAAAAACTCTTGAATTTTGTTTTTGACGCCTTTAGTATCTACTTCTAGGTTTAATTTCACCACAGAGTCGGGGTTGGCTTTATGTAAAGTGATTTCTGCGCCCACCACGGTTTTATCATCTGTGTTGCCTTGGGAACTTACTGCCATACCGTCCAAGAGGTAAAAAGCTTTAGTGCCTTCGCTAATTAAGTTAGAGAAAGAGTTTTGCGCTTTAGTGCCGCCAAGCTGTAAGTTGCTAGCTTGACCTTGGTCAACAAAAGTTAAATCCATGGAAACTTCACCTACACCATCTCCAGTGTTAGTGATTACAATTTCGCCAGAATTGTTGATACTTACATCGGTTTCGGGGCCGAAAGCGTCTTTAATGGCTGCTAAAAAATCGCCAATGGTGCTAGTTTCTGGATCAATGGTAAATGAAGCGTCAACTTCTATGCCATGGGCATTGGTGCCAGTGATATTAATGGCATCACCACTATCTAAATTGTTACCGGCAATGGAACTAAACAATTCTGCAAAAGTAGTGTCTGCAGTAGCTGCAAAACCCTCTAAGGTCATAAAGCTAAAGTCTGTGCGCGCTGATTGTTTGCCGTCTAATATTTGTAAATCATCGGTGAGTATGCTGCCTTCTATATCTCTTAAAAAGAAAGCATCACTACCTTCTTCAACTCCGGTTAAAACCAAACGGTTTTCTCCGTTGCTTAAGGATAGTATAGAAGCTCTAACAGAAGAGCCTTCTGCTGTGTTGATTTTATTTACAATATCTTTTAGAGCGTCATTTTCATTGATATCAATATTTACTCCTGTTTTGCCAGGGTTGTTTTTTTGGTAAGCTTCTGTGGTAGAAAGCTCAATGGTTCCTGAAAACCCTAAACTAACATTACTAGTGGCAAAAGATTTTGATGCAACTTTTTGTGAAGTAGCTAATTTATTTACCACAATATCAAAACTTCCACTGGAACCTTCTTCGGAACCAGTTACTGTGGCTAACTCTTCATTGTTAGAATTAGATGTAAATAAATTGAAAGTAGAAAGTTTGGATAATTCCGTAGCTTTTTTGCCTAATCCGTTGACGCGAGTAATTAAGTCATTAAAAGCTCTACTTTGTTCTTGAACTTTTTGTTGTTGTTGCAGAACTCTATTTACACGCGACATTTCTATCTGTGTCAATGATTCGATCATTGAGTTGGTATCTAAACCTGAAACTAAACCGCCGACTGATAAACTGCCCATAATATTATCCTCTTTGTAATTGTATCGGCTCTTATTTTTAAAAACTTTAATGTTTTATGAAGAAAAAGTGCTTTGTTGAGAAAATGTGTATAGATTAGTTTATAATGCAGTTGTACCTAGAAAAGGATGATGATGGGATATATAGCAAGTGACGATGTTTTAAAGCGATACTTGGAAGATATTCGGAAAACAGCTCCCATTAGTCGCAAAGAGGAGCAATACTTGTTTGTTTTGGCCAAACAAGGCAACTCTTTAGCTAGAGAAAAGATTGTTTCTTCTAATATGCGATTTGTTTTAAAAGTAGCATTGCGCTACAAGGGTTGTAAAATCCCCCTCCAAGATCTAATCAGTGAAGGAAGCATGGGTTTAATGCGAGCCATAGAGTCTTTTGATCATACTCGCGGCTTAAAATTTATTTCCTATGCAGTTTGGTGGATTAAAGCTTATATAACTAGAGCAATAAACGAGCAAGGTAATTTAATAAGATTGCCTGCCAACCAACATTTGCGCATAAAAAAAGCCATGCGTACTGCGCGTGTAACTGGTGAATTAAGTGATGATGTCAGGTATTTAATGCAGCTTTCTGAAGGGGGGGCTTCTTTTGACGATCCCATCTCTCAAGAAGATAGTCGAAGTCTTGGAGATGCTATTACCGATGAAAGCAGCATGTCTCCAGAGGCAGAAGTAGAGATTAGCCAAATTGATGAAAATCTCTTAGAAATAATAAAACAATTGCCTAAACGCGAGTCTCAAGTGTTGCGTAGCTTATATGGCATTGAGCATGAATCTTCGATGAATTTACGAGAAGTGGGAGAAAATTTAAATATTTCCCATGAAAGAGTGCGCCAATTACGAGATCAAGCTTTGCGCCGCATTAGACGAATGACTTATAGTGAAAATTTACAGGAAAAATTCACTGGTTATTTAAAAGCCCAGCATTCCGTGGTGCAATAGTCTTAACTTGTGGGTAAATCCCACAAATTATCTTCATCGCGGTCTTCCCACCTAGTTTTAGCTTGATCTAACCAAGAGTTTAGGCTGCTCAGAGCGCTGCGCTCATTATTTTCTTCTAGTTCTTTTTTGCTTTGGTCCATCACTGCGACAAATTCTCTCGCTTCTTTAAGCTCGCCAAAGCGTAGATGTATGCTGAAAATAATAAAGCAGCTCTGAAACTCAATGTTGTGACTGGGAAAATCGCTGAGAAAATAAGCTTTTTTATAGTGTTTTAAAGCTTCTTTTAAAGCTTCTTCGTATTCCTCACCATTCTGTCTTTTTAGCAAGGCTATGCGGGTAAAATAACCTCCTTGTTTTACAGTGGAAAAAGGTGTTTTATTTTCTGTTTCTATTTCGGCGCGCATATTTGCCAAAGTGTAGCTTAAAATAGCTTGATTCATGGAACGCCTTTTTTTTTGAAAGCTGGTTTTAAATGAAGACTCATTCACTAATTTTTGTCTTTTAGGAGTTTCTTCCTGTAATTCTGCAATAACTCCTGGGCTTAGCTGACTGGGGATGTTTGTTTTTCGTGTTTTATTGTATTGTATAAAGTCTTTCTTGTCTGGGCTGGCAAAATAGCAGTGAGGGCAAACTGCTACGCTTAAGGTTAAGTAGTTTAATGGTTCATATTTTTCTAAAGGGAAGTAAACTGGGGCCATAAAAGGATCGTTGCGTACAGCCATAGCACTTGCATGTAGTTCTCGATGTGCAATTCCTTTAGTGTGACAACACGGGCATGTTAGGTGAATTTCATAAACTGGGGAGCTTAAAGCTTTGTCATTGCCATTTGTTTGCTGTTGGCGAATAGCTTTTATTGCGTTTATATCAATGGTGAAACCGTTTTTTTGAATGTATTCATCTACTAAATATTCATTGTTTTCTAATAAAAGTAAAAGTCTTCTTTTAATCTCATTGTTTTTTGCTTGTGTGTTGTCCATAATGTTTTTAGCTTGCTATTCTTATAATTGTTAAGTGTATATGTTAAATCTTATCAAATATTTTTTAGCAATGCTATGGCGATGCGCATGGTTAGGAGGACAATTTTGGTTAAAAAGAGAATCTCAAGTTCAAAATGATGCTTTGCTTCCCTTATGGGTGGTGGGTTCTTTGCGTATGGGAGGGGCTGGCAAGACTCCAGTGGTAAATTTATGGGCAAATTATTTGACAGGTCAAGGGTTGAGAGTGGCCGTGATGGTATATGCGGTGCATGCTCGCGTCCCTGGATCGGGGACTTTGGTGCGCAAAGGAGATGATTGGCGGCAAAGCAGCGATGAGGCGGTGTGGCATGCGCAAAATGGGAAATATGAACTTTGGGCCACTAGAAATAGACGCAAAACTTGGGAAAAGCTTAGTAAAAGAGGCGGTTTGGATTTGCTTATAAGCGATGATGGTTTATCTGATCCTCGTTTGATAGGGGCGCAAAAGTTTTTGTTGGATTGGGGGGAGCCTGGAGGATCGCTAAAAGAGTTGTTTCCTTTGGGGAAGTTGAAGTTTTTGCGTTCAGATCTAAAAGTGGATTATACAATTGCCTTATATGGCGAAAACCCAGCGCTAAAATACGAAGCGCTTATGCCTTTTGGGTTAAAATCAGGGGAAAGTGTAGTTTTATGTAGCGGAGTGGGAGATTTTCAGCGTTTGATGCAGGATATACAAGCTCTTGGTTTACGGGTGGATAAAAAAATAAAACTGCGAAATCATGCGACAAATGTGGCCAATGTGGTAAAGAAAGAGTTAGATAAAGGCTTAAAAGTAGTAGTGACAGAAAAAGATGCTGTTAAGTTTAGTGATGAAATAAAAAATCACAAATTACTGTATATAGCGAACTTAGAATTAAAGTTTGACTTAAAGCAACTGTATAAGTATTTTGCTAAAGACTAATAATAAGGAGTTTTATGGCGGTTTTAATGCGTTCGGTGTCTGGAATTAGGGGAATTGTGGGTTCAAGTTTAACCCCTGAGGTTTTAGTTTCCCATCTGCGTGCTTTTTTAGAAATCACCCAAGCAGAGGTCATAGTTTTGGGGCGCGATAGCCGTCCCACAGGTTTAGTTATTTCAGATTTAGTTCAAGCGGTTTGTCGCATGGCTGGAGTAAAAGTCATAGATATAGGCTTGGCCACCACGCCTACGGTGGCATTAGCGGTGGAAATTCATAGGGCCCAAGGGGGAATAATTTTAACAGCTAGTCATAATCCCATAGAGTGGAACGCTTTAAAATTTTTAAATCAAGAAGGTATGTTTTTAGGTCCCAAAGAAATCAAAGAGCTTTTTGAATTGGCCGATGCGGGAAGTTTTCGCTGGGCGGCGTGGAATGCTGTGACCGCTGTGGTGGCTGGGGAATCTGCAAATCAAGCCCATATTGATGGGGTTTTGCAATTGCCTTTTGTGGATTTAGAAGCTATAAAAAAAGCACAGTTTAAGGTAGCAATTGATGCTGTAAATGGAGCTGGTTCCCATATAGTTCCTCAGTTGTTAGAAGCTTTGGGTTGCGAAGTGGTGCCTTTGTATTGTGAACCCGATGGGTTGTTTCCCCGCGGCGCTGAGCCTTTGGCAGAAAATCTGCAAGATTTAGGAGAGTTGGTGCGGGAGCAAAAATGTCATGTAGGTTTTGCATTGGATCCTGATGCGGATCGCTGTGCTTTGGTGGATTCCCAAGGAGTGGCTGTGGGCGAAGAATACACCTTGGCCATTGCTGCGGATACGGTTTTGGAAAGAGAAAAACGGCCCATGGCCATAAATTTATCCACTTCGCGCATGAATGACGATGTGGCGGCTAAGCACGGTGTGCCATGTTTTCGGTCGCCGGTGGGAGAAATCCATGTGAGCTTGGCTATGATTGCCGAAGGCTGCGTTATTGGGGGCGAAGGCAATGGCGGTGTGATTTTACCCGCTTTGCATTACGGAAGAGATTCTTTGGTGGCCATTGCATTGGTGTTAGATTGGATGGCGCGTCATCAAAAGAAAGTAGAGGATTTTGTGCAGGAAAACATCGCTTATGCCATGCCAAAAAAGAAGTTTGATTTAGGAAACACCGATTTAGATGATTTATTTGCCCAAGTTTTAAGCAAATTCCCCGATTGGAAGATAGATAGGCGAGATGGTTTATGGCTTAGCAAAGATAAATCATGGCTTCATGTGCGAGCTTCTAATACTGAACCTGTGGTGCGCGTCATAGCCGAAGCACCAAGCTCCGAATACGCCGAAGAACTATGTGCTCAAGTAGAGCTTTTACTTAAGAGCTAATTACTATTTTTGCCACGAGGTTTTAAATGTGCGGAATAATCGGATATATCGGTAAAAAAGATGCTGCTCCAATTTTGCTTAAAGGCTTAAAAGATTTAGAGTATTTAGGATATGATAGTGCAGGTTTAGTGGTGCATTCCCCAGAGGCATTACAGGTGGTGCGTACCCCTGGTAAGATTGTGGAATTAGAAAAAGCCATGGGAGGAAAGGAATATCCTGGAACCATGGGCGTGGGGCATACTCGTTGGGCTACCCATGGAGAACCCAATAAAGTAAATACCCACCCGCATTTGAGTTTTGATGGTAAGTTTGCGGTGGTGCACAATGGCATCATCGAAAACTATATGACATTGAAAAATAAGCTTATGCAAAAAGGCATTGAGTTTAAATCTGACACCGATAGCGAAGTGGTGGCACATTTAATTGCCCATTTATACAAAGGCGATGTGGGTAAAGCGGTGTTGCAAGCTTTAAATATGCTACAAGGAGCTTTTGGTTTGGGGATTGTATCTTTGGATAACCCCGAAATGCTGATAGGTGCGCGGCGGGGTAGCCCTTTGTTGGTGGGCATAGCTAAAGATGATCTTTTTTTGAGCAGCGATGTGGCGGCGGTGATAGGTCATACTTCTAAAGTGGTTTATTTAGACGATAACGATGTGGTTTTTATGCGTAACGATGGCAGTCACCGCATTGTGAATTTGCATAGCCAAGAAGTGCAACGCGAAGTGGAAGAAGTGGAGTTTTCCGTAGAACATGTGGAAAAAGGTGGTTTTGACCATTTTATGCTCAAAGAAATTTTTGAACAGCCCGATTCCATACGCAACTGTACGCGGGGGCGCTTATTAATCAATGAAGGCACCGCCAAACTTAGCGGTTTAGCTACCAATATTAAGGAATTGCGTTCCATAGATCGCATAATAATCACCGCTTGCGGTACAAGTTATTACGCTGGTATGGTGGGAGAATATATGATAGAAGAACTGGCGGGAATCCCCGTAGAAGTGGAATACGCTTCGGAATTTCGCTATCGCAATCCCGTTATTGGCCCCAATACCATCGTTTTGGCTATTTCGCAGTCCGGAGAAACCGCAGATACCTTAGCTGCTCTTAAAGAATCCCAACGGCGGGGAGCCACCGCTTTAGGTATTTGCAATGTGGTGGGCTCAACTTTGGCGCGGGAGTCTGATGGGGGAGTCTATTTGCATGTGGGACCCGAAATTGGCGTGGCATCCACCAAAGCTTTCACCGCTCAGGTAAGCGTTTT
Organism: Fibrobacter sp.; assembly: GCA_012511955.1. Taxonomy (GTDB): domain Bacteria; phylum Fibrobacterota; class Fibrobacteria; order Fibrobacterales; family Fibrobacteraceae; genus JAAZFC01. The sequence goes on along the minus strand of JAAZFC010000003.1, from coordinate 21,906 downwards.
AGCCATGATTGCTCTGTTGCTAGGTCGTATGCGCCGAGTTTCCTTTGAACAAGGGGTAGAAATAGCCCAAGCCATGCAAGAATTGCCCGCTAAAGTCCAAGAAATCTTGAAGCTTAACGATCGCATAAAAGACATTGCTTCGCGTTTTACCAACGCGCCTAACTTTTTGTACTTAGGAAGACATTATAACTATCCCGTGGCCATGGAAGGCGCTTTAAAGCTCAAAGAAATCTCCTATATACACGCTGAGGGCTATCCCGCAGCAGAAATCAAACATGGTCCCATTGCGTTGATAGATGAAAATATGCCTGTGGTGGTAGTGGCTCCCAAAGACGCTTTGTTTGAAAAGGTTTTGTCGAATATTCAAGAAATCAAAGCTCGCAAAGCTAGGGTTATAGTGGTAACCACTGAAGCTAATGAGCATTTAGAACAATTTACCGACGAAGTTATAGTTATTCCTAGTACTTTATCCATGCTAATGCCCATTTTAACATGTATTCCTTTGCAATTGTTGGCTTATCATATAGCGGTTTTGCGTGGTAATAATGTGGATCAGCCCCGCAATTTAACCAAAAGTGTCATGGTGGAATAATGCCACTTTATCCAGATAGCTACGAAGTTCATATTGGGGCTTTTGAAGGGCCCATGGATTTATTGCTTTATTTAGTGCAAAAAAACGAAGTAGAGCCCAAAGATATTTCTTTGGCGCAAATCGCTGACCAGTATTTGGAATGGTTGCGTTCTATACCCGAAGCGGATCTTTCGGCAGCGGGGGAGTTTTTGGTGATGGCGGCGCGTTTGATGGCACTCAAAGCTAGGGAATTACTGCCCCAAGAAGAGCAAAGTGAGCTGGAATTACAAGAGTTTGACCAAGATCGCGAAGCGCTTATTGCCCAGATGTTGGAATATCAAAAGTTCAAAAAAGTAGCTCAAGTGTTGCAAGAAAAAGAAGATGAAAACTTCGACACCCATTATCGTGGACGCGATGAGAAAATGAAGAACACAAAAGATGCCATGACTGAAGTGGGGGTGTGGCAATTATTTGCGGCATTTCAGAAAACCTTAGAAAAAGAGAGCGCCGAAACTACGCATTTTATCGAATTAGACGATGTAACCATCGAAGATCGCCAACAGCATATTACCAACTATTTAAACCAAAATGGTCGTGCTTTATTCGAAGATCTAATTGGCAGAGATACGCGGCCCATAGTGGTGGTGGTGAGCTTTATGGCCATTTTAGAAATGGCTAAAACAGAGGATTTGGTTTTTCGCCAAAGTGAAAATAAAGGTGCAATTTGGATTTATAGACGAAAAAACAATAAAGAATATTCCAAAGAAATGTCCTATGAAAATTTTATTTATACTCCAGACACACCCTTAGACGCTGGTTTAGTAGAAACTTTGCAAGCGTCCCAAAGCCAAAAAACCAAAAGTGCTGAAATTTCTTTAGATCAAGTGATGAAAACTGTGCTCACAAAGGTTCAAAGCGGCGATTTTGTCAGTGAGCATGAGCTACAAGCGCTCTTGGAGGGTAAAGAAGAAGAAGAGGTGGAACTTATAACGCCCCACTCCCAATCAGACTCATAAATTCCGCTCTAGTTTCGGGATTGTTTTTAAAAACTCCCAACAATTTAGAGGTTACCATGGTAGAACCAGGCTTTTTTATGCCTCGCATGGTCATGCAACTATGTTGGCTTTCTACCACTACAGCTACGCCAATGGGAGAAAGCTTTTCTGAGATTAAAGTGGCGATTTGCCTGGTCATGCGTTCCTGAATTTGTGGCATACGCGCATAAAAGTCCACCACTCGGGCAAGTTTTGAAAGCCCCACAACTTTGTCTCTGGGAATGTAGGCTACATGGGCTTTGCCAATAAAAGGCAAAAAATGATGTTCACACATAGAAATAAAAGGAATATCCTTTAAGACAATCATTTCATCATAATCTTCAGAAAACTGCGTGTTGAGAATATCATCAGGGCTTTGCCAAAGGCTAGAAAGCAGTTCTTTGTACATGCGCGCCACTCGGTCTGGGGTCTTTAATAGTCCTTCTCTTTGGGTGTCTTCTCCCAATCCTTCTAAAATGAGCTTGAATCCCTGGCGAATTTTTTCTTCATCGTAGTTCATGGTAAATCCTTTGTGAGAATGCGCGAGTTTCTTTTGTAATCGTAGCTTTCTTGCTTCGCTTTGGGCAAATCTGCAATACTGGCATCTTCAAAACCCAAACTATAAAACCAATCTAAAGCTTGAGTGGTGAGCAAAAATACTTTTTTAAAGCCGTTTTGGGGGGCTTTTTTCAAAAGAGAGTGTACAATAACTTCGCCAATGCCCGCTTTGCGGTAGGCGGAGTCCACGGCAATAGCAGCTATTTCGCCATAATTATCGCCCCAATCGTGGACAGCTCCGCAGCCTAGAATGGAATTATCAACTTCGTAGATAACATAATCATTTAATTTGCTAGATATTTCTTCGGCGGATCGGGGTAATAAAAAGCCTTTTTTGACATGGTCTTCCATAATGCGTAGTATATCCACAATATCGCCAGCTTTGGCTGGGCGCACTGATGAATATTGATTAGCATATACCATGGTGCCATCGCCGCGACTGGAAAAAACTTCGTGTAAAATTGCCCCTTGGGAAAGACCGCTCACCAAGTGGACACGATCTGCTCCCGCCTCACATGCCATTACCGCATTGCTTAAATATTCTTTTTGGGCGTGATCCAGAGAACTAGCGTTAAGGGTTAAAATTTCCTTCGCTTGGGTTATATCTAAAGCAGAAACTATTCCCCATTCATTGACTTCTAAATATGAAGTTAAAGGCCCTAGCTCTAAACCTTTGGAGCGGATTCCTTCTTCAATGCCAATAAAAAACAATTTGCCCACGCTCAAGTGTTCGCAAAGAGATTTGGCTAATTCTGTGGAATTAATGTTATAAGGATGCCCCATTTTGTTCCATCCAATGGGAGGAATTATAGGAACAAAAGAATCATTTAATAAGCGTAGAATAATATCTTTTTGAATTTTTTCCACCACGCCTGTGGCCATATAATCCGTGCCATCTACAATGCCTAAAGAGCGTGCTTGTATCCAATTGCCTTGAATGCCGTGGCAGCCATTGGCAGTTAATTGTGACATGATGACTTCAGTAACACCCAGAGATGCTAGCTCTACTATGGGCAAAGATTCTCGTGAGGTGAGTCTGATGCCATTGTGAAAGTCACTGCTAAATCCAAAAGCTTTTAATTTTTCATCAATGGACTTGCGAGTTCCTGGGATTATAATTATCCTTATACCAATTTTATTTAATTGGCTAATATCGCGCATTAATATGGGAAATAGCGGGTGCTCCAACAGGCTGTCTTCAATTTTTAAGATGAAAATTTGGCCTTTAAAGCGGGCTATATATCCGAAAACTTCGCGAATACTGCTGATTAATTCATTTTTTGGGTCATTCATAATATGAAAATAGAAAAAGCTTAGTTAGAGAAGGTGAATTGAATTAAATTATCATTAATGAAACAATATATAGAAAGAGTTATAAGCATAAAAAGACTTAAAAATCCAGAAAAAGTAGCCGTAGAGATAGAAAAGGTAGCTTCTCAGCTACATGAAGAGGGTTGGTTTTTTGTAAATGCTATAACTGATGAAATGATGGAAAGTACAACTTTAATTTTTGAAAGGGATTTGGAGGAGTTATGAAGAAATATTTATGGTTGTTTTTACTTTTATTTTCTTGTTCTTCCCAATGGGTATTAGTTGAAAAGCATGGGCAACAACAAAAAATAACTGACCCTGGTTTTAGCCCTAAAAGCAAAATATCACTATTGTCGGGAGATATGGAAGTGAAAATTGCAGCACAAAATATTAAAAAGATGCAAATAGTTCCCGATGTTAAGCGAGAAATTAATTCTGAATTTTATTTTGGAGCTATTTTAGAGTTAGATGATGGTAGTCTTTGGCCTTCAGATAGTGGTTCTTATGCTTTTATTGAAGTTGGTGGTGAATTGCACGGCCGCAGTGGTAAAAAATCTTTGACTATTCCCATGTCGTCTTTGCGAGGTTTTTATGTTTTCGACAAAAAACAAACCAGCGAAGAAAAAGCTGATGAATAGGAGCGTATAGGGTGCGGCACAAAGTTATTTTAAAAAAAATAACCCTTAAATCTGATTTGCGCAACATTGCAATATCTCTAAGCGCTTTAGAGGGCATAAGCAAAAAAGAGGCGGTGGAAATTTTAAAAGTTTTGCCACACACTATGATTGAGAGTGCTTCCACTGAGTATGCTCGTAAAATAGAACAATTATTTGCCGATTTGGGTGCAGAGGTAGATGTTCAGCCACCTTTGCCTGCAATAGTGATTCCAAGTTTAGACCCAGTTGAACATTCTCCCAAATTTAGGCTAGGAAAAGGCGTGGCTTTTATTCTTAGTGGCATTCTTTTGCTTTCTTTTGTGCTTTTCTATTTTGGCAGTGAGTTTATTTTATCTCATTTTGAGCCGTCATCCTCTAAAAATACTGACCAACAAATTCGCTCTTTGGCCAAAAAATCTGCGGGTACCATGGAGGGCGCCCATGAGGAAATTAGTGCTAAATTAGCCGCTCAGCCCGGTGACGAGGGACTACTCCTGCAAAAAGCCATTGTCTTTATTGGCATAGCTCGCCATAATATGAATCAAGAATCTTGGGCAGAATACGGCACACAACAAGTTTTGAGCAAAACAGAGAAAGATCTATTTAAAGCTTCTGAATTGGATAGTGCTATAAATATTTTGACAAAGCTCCAAAGTAGAAAAACTGTAAGTGCTGAGGCAAACCGTTGGTTGGGTGAAGTCTATTTACAAAAAGCCTTGTTTAGCAAAGCTTTAACTTATGTGCAAAAAGCCATAGAATTAGACCATAAAAATGTAATTTATTGGAATCTTTTGGCTACGGTTTATCAAGAACAAGAAAATATTGGGCAGGCGCATATTGCATTACGCAAAGCTTATAGCATAGACTCCACTCATTTAGAAACTCTTAGAAATTTGGGGGTGCTAAGCGTTTATCATTTGGCAGACACTTTGAAAGGTATAAGTTATCTGCATAAATATTTGCATCGGGAAGCTGGTAAAGATATGGATAGGTATTTTTTAAGACAAGAACTGATGTCCATGGTTTGGTCCCAATACAATCCCCAATGGAAAGATAGGAAAGTACAAAAATATAGTTTTAGAGAATACGAAAATCAACGAATTTCACTGCAACGAAAAATCAAGCAACAGCCTCGTAAAGCTTTATTGTACGAACAGCTAGCTCTGCTATACGCTTCACAAAACATGTTAAATGAAGCTTTGGTAGAATTGCGTCATTCTACTAGGTACAATGCTTCCTTGGAATCGGCTTGGAAATTGCAGGCGATGCTTTTAGGCGAGCAAAAGCAATGGGACGCGCTAATCAATGTTATGCAAAAAGCAGTGAAACATAAAGCTTCTGATCCGTTTTTTGAAAAAAACTTAGCCTTAGCTTATGAATATTATAAGTTAGAATCTCCACGAGCGCAAAAGTATATGGCAAATTATTTTGCTAAAGGTGGGGATGCTTATAGAAATAAAATCATAAAACACTTCTCAAAAAAATAATCTGCATAGTTTCAATCTTTTGGCACGCGATTTGCTTGCTAATGGTTGAGGATTAATATGCAGGCACAAAATATTTCAACAAACTATCAACAAAGTGTTGGTAATGCTATGGCCACTGATAAGAAAAAGTGGAAAATCGCTCAAGATTTTGAAGCGATGTTTGTGCATCAAATGCTAAAATCCATGCGCAAAACAGTACATAGTGAAGATGCCAGCCATGCTCGGGAAATATTTACCGAAATGCTAGATGAAGAACTGGCAGGCCACATATCTAAAGTAAGTAGCATGGGGTTGACCAAAAAGATTTATGAGGACTTAGGTGGTGGGTATGGCACCGCAGCTGAAGTGAGAGCTTTGCAAAATTATGGTCGCCAAGCCTTAGCTCCCAAAGCTAGCACCGAAGAAATACAAAAATGGGTGAAGGAAGCTGCTCAAGCTTTTGATTTAGATCAAAATTTACTTAGTGCTTTAATAAGCCAAGAGTCTGGAGGGAATTCCTTGGCACGCTCTGCTAAGGGAGCCATGGGATTGACTCAATTAATGCCTTTAACCGCCCAAGAAATGGGGGTGCAAAATCCTTGGGATGGGCGAGAGAATATTTTAGGTGGAGCTCGTTATTTAAAACAAATGCTTCTACGCTTTGATGGTGATGAAGCTCTGGCTTTGGCGGCTTATAATGCCGGTCCTGGTGCAGTAGAGCGACACGATGGCATACCTAATTATAAAGAAACTCAAGATTATGTACAAAATGTACTTGCTAACAGAAGTTTAATAAGGAACACGGAGGTTCAAAATGTCCATTAAAAAGGAATTAGATGGATTAACGCAACTGCTTGCTCGTATGGAGGCTGATTATCAAAAGTTTAAAGGCTTGGTGCATGAGCAGAGAACAGCAGTAGTAGAAAATAATATGGTGGCTTTAGGGAATATACTGCCCCAAATGGAAAAAATTACCGAACAGATTTTTTTTAAAAATGATAATCGCATAGCTTTTATGGAAATGTTGTCTGAGCGCCATGGAGAGCCCATAGCTAATATAAAACAGCTTCAAGGGGCTTTTCCCAAGGAAGATTATTCCAAACTTTTGCCTATTATGGAAGAGCTAAAACAATTGCGTATAGATATTGAGGAAAATGTGCAAATTAATGCAACTCTTATTAACGCTGCCCATGCTAAGAACCAACTTTTTATGGAGACAGTGCTAAAAGTTCCCGCTAGTGTTAAAGCAAAAAGTAATAAGACTTACAATGCTAAAGGTAGCACAGCTTTACGCAGTTCAGAGCATGTCAGCCTTATAAATCGGAGGGGCTAGTTATGTCGTTATTTTCAGGACTTTCCATAGGATCTCGAGCCCTACATGCTTCACAGATGGGCTTGCATGTAACTGGTGAAAATATTTCTAATGCCAATACTGAGGGCTATTCCCGTAAAAGATTGGCTTTGGTGGCTGAAAGTCGCAAAGATGGAGCTTTTGGCCAGGTGGGTTTCGGCGTAGATGTGCGCTTTATAGAGCGTGTACGCAATGCTTTTGTAGATAAACAATTGGTGGAGCAATTGGCCACCCATGGCTATAAAGAAATGGTGAATTATGGTTTTGAACGCATAGAAAACATTCATCAAGAACCCTCAGAAAATGGCATAGCTCAAGTGATGGAAGACTTTTGGGATGCCTGGTCTGATGTAGCAAACAATCCCAGTGATAAGAGTAGTAGAGAAACTTTGAAAAGCACAACTATTGTGATGACTGAACGATTTCATTATACTGCTCAAGAAATGCGTAATTATAAGTTGTCTATTAACGATGAAATAGAAGCTAAAACAAAACAATTAAATAATTTGGCTAAACAGATATCAGATCTGAACTATAAAGTGGTTAATTCAGAAAGTATTCATTCACAAAACGCCAATGACAGCAGAGATTTGCGCGATACTTTGCTAAAAGAACTGGCAGATATGGTTTCCATTTCTTATGTGGAAGATAGCACTGGTGCAGTTACTGTAACCACCGGGGGGAATATGTTAGTTAGTCCCCAAAGAGCCTTTGAATTAGAAACTGTACGGCATACTTTAGTGGAGCCTGATGGTTTTAGATTTACTTATAATGGTTTGCGTTTTGTAGGAACCCACGAGCCTTTTGTACCTCAAAATGGAGAGTTAAAGGCTTTATTTGACATTCGCGATGAAATTATCCCTAGCTTTGAAAAAGAATTAGATGTCCTGGTGACCGGTATTGTTCGCGAAGTGAATGAAGCTCATGCTAAGGGTTATACCATAGATCATTTAACTGGTGTAGAGTTTTTTGATTCAAGTAAAACTTCAGCCATCACCATGTCGCTTTCAGCGGCCATTATGGAAAGTTCAAATAATATTGCTGCTGCCCAAGGGGGGAATGTGGTAACTCCCATGGATGCAACTTTAGCAATGGATTCTGACAACACCTTAACTCTTACTAACGTGGATTTAAAGTATAGGGATATAGTTGAAGGAAGTGTAAAAGTAGTGGATACAGCCACAGGTTACGAACTTTTATTGGGGGCAGATAAAGATTATGTCATTGACCATGAACTTGGTCGAGTGAGGATTTTGAATCCTGCTTATGCTGCTGGTCATAGTTTTACGGTGAGTTTTCAGTACAATGATAGAGGGTTTTCTGGAGAGGGAGATGGTAATAATGCACTGAACATTTCATTGCTGCGATCTGCCAAAACCATGAATGAAAAAGTGAATGGTAGTTATGCCAACAACTTTAATGAGTTTTATGCAGGTTATATCGGCCGTTTGGGGGTAGAGCGCAATCAAGCCAAGTTAGAGCTGGAAACTCAACACTATTTGGTAGCGCAATTGTCTAACCAGCAAGAATCCATCAGCGGAGTAAACTTAGACGAAGAAATTGCCAGTCTTATAAAATATCAACATACATTCCAAGCATCGGCGCGGTTTTTAACCACCATTGGCGATATGCTCGATGTTTTAATGAGAATGTAAGGAGGAATCATGGCTAGAATAACTTTTGGACAACTAAACAACACGGTTCAGTGGAATTTAGGTAAAAATCAGGTTAAAATGGCAGGCTTACAAGAGGCTTTGTCATCGGGAAAAAGAATAAATAGACCTTCTGATCATCCAGTGGATGCTGTAAACGCAATGGCTTTGCGTAGCAATTTGTCGCATCGTGAACAGAATCTGCGCAACGCCAGCAGTGGTAATAACTACTTAGCCGTTTTAGATTCTACCATGATGGAGATGGATGACTTGAGCCAAAGAGTGAGAGAGTTGGCTCTGCAAGGAGCTACTGACACGCTTTTGGCTAGAGATAGAGGTTATGTTAATAACGAAGTGCATCAAATGCTTTTGCAGTTTGTGAATGTGGCCAATGCTACTTACAAAGGTGAATATATGTTTTCTGGTACAGATATACATATTCCACCATATACAGTTTTGCATGGTAAAATAACCATGAATGAGATTGCAGGAGAAATTCCCCCTGGGGGAGCGCTTCCTGACCCTTCAGACCAAGCGGTGGTCATAGGGGTTCCTATGCAGTTGTTTGACCGCAATGTAAACGACGCCGAAGCCACTTTGAGTAATTATGGAAATCCCCAAGTCAATAGGGTGATTCCAGGTACGGTAAAGCTGTCAGCACCTCACTTAGTAGAAGGAGTGGATTATGAGTTGGATTATGTGAATGGTACTATCACTTATTTAACCGTTGGCGCTATCAATGCTGCCACTACTATTCCCGGGGTTTCTGATGGTTTAGAAATCGAATTTGACTGGGTGCGTCGCAATGAGATGAAAAACCACAATGGTGCTATTAATCGCGAGGTGGAAACAGGTACTGTAATGCAGATTAACATCAACCCAGATAATATCTTTGGTAAAGAAATTGAAATGGATAATTTTAGCTCCATAATTACGCTTATGCAAGGATTACATACCGACAAGCAAGGGGAGATAGAGACAAGCATAACCAATTTAGACAATTCTTTTCAAAGAATTATTAGCCAACAGGCCACGGTGGGTTCTTGGTTGAATAGATCAGAGGCTACCATGGATAGAAATAATGAAAATATCATTGAAACTACGAGGTTGCAGTCACAATTAGAAGATTTAGACTTTGCCGAAGCAATTTCTGATTTTATGTTATCTCAATCAATATTCACTGCTTCACTACAAAGTGCTAGCCGAGTTTTAACCCCCACATTATTGAACTTTTTGTAGGTAAAACTTGCTGATAAGGAAAATAATGCCTTGAAATAGTGAAAAAAATGAAAGTATACAGTAAAAAACAGCATAAAAGTATTGGCACGGTAGTTGCTTTAGTTGTAAGCAGATATATAAAATAGGAACGGAGATATGGCTAGAATAAATCATAATATACCAGCTTTGGTGTCCCAGCAGTCATTAAGTGTAAGTGACAGAAGCTTACGAAATGCAATGACTCAGTTAAGTACGGGGCTAAGAATAAATAGAGCTGCAGATGATCCTACAAATTTATCAGTTTCTGAGCAATTACGCCAAGTAATTCGCGGTTCTGCTGTGGTGACACGCAATGCTCATGATGCAACTTCATTGCTACAAATCGCCGAAGGCGCTTTAGACGAAGTGACTAATATTTTACAGAGAATGCGTGAGTTGGCAGTGCAATCAGCTAACGGCGTGTGGACCAGCAATGATCGCAATTATATGGATGTGGAATATCAATCTCTTAAAGAAGAACTTGATCGTATTGCTTACCAAACCCAATACAACTCTATGCAGATTTTAAATGATGAAACCACTTCTTTTGGTTCTTTGGGTGGCCCTTCAGTTATACATTTAGGGGTTAATAATAGCATAGGTGTTGATACTATTAATGTTAGTATTCAATCTGTAACTTTAGATGCCTTGGGTTTGGAGACTTCAGGAATTGCTGATTTAAACTCTGTTTATTTGGCTGTAGATGAACTGGATGACGCTTTGTTTAGTGTAAGTAGCAATAGAGCTACCCTAGGAGCGTTAATGAATAGGTTAGAAGTTGTGGTTAATAACTTGATGGTTCAAGAATCTAACACCCAGGCAGCGGAGTCCACTATTAGAGATACTGATTTTGCGCGTATGACAACGGAAATGGTGCGTTATCAAATTCTCAACGAAGCTTCTACGGCTATGCTAGCTCAAGCAAATTCCTTGCCTAAGAGTATTTTGGGTCTTTTCGACCAATAAGTTTTCCTCCGTTCCGTGAGATCGGGTCAAGCTGCCTGCTGGCCCGATCTTTTTGTTTTTTATTGTAATAACTAAATAATTTGTCTATAATTTGTTTGAGGTCTTTATGGTAGAAGAAAAAAAACAATTGCATGGTATGGCTTATGATCTTTCCGATGTAATTCATTTTCAAGGTGGTGTACCCGGATTTGAATCCCTGACTAGATATTTGTTGTCCATGAGTGCTGAGCATGAACCTTTTGTTTGGCTTAATTCGGTGGACGACCCTAAGATTCGTTTCTTGATGATTAATCCCCTGAATTTTCGTCAAGATTATTCCCCCAAGCTGAGCAAAGAGCAGATTGCAGATTTACAAATAGAAGATGGAAAGGATCTTTTATTGTTTGTTATTGTAACTTTAAAACCTGTGGCTAAGGAATCCACCGCAAACTTGTCTGGTCCAGTATTGATAAATATCGAAAAAAAGATAGGCAAGCAAGTTATTTTAGATGATGGCAAATACACCACTAGAGAATTACTTATGCCGGAGGAGCTATAGTCATGTTAGTTTTAACTCGAAAACCTGGTGAGTCTATTCGCATAGCAGATAATATTAAAGTAATAGTGGTGGAAATAGACGGCAACAACATAAAATTAGGAATAGATGCGCCTCGAGCAATAAGCATTTATAGAGAAGAAGTTTATCAAAAAATCCTAGAAGAAAATAAACAGGCAGCACAACAAGCTTCTATAGGAATAAGTTCTTTGCAGCAGATGTTTAAAAAATAAGGAAAAATATACCTAAGAGTTGAAAAATATTCCTGAACTTTCAATAGTTAAAGTATATACTAAAGGATAAACTAAGCTTTTGTAATGGCAAGGTTTTTGCTTTACTAGTGTATAATCTAAGGAGATATTATGAAATCTTTAAATACATTAGTTGGCATTGGCGATGTTTCCCGATTTTTGTCTATTCCTGCCCATACATTGAGGTTTTGGGAAAAGGAATTTCATTTTTATATTAATTTGTATAGAACTAGTGGTCGCCAGCGTCGTTATGATGATGATAGCATTTCTAAGCTTGAGCGCATAAAGCATCTGCTTAAAATCGAGGGCTATTCCATAGCGGGTGCTAAGCGTTTGCTAAAACTAGAAGCTGCATAGAATAACACACTTCTTTGAATGGCGGTTAAAGTTTGGGAAATAAAACAGAAAAGATAGTTGAAATGCCTATGCAGTTGCATAGGCATTTAAATATTTCCGCAAAAGTTGGAGTTTTATCTCTAGGAGTTTGCTTAGATCTACAAAATCGCGAAGTTCTGCCCGAGGATTGCGAGGTTTTGGTGTGGAATATTAGTTCCCTAGAACTTCCTGGTAGTGCTAAATACATCCGCCATTTGCGAAAACATAAATTGCATACATTATTTGTGCTTTTCGAAAATGCATTTTATCAATGCCCCGAAGCTAATTATAACACGAATAGCGCTTTATCCCCCCACGATGTGCGGCGCGAAATTATGCAGGGGGGATTTGCTATTGACTTTATGGAAAGTTGGGAAAACGCAGATCATGTGGATTACAATCCTAATTACCTCGGTCATAAAGTCAATAGTGCAGGCTTTTTACCCGAAGAGATTCTATGGGGTGAAAGTCAAAAAATCCTGGTCAAAGCCCAAGCCTGCCAAAGCGCTTACCATTTAGAAAAGAAAGTTTCTATCATAATATTAGCACTAAATCAGCTGGAATATACCAAAAAGTGCATAGAGAGCTTAGCAAAGCATTGCCGGCAGAAATATGAGCTGATTTTGGTTAATAATGGTTCTACCGATGGCACCAAAGAGTATTTTGATGCTATTTCTGGTGCAAAAGTTATACATAATGCCGAAAATTTGGGGGTAGCCAAAGGATGGAATCAAGGTTTAGAGCTTGTTACTGGGGACTATGCGTTAATTTTGAATAACGATACTATATGTGGTCCAAACTTTTTAGAAAATATGGTGCGATGCGCACAAAATCACCCCTCAGCGGGCATTGTTTCGTGTCGTTCCAATAGTGTGGGGGGACCGCAAATAGTCAATGGCTTCAGTTACCAAAGCGAAGCAGAGATTACACAATTAGCAAAGGAAATTCAAGATGCCAATGATTTGTCTGCATGGGAAATCAGCAGGGCAAAAGGTTTTTGCATGCTAATTCCACAAAATGTTTTAAAAGATGTGGGACCTTTTGATGAGGTTTTTGGACTCGGTAATTTTGAAGATGATGATTATTCTTGCAGGGCCAGATATTTGGGCTATAAATTGCTAGTGGCCGATGATAGTTTTTTATTTCATTTTGGCAGCGTGAGCTTTAAAGGTGCGCAAATAGATTGGACCACGCAGATGCTGAAAAATGATTTGATTTTTAAACAAAAATGGTCTAAAGGTCGAGAAAATGGCCTAGCCAATCACTCAGTGGGCTATTACAGTTTGCAACAAGGTAAAATTGCCGAGCAAAACCAGGAGTTTACCCAGGCATTTACTCACTATCGCTTAGCTTTAGAAGATCGTCTGACCGCAGAAAAATCAGCCACTCTTATTAAAGAGTTTTTGGCCCAGCACTACTCTGTGGAAAGTTCATTGGAGTTGCTAAGAGTTTTGAGAGAAAAGTTTCCTGAAGTTAAAAATTTGCAGTTTGTTGCAGACTTGAATATTTGGGATAAATGGCAAAATGAAGTTAAATCTTTGTTAGAAAAAGGGGAATTTGAAAAGGCTCTGCTTTTACTTAAATCTTTAGTGCCTAGTGGTCAGGATTTGTTTATGATATACAATTATTTGGGCCTAGTCAGGTACTATCAGAGTTTTTTTGCCGAAGCCAGTACTTGGTTTAAAAAAGCTTTGGCCATAAAGCCTGGCGACGAAGATGTTTTATTGAATTTTCATGATACTTGCATTCGTTTAGGCGATACTAAAGCTGTGGAAGCTATTTTAGAAAAAGCATTATTATATAATCCCTCATCGCCAGTTTTGAAAATGATTTCCCACGAATTGCAAAGACTAAAAAGCGAAAATCCCCTTTCTGCGGAGAACTTAGCCCAATTGCGTAGCTATAATGCGGAAATAGAAAATCTACTCCGCGAGGGTTTATGGGAGCAAGCTTTAGAACTTTTAGATGAGGTTTTGCCTCTGGAGCCAGAATATTATCGTTCTTTAAACAATTATGGCATTGCAGAATGGTATAGGCAAGATTATCTGGCAGCTTACAATTATTTTAAGAAAGCCGTGGTTGAGAATCCTTGGTTTTTAGATGCTTTTAGCAATTTTTATCACAGTGGAAAAAAAGCAAAGCAACCCCAAGATTTTGATGAAGTTTTGACTTTGGTAAAAAATGTTAATGGCGAAAATCCTGAATTTCAAAGCATTTATAAGCAGATTAAGCAAGATGAAGTAGAGAAAATGCTTTATGCTTACAAAGATTCAGAGCAAAAACAGTATAATATTCCAAAGTTATTACAAAAAGCTCATGATTTTATCGATAAACAAGATGTGGATCAGGGAATTTTAGTTTTTGGCGATGTTTTAGATATAGACCCTACTAATTTGGATGCTTTAAATGGTATGGGAATAGGGGCTTTTTATAGGGGCGATTTTACTACAGCCTACGAGGTTTTTAAACAGGCTGTGGAACTTTATCCTTTGGACAATGATTCGTTGAAAAATTTATGGGAAGCGGCAAAAAAGACAAATATTACAGCAGAAGCTTTGCTTTATTTGAGAAACGCTGTAGAGGTAGATCCTAATTTAAAAGATATAACATCAATACTAGAGGGTTTTGAATGAGTGAGTTACTGTGTGCTTACACCAAAAATGCAGATAATTGGTGGTTACAACCAGCAAAAGGTACAACTGAAAATCGTTTATTGTTGTTACAAGCGGGGTCAGCGGAACTGTCTGCTTATAAAAAACTTGGTTGGGATGCTAAATCTTTAGTTTTAGCTCCAGGTTTGGCTTTGGATAATGACAAAGATGTAATTTATATGAAAGATTTAAGTGCATCTTGGCCTTTGAGTGACTGGGACTATCATAGTGTGATTTGTAACCATGGGTTTTCTGATTTATGGGAAAGAACACCAGATTTTTGCATAGATTGTGTGCAAGGTTTAGCCGAGGGAGGTACTTTAAATGTTAGGCTTAATAACCCTCGCTATTTTTTAAATTTAATTTTAAAAACTAGTAGGGAGTATATTACCATGCCCAATAGTTTAACTATGGCTGATACAACTTTGCGCCTAAAAAGGCTTATACAGCATTTGGAGTTTTTGGGGTTTGATTTGCAAAATAAAGAATTAGAAATAGATGAAAGTATTAAAAACACTATGCTAAAGGGAGGATTTCAGCATAGAGATTTAGATGTGTTATTTTATTTTTCTAATTTCGCTGACAATTTGGAAGTCTTGTATATTAAAAATTATCGTTTAACCTTTGTCAAGGACTAAGCATGGGGCAGACTTTATCAATATGTATGATTGTAAAAAATGAGGAAGCAAATATAGCCACAGCCATAGAAAGTTTTCTCCCTGTGGCTGATGAAATCATTGTTAATGACACAGGTTCCACGGATGGTACTTTAGAAATTCTCCAACGCTATCCTAAAGTAAAATTCATAGAAAATAAATGGGAAAATGATTTTAGTCTAGCGCGCAATCAAAGCCTAGAGCATGCTACGGGAACTTGGATTTTATTTATGGATGCGGACGATGTGATTCCTGAAGACCAAGTAGAATCGTTAAAACAATTGACACAGCAAGATTTGGATAGAGTTTTTTCTTTTGAAGTTATAAATACCCAAGCTGGTTTAGCTATTGGTGCAGTGTTTTCTCAAATTAGAATGTTCCCCAATCATCCAGAATTGCGTTTTCGTCGTAAAATCCACGAACAAATAGTTTTTGCAGTGCAAAATTTGGGCTTAAAACAAGTGCGCACTGATGTGCAAATTTGGCATACAGGCTATGAAGATGAAGAGATGCGCAAGCAAAAAGCTCAACGGAATTTAGATTTGCTTTTGTTAGAACCCGACCGCGGTAAAGATCCAGTGATTTCTACCCAATTAGGGGATAGCTATGCGATTTTGGAACAGCATACCCAAGCCATTTTGGCTTATAAAGAAGTTTTAGAAATCCCCAACTCTAAACAATTAAATTATGATGCTTGGCAGACTTCAATTTTAGCCATTGGTAAGTCTTTCTTTAGATTAAAAGAGTATAAAGAAGCCCAGGCTTGGTACAAGCAAGCTTTAGAAAACGATAAAAATTCCTTAGAAGCGACTTTTCATTTAGGCGAGGCGCATTATTTTGACAATGAGCATGCTATAGCGAAGCCACTATTGTATAAATCATTGGAATTGGGAGTGGAAAAAAGCACCCAAGCACAAAATTACAATGTGATACGCATGTACGTCTACGAGTTTTTATGCAATATTTTATACCGCGAAAAGGAATATGCCGCTGCCTTAGAAATTGCAAAAAAGTTTAAAGAAGAGTTTCCCATGGTTATAGAAACTTCTTTTTGGTTAGGTAAGATATTTTTGGCTCGCAGGCAGTACGCCAAGGCTATTTATTATTTGGAGCAGGGTATAGCCAAAGATGAACTTTTAAGCCGCGAAGCTTGGCTGGCTTTAATTACAGCTTATGAACTTAGCGGTAATCATATAAAAATGCAAGAAGCTAAAACAAGAATGGAGCGAGCTTTAGCACCGGATAATGCAGAAGATACAGACATTTTATTATCTGTTTGTATGATAGTAAAAAATGAAGAGAAGTATTTATCTAAATGTTTAGAAGCCATTACTGGTTTATGGGATGAGCTTATTGTAGTGGACACAGGATCCACTGATAACACTGTTAGTATAGCCCAAAGCTTTGGGGCCAAAGTGGTGCAATTTCCTTGGGTAAACGACTTTTCTGCTGCCCGCAACAAGTCTTTGGCAGAGGCGCAGGGAAAGTGGATTTTCTGGTTAGATGCTGACGATGTGTTGTTGGCAGCTGATAAAGATGCGATAAAAAAGTTGGTGGAAAGCGCAGTGGCCAATGAAGCCTATAGTTTTTTGATTAAAAATAGCCAAGATATCGGGCTAACTGGTGCGGTGTTCAATCAAATTCGTCTTTTCCCTAATAATAATCAAATCAGATTCGAAGGAAGAGTACATGAACAAGTGATGCCTTCTTTACAAAAGTTAAAAATCCCTGTTAAATTTTTAAGCATTAAAGTTATACATACGGGTTATACAGATTTTGCAACTATAAAAGAGAAGCAGCAGCGCAACCTTAAACTTTTGGAAAAAGATATAGTCTTAGACCCCAAAAATGTGAATGCTATGAAGTATTACACTATGGGAAATGCTTATTTGGATTTAGGAGAGTATGAAAATGCAATTAAGTGGTATAGCAAAAGCATGGAAAGGGCAGAAAAGGTGGGAGAAGATCAACATTTGCTTAAAATGGCTCCCGTAAAAATTGCAGAAGTAAAAGCTCAGCAAGGAAATTTGCAAGAGGCTTATGATATTTTATCGCAATATATACAGCGCAATTCTTTATTGCCCGCTGCTCGTTTAGTTTTTGCGCAAATTTTAAAAACCATGGATTTACCCACAGACGCAGCCCATATATATGGTACTTTAATGTGCTTTCAAGAAGAACCTACCTTAACTCCAGTGGATTATGTGCAAATGAAAGTTGAGGCCTGTAAGTTTTTGTCAGTTTATTGGCACGAAAGACAACAGGTTGCTTTGGCGGTGGATATTTTAAAAATGGGTTTGGCGGTAGGCAAAGGAGAAATAGTGCATGGAGCTTCTTTGGCGGCTTTGTATTTTGACCTGGAGCTGTATGAGTATACCGAGCCTATACTTGCTACGGCGACAATGATTGAAGCCAACGCTGAAAATACTTTGGCTTTAGCAAAAGTTTATATAATGAGTAATAAAATCGAGGAAAGTTTAGGTCTATTAGAAATGGGAGCTAAAAAATATCCACAAAATGAAGAGCTAGTTTACCTATATAAAGAACTTAAATCTGATTTAGGTTTAAAATAAATTAATGCTTTGCTCTAAAGTTAATTATTAAAATGGCGATATATATAATAGGTGTAACATAGAAGAGGTTAAAATTATGCAGACTCCAATAGTGGCCCGAGTGGCGGAATTTATCCGCAACCCCGAAGCCCGCAAGAGTGCTGAGCGGTCTGCACCTGCCCAGGCTCAAGTGGATAGGGTTGTGTTGTCCCAAGAAAGCTTAGCTAAAAGCAAAGATCTTTTAAATGCTGAGAGTAATTGGGAGAAAGAACGCATTGTGCGAGTGAATAAAGTAACGGAACAAGTGCAGAATAACAGATATAGGATTAGTCCTGCCATTGAGGATCAAATCGCTCTAAAAATTGTTTCATTACTGTAAACCAACACTTTAGCTTGGACGCTGAGATGATATCATCTCAGCGTTTTTTATTTGGCATATTAATTGCTAGGTGTGTTGTAGCGCTTGGAGATTAATATGAATTTAAAAGCTAGAGATATTATTGGAGTAGGCATAGCTTCGCTATTGGTCTTTCCTGTGGTTTTCTTTGCGGTATTGTTAGGTACGGGTGTGGCACACTTGGAGTTTAGCGATACATCGGTGCTTAAAGAACAGCTATCGGGTTATTTAGAGAGGTTTGATAGCGAACAACAGCAGTTTGATAAAGAGCAAAGTAATTTATACAAAGCTAATGTAAAAATGGCCGATTCTTTGGAGCAAGCTAAAAAAGAAATTCAGGAAGAAATTGCTCGCTTAGAGGCTTTACGGGCAGAAAATGCCCAATTGCGCAATGAAGTTTTTGCCGAAAGGGAGCGAATTGACAAGTTGGTGGATGAATCTAAAAGTTTGTCCGAACAAAAGGTACAAGAGTTAGCTGAGGTTTATGGCTCTATGAAGCCAGTAGAAGCTGCTCCTATTTTATTGAATTTAGACAATGTCTCCATAGCTAGGATTATTAAAAGAGTGCCCGAAGTGCGTGCTCAAGCGAAGCTAATGGCTGCTATAGGAGCCATGGATAATCGGCGTGCTGCTAATATAACTAAAACTTTAGGTTGGAAAAAAGAAGGGTTGTGATATGGAAGTGCAAGATTTAACGAGTTTAGGACATGGCAACGATTTTATGAAAGGCACTGATTGGAAAGGTTCAGATGCTGGTATTTTTAACATATTTTTACAAACTTTAATGTCCGATTCAGAAGAGGTTTTGTCTTTGACCGAATTAGGACAGGAAATAAATACAGAAGCTTTAGCTGATAACTTAGATTTACTATCCGGTTTAGATCTTTCTGAAGAAGTTTTAGGTGATTTAACCGTGCTTTTGACTGATTTTTTGCACTCTCTTTTACCACACATAGATTTTTCTGAATTGAGTTTAGACGACAAAGAGGAAGTTTTAGATGTTATTTCCGAACTAAGCCAGGAACTATATGCGCAATTAGGACAGTTGCTGTTTGCCCAGCAAAAACTTGATGGCGATGAAATAGGGCAAAAATTACAAGAAATTATCGATAATACGGCACTTTTAGATATAGACAAAGTGGCGAAGATTAAAGAAGCTCTGCATTTTTTAAATCATATTCATGAACTTTTAGAGAACCCAGAGCTTACAAGTCTTATAGAAGTTGCGCCTACAAAAGAAGATCTTTCGCCTCAAGATGAACTTTTTAAAAATCAAGATAACCTATCCAATACTCAAACAAAAGCTAGCGAGTTGCAGGGGGAAAATCTAGTTTTTGCATCAATGCAAAAAGAAGTGGATGATTTAGTCGAAAAACGGTTGTTAGAGCCTGAAATCAATGTTAAAGAAAATATAAAAACAGAAGTTACAGAGCCAAAGTTATCAGAAAAAGAGCCTTTAGAAAATTTAATAGCCCCACGAGTTGTTAGCAAAGATATCCACAGAGAATTTGCAGATGAGATACGACCCTTGTTAAATCCTGAGCCACAACAACTGGAAACAAAGGCAGCGGAACGCCATTTAGAGTTAAGCACGCGTTTAGATATGCAGGCGCGTATAGATAGTTTTCAAGTGGTGCAACAGATAAGCACAAAAATAGCTGGACTTATTGATTTAAAAGAAAATAAGATGACTTTGCGCTTAGATCCCCCTGAATTAGGCAAAGTGCAAATGGAAATAGAGTTAAAGCCTGGTGAACTTAAAGTTCAAATGATGGTGGAAAATCAAGAAGTAAAAAACCTTTTGGAATCCAATGTGTCCCAATTGCGCGAAAGTTTGGAAAAACAGCAAATTCAAATAGATGATTTAGAGGTGAGCGTGAGTCAAGAGGGTGAAAATTCTTTTGAAGCTTACAACCGCGAGTTTCTTAAAAAAGGTCGCCGAATGCGTATGCAGTTTAATCATGGCACAAAAGTTGCTAATGAAGAAGTAGATGGTGTTGGTGCAGACACTGGCAGAAGGTTAGGATACAATAGCATGGAAATAATTGCTTGAGGTTAATATGACTGGAATAGATACAACAAGAGCGTACGAGCTAGAAGAGCTGATGAATCCTAGCAAGCAACAGGCTAGAAAAGTAACTTCATCTATGGATGGAAGGAGCAAAGTGCTTGCAGAAGGTGACACAAGGATATTTGAAGAATCAAATGAAATGGGCAAGGATGCCTTTTTGAATCTTTTAGTGACTCAATTGCGGTATCAAGATCCTTTGAACCCCACCGAAGATACGGAATTTGTTTCCCAACTGGCACAATTTACCTCTTTGGAAAACTCTCAAACTATGGTGGAGAGTATGACGGGGTTAGCGGAGAATATGAATGAATTTATGACTTTGCAAACCTTAAATAGTCAAAGCGCTATAAATTCCCAATCCATTGGTCTTTTAGGCAAAAAAGTAAGGGTTTCAGCTCCAGAAATAAATTATGCTGGTAGTCCCGTGGAAATAAATATCCAAACTCACGATAAGAGATCTTCGCTAATGGTGGTTATAAAAGACAGTGAGGGTGAGGTGGTGTTTAATGAAAAAATAGACACAGAAGGAAATTTAAATACCTCATATACTTGGCAAGGTCTGACCAAAGAAAACTTGTCTGCCAATAATGGCCAATATACAGTAGAAATTATGGATGAATATCAAAATCGCAGTGTGGGTAGCGTTTATGTAGAAGGTAAAGTTGAAGCTATTAAATACACTGATAATGGTGCTAATGTGCAAATTGATGGACAAAACTATTTGCCTCGTTACATTTTAAATGTTTTAGAAGTCTAGGTTTAGGGAAGGAGAAATAATATGTTAAGATCACTATCATCAAGCATTTCTGGGTTGCAAAATCATCAAACCCGGATGGATATCATTGGTAATAATATTGCCAATGTGAACACCACTGGTTTTAAGTCAGGCCGCATAACTTTTGAGGAAAGCTTTTCTCAGTTGTTGCAAGGTGCTTCCCGTCCTCCTGGGAATGGTGGGGGGACAAATCCTTTACAAGTTGGTTTGGGCATGAGTATTGGGTCCATAGATACCATGCACACTCAAGGCAATTTAGATGCCACGGGTAGAATGTTAGATTTGGCCATAGAAGGGGATGCTTTCTTTGGCGTTTCTGATGGTGAAGGTACTTATTTTACACGCAATGGTGCATTTCAACTGGATTACCAAGGGCATTTGATTTTACCTACCAATGGTATGATCTTGCAAGGTAAAATGGCTGATTCCTACGGTAATTTTCCTGCCGGCACTGTGGTGGGTGATATTCGTGTGCCTTTTAACGAGCAATCTCCAGCGAGTGTAACCGAAACGGTTAATTTCTCTAGAAATTTAGACTCGGATTCAGATGCAAAGGGAACGGTAACTTATACGCAAAGCTTTTTGCATCATACAGAAACTGGCGATGATATTCGTAGCTTATACAATGGCAAGGGTGGCGATTTGGGTATCAAAGACGGCGATGTTATAACCATAAGTGCTTATGATGCTTTAGGTAATAATATAGGTCCTAGTTCTTATACCATAGGCGTACATATCAATACAATTGATGATTTGGCTGGGTATGTAGCCGCTTTGGTGGGGGGTGCCAATGTGGGTTCCAATGCTGCGGACCCTAACGC
>JAAZFC010000045.1 GCA_012511955.1 Fibrobacter sp. | reverse complement strand
TGCCGATTAGCTAATGCGAATCGGCTAAGAGCAGTTGAGTAAAGTTCGGAGATCTACTGAAGCGCAACGAAGCATAGCGCCTGCGCAGCCCAACCCCTCTAAGAATAGTTCTTTGGAGCGAGCAGGAAGCTAGGCGAGAAAGACAAAGGAAAAACGGCGAAGAATACACCAAGTATTTTGAGCCGTTTTTATCTGCAGTCTGACGAAGCATAGCGCCTGCGCAGCCCAAAGAAGGCTTAGATTATGACAAGCTCAGCCTGCAAAGCCCCCGCTCGTTTAATCGCTTGGAATATGGACACTATATCCCTTGGGGCTACTCCCAAAGAATTGAGGGCTTGGGCTAATTGCCCTGCATTAGTAATTCCGGGCAGAACTTTGTATTCGGGGGTGGCATCGGCACCTTGCATGGCCACTTGTTCTTGTAAAACCGAGGTGGTACGCCCGGCGCTAAAAGCATTGGGTTGGGAAACTTGGGTTTGGGCATCTATTTGTATCATCACATTGGAATGCGAAACCGCAACCTCAGAAATGCGCACATCAGTTCCGGCCACTAAGGTTCCGGTGCGTTCATTTAGCACCACTCGGGCCACCGTCGATGTGGTAAATTCTAAGTTTTCGGTGCGAGCAATCATATTCATTATATCATCTTTTACTAGGGCTAAATTCACCCGCACTGACCCTGCATCTTCGGCTTGGGCTGCGCTGGGATAAACCTCGTTGATGGCTTGGGCCATGGAAACTGCACTGCTAAAATCGGGATGGGCCAAAACCCAACGCATATACCCATCCCCCACGGTTTGGGTAAGCACTTCGCGTTGCACAATTCCCCCATCGGGCATGGTTCCGCTCAAAGCATGGTTTTTTCGCACCCGCGCCCTGTTACGACTATCGCTGGCCACTCCTCCCCCAATGCTCACTGCACCCTGGGCCACCGCATAAACTTCGCCATCGGTGCCTTGCAAAGGAGTCATCAACAAAGTTCCTCCTTCTAGGGAACGAGCATCGCCCAAACTGGCGATATTCACATCAATTTTGCGTCCGTTTTTAATAAAAGGTGCCACTTCGGCGGTAACCATCACCGCAGCCACATTGCGCAAGCGCATTTTATCTGCTGGGACTTCTACTCCCAATTTTTGCAACATATTAGCCACGGAACGCACGGTAAATTGGGTGCTATTACCATCGCCGGTGCCAGCCAAACCTACCACCAAACCATAACCCACCACTTGCATATTAGAAGCACCATCTAAATACGCCACATCTTTAATACGCGCCGCCCACAAAGTCATGGCGGTCAATGCTAAAATTGAAATCATCTTTTTCATCTTAGACTCCTTTAAAACAACCAGTTAAAAAAGCGGGTAAAAATGCCCGGTTCTTGGGCAGAATTTACCACACCGCTTCCGGTATAACTTATGCTCGCATCGGCTAATTTATAAGAAAGCACGGTATTGTCTGGACTTATATCGTCGGGACGCACAATGCCCCGCACTTCTAAAATTTCATCTTCATTATTTATAGTTACAGTTTTTACCCCTTCAATAAGCAAATTACCGTTGTTAAAAACCTCGATAATCCGCGCCGTAACCGTGGCTTTTAAAGCTCCATTGCGCTGAGTGGCCCCTTTGCCATCATATTCCAAATTAGTGGAACCATTTACACCAAATCCTGGCACCCATCCCAAAAGACCGCTACCTTTTTCGCTACCCACACCGATTTTGTTTTTATTGTTGGTTTCCGTGCGGGAATCATTACTGGCTTTGGCAGCTTCTAAAACCATTACCGTTACCACATCGCCAGCCTGCCGACCGCGTTTATCTGTGAAAAGCGAATAATTAGGCCTTGCAAACAATGGACTTATTAAAGCTAAGCACAAAAAGCCCATCTTCCCAAATTTGCGGATATTTAATTGATTACCCATGCTTCACCTGCCTTTGTGATTTTGGCACGCACCACTTGGCGCGAACTTTCATTTAAAACTTCTATAACTTGCCCTTCGTAACCATTTTGCTTGGCTAGGGCGGCAATGCTTATTATCCCGGTTCCCACCGCTACATTTAACTGCACCGGATCGCCGTTTCTTACCAAATACGGCCTTTCCAGCCAATTATCGTAAATCTGCATATTGCGACCAATGGTGCGCAGAGCCGTACGCCCCACCACATCAGCGGTATTTTGCACAATTCTGCGCCTATTGTTGGTGAGTTCCACCCGCTCCACTTTTAGATCTTCGGCGCGCACAATCTGTTGCCGCTGAATGGGTCTTTTAGCCTTAACCACCGTGCCCCATTTTTTGATGACAAAAGAAAGATTATGTCTGCTCAGCACCTTTTGGTTCTGTAAAACCTGTAAAACCGCTGTTTCTTGCCCCTGACCGCTAAAACGACCAGGTAATTCCACCACAATTTGCACATCTTGTAAAGGCAAAGCTATTTTTGAAGGCAATCTGCGTATATCTATATCCCAATCATGGCCTTTTTTGCCCTGCATTTGCGGAGAAACTTGAGCCAATAGCTTTTCTGCCAATTCTTTTTGAGACAAATACCGCGCCCGAGCTTTAACCTCTATGCTTCCCATACCCACAATGCTAATTTCTGCGCCTTGGGAATTTAAAGGACGCAAATAAAAGCTTTCGATGGTATTTACACTCAGACGCGTGCTGCGCCCAGGGTAATTTGCCTGCCCCACCGCCAAGTTCGACAACTGCTGCACCAATTTGGCATCGCCTTTGATCTTGGCCACTTGGGAAAGATAAACAGTACCGGGATCCACTTCAGCGGACTTTTTGAAAACCACCTCTGCTTTTTGCCCCCAAGTCCCTGCCCATAACAACAAAACCATCCCCAAAATTAAAGGGATTTTTGCTGTAAATTTAAGAGGGAAAAACTGCATAATTACCTTTTCAACGAAGTGGCGGTTTGCAACATTTCATCTGAAGTGCTAATGGCTTTGGAACTGATTTCATAAGCTCGTTGAGCTACAATCATAGCCACCATTTCTTCCACCATTTGCACATTGGAAGACTCCAAAAACTGATTGCGCAACACCCCGATATTTTCTTCCCCGGGTTCCCCAATAATAGGTTCACCACTGGCTTCGGTTTGGGTAAACAAGTTGCTACCATGGGAGCGTAAACCGGCGGGATTGACAAAACGCGCCAACTCCAACTGCCCCAATTCTTCGGGAAGTTCTCCCGCGGTAAGCGTACCTAAAATGCGCCCGCTGGCATCTATGTATAAATCTTGCACATCGTCGGAAATGCTAATGCCCGGCTCCACAATATTGCCTTGGGAAGTGGTAAGATAACCATCGCCGCTGATTTTAAAAGCGCCGGCACGGGTATAAGCCACTTCGCCATTGGTTAAACGCACTTGAAAAAAGCCATCACCTTCAATGGCCACATCTAAATTATTGCCCGTTTGCTCCAAATTACCTTGCATAAAAAGCTTGTTGGTGGCTAAAACCTTGGTTCCTAAACCAATTTGAATCCCCACCGGAGCGCGAGTACCATCGCCATTTTGCCCCCCAGGTTCTTGCAAAGTCTGATACATTAAATCTTCAAATTCAATCTTACTTTTTTTGTAACCCACAGTGTTTACATTAGACAAATTGTGAGAAATATTATCCACAAAAGTTTGGTTGGCTTTCATGCCAGAAGCAGCGGTATAAAGTGAACGAATCATTTAAAACTCCTATAATCTGCCGATTTCGTTAACGGCTTTTTGTAAAGTTTCATCTATGGAGTGCACAGCTTTTTGGTCGAGCTCATAATTGCGTTGAAAGCGGATCATATCCACCATACTTTCAATAATATTCACATTAGAAGCCTCTAAATAACCCTGACGCACTTTAAAATCCGTGGCTATTTCGTAGTCCATGGCCAAATCTTGAGGCGCATAAGTACCGCGACCTTCTCTTAACAAAAGACTTTTATCTTCAAAATCTACCACCGCCAATTTGGCTTGAAACATACCATCCACTTCTATGGTACCATCATTAGAAATGCTAATATGAGCGCCATCCAGTAAAATGGGATTTTCCGCTTCGTCAAGCACGCTAAAACCTTGTAAAGTTGTAAGTTCGTTGTGGGGATTTATGGTCAAACTGCCTCCCCTAGTAAAACGCACACCTTCGGGAGTTTCCACCATTAACAAACCCTCACCTTCTAAGGCGATA
This sequence comes from Fibrobacter sp., assembly GCA_012511955.1. GTDB lineage: Bacteria > Fibrobacterota > Fibrobacteria > Fibrobacterales > Fibrobacteraceae > JAAZFC01. The sequence continues at coordinate 836 of JAAZFC010000045.1, read as the reverse complement.
TCCAACTGATTTTCCGTGGAAACCAGAGATCCTTGCTGCCAAGAAACGCGATTTTCCGCCATCCAATGAGTTTCATCGTGCACTAAAAGTGCCTCATCGTTACGCCTATTATCCACCGCCGCCATGGTGGACATCAGGGATTTTTTAAAACCTGTAGTGTTAGCATTAGCCAAATTATGCGAAGTGTTATCCACCATCTGTTGCATAAGCACCATGCCGTCGCGAGCTGTATAAAGTCCATTTACCATTTTTACCTCGGGGTTCTTCCCACAACTCAATTAGCAAATTGTGTGCCAAGGTATAAAAGAGGTTAATATCGTGGAAAAGATTAGTTAAAGCAGAACTTAAAGAGGCAAATTTTACCCTTAAAGCACAAAACTTCCTGTATGAGATGATAAGATGCTACCAGCGCCGTGGGGAATAAAGTAGGGTGAAGCCACTAGCTTTTCGCAGAGTAGGAAGTTGGGTGATGCAACTAGCTTTTCGGAGAGTTGTAAGTTGCGACAAGATTTTTGCACATAATACTGCATCAAGATTCACAAAAAAGAAGTAAGTACGGCGCTTTCTGCAAACTATCTACTAACTACTGACTACTGACTACTGACTACTGACTACTCTCCTCTATGACCGAGGGGAATTGTAGCTAAATAACTGCATTTTAAAATATTTTCATTTAAAGTGGCACAAAGTCCTCCTTTTGTCGTCTATTGTAGTATGGCGAGAAATTTGTTCAAAGGAGGTTAAAATGAGCAAAAAAAATTATTCCCTTAGCAACGACTGCGTATTCCACATAGTATTTGGTAGAGAAGAAACCAAAAACAACTTACTTTATCTGA
>JAAZFC010000134.1 GCA_012511955.1 Fibrobacter sp. | reverse complement strand
GTACTCTAATTGTCTGCTAATATTATTGGCGGTTGCCTGCATCAGGAAAAACCATAAGGGTTTACCAATTAATAACACTAAAACTAGAGCAAAAGCAAAATTAATTCCTGACAGACCAAAAGCCAGAAAAACTCCTTTATTGGCCAAAATTAAGCCCAAAGCAAGAAATGAAAAAAAGACTAAAAGAATTTGTTGGCCAAAAAGTCTCCAAGTATCTTTATTGGCCGCATGACCTAGCTCATGGGCTAAAACAGCCATAACTTGGTCGTCATCCATTTTTTCTAGGAGGGTGTCAAAAAGAACAACTTCTTTGTTCTTGCCTATTCCTGTAAAGAAAGCATTAAGCTTATTAGAACGACGCGAAGCATCCATAATCGATATGGACCTTAAATTAAAGCCATCTGAGCTAGCCAATCCCTCAATTCTTCTGTTTAAGGAGCCCTCTTCTAGGGGAGTGAATTTATTAAACATCCTTAAAAACAAGGGATTTAAGTAAGCAAAGGCTAAAAGCATGACTAAACTTACTAGAATCGAAGCTAAAAGGCCAAAGAGCCACAAACTATCAGCAAACCTTAAATAGAGAGAATTAGCTAGAGCAATAATTATAGCCCCTAAGACTAGATTCAAGAGATAATTCATCAAGCTATCCTTGATAAAGGTCTTTAGAGTCCTTCTGTTAAAGCCATGCCTAGCTTCTAAAGAAAATGTTTTGTAAATTTCCAAAGGAATATTGAGGACAAAGATAATACTATAGTAAATTCCTAGGAAGTATAGGGTTTGCAGGATAGGTTTAGCTGTCCAACTAGCGACTTTAACCTCTAAGAAGGGAAAAGTCCCAATCAACAACATCAGCAGAACAAACAAATTATAGCCCTTATGAAGCAAGGAAAAATTTTGACTTTCTGAAAAATATGCCTGCCATCTTGCGTAACGTTCACTATCATAAACTCCCCGCAACTCTCTAGGTATTGCTTTTTTGCTATGCTTTTTATTCAGCATCAACAAAAAGGATTCAAAAATAAAGTGAATAATTAAGAGTGCAACAACAAACCATTTCATTAAAATCAGCCCTCTTTCATTGAAAATACTCTAGAATATAACTTCTATATGCACATTGACATTCCTTGCCACAAATAAATCAAATGGTCAAAAAAATTCCTTTGCTAGCATAAAGACGCCCTCCCAGGCGTCTTTTAATTCTTTCATTGAACAACAACTGATTCTTTTAAACTTTGACTAGCTTTATCCAACTGCTTTACTTCATAAAGAAGGCAAGCACCTGTCACTATGAAAGCACCAAGGTCTGACAAGGGGGCCGACCACCAAACCCCTTCTAGACCCCAGTAATGAGGCAAGATAAAGAGTAGGGGCATGAAGATAAATATTTGCCTAGACAGACCCAAAATGGTGGCATGATTAGCTTTGCCCACAGCTTGATAGTAACTAGAGCCTAGCATTTGAATACCCACTAGGGGAATCAATTTAAAGTAGATTCCAATTCCATGAACACCCATCTCTACTAGGTCTGGATTCCTGTTAAAAATGCCAATGAGTTGGGTGGGCCAAATCTTAGATACTAGGAAGCCAATGGCAATAATTAGGGTGGCCCAAAGAGAAGCAAATTTCAAAGTAGTCTTGATGCGATTG